>JBPPNE010000031.1:0-7702 GCA_051306415.1 Porticoccaceae bacterium
ATAACACTACTGATCTTTCAGCGAGTTGCTTGCCGATTCTCACAGTTTCCTCAGGAATGTCAACCCGCATCCCGCAACTTCTCGCTGATGACATGCCGCCAGTGGAGCGGTCCGGTGGTATGCACCGACTCACCTCGGCTGTCTACCGCCACCGTCACCGGCATATCACGCACTTCGAATTCGTACACCGCTTCCATACCCAGCTCGGGGAACGCCACCACCTTGGCGCCGATGATGGCTTTCGAGACCAGATAGGCGGCACCGCCAACCGCCATCAGATAGACTGCCTGATTGTCGCGGATGGCGTCGATCGCGGCGGGGCCTCGCTCCGCCTTCCCCACCATACCGATCAACCCGGTTTGCTCCAGCAGTGTACGGGTGAATTTATCCATGCGCGTCGCCGTGGTGGGCCCGGCCGGACCGACAACCTCCGCGCCCACCGGATCAACCGGACCGACGTAATAGATAAAGCGGTTGGTGAAATCAACTGGTAACGTGTCGCCCTGAGCCAGCATATCGACGATTTTTTTGTGTGCGGCGTCGCGACCGGTCAGCAATTTGCCCGACAGCAGCACCGTTTCGCCCGGTCGCCACTCGCGAATCGCCGCCGGGGTAACGGCATCAAGATCCACTCGGCGCACGCTTGCGCCAACCTCCCAGGCGATTTCAGGCCAGTCTTCAAGGCGTGGCGGCGTCAATACCGCCGGACCGCTGCCATCGAGCACGAAGTGGGTGTGGCGAGTCGCTGCGCAGTTGGGAGTGATGGCGACCGCCTTGTTGGCGGCGTGCGTTGGATAATCTTTCACCTTCACATCCAGCACCGTGGTCAGGCCGCCCAGACCCTGCGCGCCGATACCCAGTTGGTTGACCTTGTCGTACAGCTCGAGACGCAGCGCTTCGGCGCGGGTAGAGGCGCCGACCGCCTGCAATGCCTGAATGTCGATGGGATCGAGCAACGCCTCTTTGGCGAGCAGCATGGCCTTTTCCGCGGTGCCGCCGATACCCACGCCCAGCATCCCCGGCGGACACCAGCCCGCACCCATCTTCGGCACCTGTTCCAACACCCAATCGACCACCGAATCGGACGGATTGAGCATCGCGAACTTGGCCTTGGCCTCGGATCCACCGCCTTTCGCAGCGACGTGCACCTCGACCGTGTTGCCAAGGACGATTTCACAATGAGTCACTGCGGGGGTATTGTCGCCGGTGTTCTTGCGCGCGCCATCGGGGTCGCTGAGAATGGAGGCGCGCAAAATATTGTCCGGGTTCAAATAAGCGCGGCGCACGCCCTCGTCAATCATGTCGGCGAGACTCAAATCCGCCTCCCACTGTACATTCATACCCACTCGCACAAATGCAGTGACGATCCCCGTATCCTGGCAGATGGGTCGATGGCCGAGTGCACACATGCGGGAGTTGACCAGAATCTGCGCCATCGCATCTTTCGCGGCCGGCGATTCCTCGCGCTGATAGGCTTGGTGAACCGCCTGGATAAAATCCACCGGGTGGTAGTAGGAAATGAATTGGAGCGCATCGGCTACGCTCTGAATCACATCGTCTTGGCGAATAACAGTCATTGGGTATCTCTTGCAATCGATAACGGCAGGGCCGCACAGCCAGCTAACCGATGACAGCAATCTCTACTGCACCGCTTCTACTGCACCGCTTCTACTGCACCGCTTCTACTGCACAGTGGGTGTCGGCGAGGTCTGGCGTTGGCGGATGTCCTGGAGCTGCTGATTTATCTCTCTGCGGAAACTGTCGATAGCGCGAATCGCCTGCTCGTTGTCCTTGACCCGCGCCGCCAGATTGGCCTGGGCTTCGCGCAGCGATTTATCCAGGCCATTAAGCCGGTCGCCGATCACTTTGACCCGCGCCGTCATGTCGTCAACCGCGGCACTGGCAGCTAGCGCGGCACTGCTGGCTGACTCAAGTTTCTTCAATTCAGTGTCCAGCTTATTCTTCAACGCGACGCCGGTTTGATCAAGCTCCTTCAGCGTTTTGTCGTGACTATCGATGCGCGATTTCAGTCCATCGATACTCGCCTTGTTGTCGGCGAGGGCCTTGCGCTGGGTCTCGTTGGCGAGCGCCCATAATTTTTTTATTTCACCGGCCTGCTTGTCGAGCGCGCCGGACTGCTCCTTGAGCTTGATGGAGATTGCGGCGCCCGACTGATTCAGCGATTCATCGGTGGAACTGATCTTCGCTGACAGCTCATCGAAGCGGGCGAGGAGCTCAGCCTGCGCGACACTTTGACGCCAGGTGAATCCGCCGACGCCCAGGAGTCCCAACAAAGAAATCACTGACAGGAGCTTCCACCCACCGCCGCTCTGGACCCTCTCAGGGGCTGCGTCTGGCTTACTGTCGTCGCGATAACTAGCGCGATGATCGCTGCCGGCGCCGGCATCATTGGGAACTTCACCTCGGGTGGCAATGATGGGGTCTCGACGAACGGGGTCGGTATCATTCATGCAGTATTTGCTCAATCACAACGCGCCTCGCCGTAGACACTCTGCCCCGGCTATCCGGTGATGCGCCAACTGCGCGGCACCGGCTCTTACAGCGCGTCATTATACACGGCGACTCCGTGGACACCGGCGCTCCACGGGCAAAAAAAACCGGCGCAATCGCCGGTTTTTTCAATCCGTCAACATTCACAGAAAGTGTAGAAGCAGCACCATGGCAACCGCCAGACCGATACTGGCGTGGATGACACCCTTGACCGTAGTGATCGGACCCATCTTGCCCGCAATCGCGTTGACCTCCAGAGCCGCTATCAATGCCAGCACGGCATAGAGACCGACACCACCACCTTCAGCGCTGAGCAGATTGCCGGCACCGTAACCCATGTGGGGCGAGGCCAGCATGAAATACGCCATCGGACCGGAGAACAGCGTGTTGGTGCGCGATGCCAGCAGGGCTTTCGCCCCGGCGGCAGGAGCGGCGCCCGGCTTCATGCCGAGGGCGATCTGCTGGTTCGGCCAGATGATCAGCCAGACATTCAAAAACATCAGTGTGCCCAAGGTCGCGCCGGCAACGATGTAATCGTTCATCACGCCTTGTTTGTGTACGCCGACGAGCAGAAAAACGCCGGTCAAGAAGGTAAACATCGCCCCCCAGCGGAACCACCACAGCGCACGCGGTGCCAACTTGGCCTTGGCGTCAGCCAGCGCCTCGGGAGTCGCCTCCTTGAAATAGTTGCCCTGAACAAAGTTGAAGTAATACAGCATGCCGATCCAGGTGATCCCGAACAGCAGGTGCCCCCAGCGAACCAGAAAATTCAAGAAATTCATCGACAGAAAATTTTCCATAGTGACCACCTTGCTTTGTTAGTTGATATTGTTGTTTTGCAACCCTGGCGAATCGACCGAACGGTCAACGCGACCGGATACGGCTGCCGGAGACACCTTGTCGTCGGCAAACAATTCAGCCTGGCGCTATTCTAGCCACAAAAGCCCGCGGAAAAAACCTTTCAACCACGCTCACCTGCCCGCTGATTCATTGTCTTCAGCGGTATTGCTGGGCGAAGCGTAGATGGGCTGCCATTGCGATCAACACAATAAAAAGCCCTGCCGAAGCAGGGCTTTTTGCTTGGTACATACGCTGGACGCAGAACC
This sequence comes from Porticoccaceae bacterium, assembly GCA_051306415.1. Classification (GTDB taxonomy): domain Bacteria; phylum Pseudomonadota; class Gammaproteobacteria; order Pseudomonadales; family Porticoccaceae; genus CBDDRG01. Next base: position 3,618 of record JBPPNE010000031.1, read on the forward strand.
AAACCGGGACTGGCTTACATCATGCCACCCATGCCACCCATGCCGCCACCCATGCCACCCATGCCACCCATGCCACCCATGTCGGGAGCGCCACCGCTCTCCTTCTCGCTCGGCGCGTCGGCCACCATGGCCTCGGTGGTAATCAGCAGACCGGCGATGGAGGCCGCGCCTTGCAGCGCAATACGGGCCACCTTGGCAGGATCGAGAATACCCATCTTGATCATGTCACCATACTCACCGGTGGCCGCGTTATAGCCAAAGTTGCCTTTGCCCTGCTTGACCTTGTCCGCCACTACAGAGGCTTCCTGACCAGCGTTCTGGACGATCTGACGCAGCGGAACTTCGATCGCACGACGGGTAATCGCGATGCCGACATTCTGATCTTCGTTATCGCCTTTGAGGGCATCAAGCGCCTTCTGGGCACGAATCAGCGCGACACCACCGCCAGGCACCACGCCCTCTTCGACCGCCGCACGGGTAGAGTGCAGAGCGTCTTCGACGCGGGCTTTCTTCTCTTTCATCTCCATTTCAGTGGCCGCACCCACCTTGATCACGGCAACGCCGCCAGCGAGCTTGGCCAGACGCTCTTGCAGCTTCTCACGATCGTAATCGGAGGAGGTGTCCTCGATTTCGGCGCGGATCTGATTGACTCGACCCTTGATCTCCGCCGCAGTGCCAGCACCATCAATGATGGTGGTGTTCTCTTTGGTCATGCTGACGCGCTTGGCCTGCCCGAGGTGTTCGAGGGTGGCGTTTTCAAGATCCAGTCCGACTTCCTCGGAAATCACGGTGCCACCCGCCAAAATGGCGATGTCCTGCAACATGGCTTTGCGGCGGTCGCCGAAGCCCGGCGCCTTACAGGCGGCGACCTTGACGATGCCACGCAGATTGTTCACCACCAAGGTCGCCAGGGCTTCGCCCTCGACGTCTTCGGCAACGATCAACAGTGGCTTGCCAGCTTTGGCGATACCTTCCAGCAGAGGCAGCATTTCGCGGACGTTGGAGATTTTCTTGTCCACCAGGAGGACGTAGGGGCCATCCATTTCAACACTCATGCTTTCCTGAGTGTTGATGAAGTAGGGGGACAGGTAGCCACGATCAAACTGCATACCTTCGACGATATCCAGTTGATCTTCCAGGCCGGAGCCTTCTTCCACCGTTATGACCCCTTCCTTGCCGACTTTTTCCATGGCCTCGGCAATAATTTCACCGACCCGGGTATCACTATTGGCTGAAATAGTGCCAACCTGCGCGATTTCCTTGGAGTGGGTGCACGGCTTGGACAGTTTGGCGATCTCCGCCACTACAGCGGCAACCGCCTTGTCGATGCCGCGTTTGAGATCCATCGGATTCATGCCGGCAGCGACGGCTTTAAAGCCTTCGTTGACGATGGCCTGAGCCAGCACCGTTGCCGTAGTGGTGCCATCACCGGCCTCATCGGAGGACTTGCTGGCCACTTCCTTGACCATCTGTGCGCCCATGTTTTCGAACTTGTCTTTCAGTTCGATTTCCTTCGCCACGGAAACGCCGTCTTTGGTGATGGTCGGGGCGCCGAACGCCTTGTCCAGCACCACGTTGCGGCCTTTGGGGCCTAAAGTTACTTTGACAGCATCGGCCAGTACGTTGATGCCAGCCAACATTTTGCGGCGCGCGCTGTCGCCAAATTTCACGTCTTTTGCAGCCATGATTGCCTTCCTTAAACTAGAGCTTGTCGGATTCTCGAAACGGAGCAAACCGCGGGCTTAGCCCTTGATTACACCGTAGATTTCGCCTTCGCTGATGATGATCAACTCATCATTGCCATCTTTGATGGTGTTGGCGTTGCTGGCGTAACCGCCAAAAATCACCTTGTCGCCCACCTTCACGCTGAGGGGGCGGATCTCGCCGCTGTTCAGTATGCGACCTTCGCCAACCGCCACTACCTCACCTTCGTTGGGCTTTTCCTTCGCCGAACCAGGCAGCAGGATGCCACCGGCAGTCTTGCTTTCTTCTTCCTTGCGACGAACGACCACGCGGTCGTATAAGGGACGAATCTTCATCTCAAATTCTCCACCTGAATTAGAATTAAAAAAGCTTAGTTCGGCTTAGAGCTCCCGAAGCTGCCCTGTATCTGGAGGCACTGGTGGCGAATTCAAGGGGGCGGGCTAAAAAACGCCGCCCCTCGCAGCCAACCCGGCACGACCTAGGTGCAGGATAGGGGCGTAAGCGCTGATTTCAAGGCCGAGCAGACCACTATTGATCGCTCAGCCGGCCTGCTATGCAGCGACGGCGGCAGCTGGACAGGTGATTCAGCGAACCCGTCGTTCACGGCGACGGCGGTTCATCTTCCCGCCGATATTCGCCCTCAATAATGTTGCCAGGGGCACGGGCAACCCCCGATGGACTGCCCGTGAAGACTAGCGAACCCGCCAACAACCGCTTGGCCAGCCAGCGCCGCAGCGGTGGCAACAGTCCCACCAGGGCCATGACGTCGGTCAGAAACCCGGGTATCAACAACAGCAGACCGGCCACAGTCAGCACCGCAGCGTCGAGCATTTCCCGGCTCGGTGGCTCACCAATGGCCAGGCGCTCGCGCGCCCGCAGCAGCGCCGCAAAACCCTGGCGACGGACGACGGCCAAGCCGAGTGCGGCGATCAGCAGCATCAGCACGATGGTGCGCCCGGAACCAATGGCCTGCCCGACCCGAATCAACAGGCAGAGATCCAGCAGAGGGACAGCGACGACTAACCAATACAGCACCCGCACGGCCCGCATCCTCCAGCTCACATCGAACCTGCAAGGGTACCCCACGCGGACCTCAATATCCCTGGCAATTTAAGCGACGGCGCGGAGTAATTTCACGCCCTAGCGTTCACCCCGTCGCCGAGGGTGCTAGCAGCGGCGCAGACAATTGTTTAAGGTGGCGAACCGGTCGGGCCAGAACAACACCGATCTGCACCAACCTAGTCAACGGGCGCCTTGCCTGCATAACTCCAGAAGACAGCGGTACACCGTGCTCAATCGCTTTCGCCAACGTTCGGCCACACCGTGCACCTGCTCAATCCGCGACCGCGCGTTGCTGATGTCTCGACTGCCGCCCCCGTGCCCCAGGCTAGCCGGCGTCAGCACGGAACACCGCCATCAGATTCGCGGTCGAACCGCCGGGCAAGCGAGATGAACGCGGCTGGGCCTCTTTCGCTGCGCTCCGCCTTTGGCCAACCGGCTGCACTCACACTGTTCTTCTTCGGCTTCACCTCCGGACTGCCGTTTTTGCTGGTCGGCGGCACCCTGTCAGTTTGGCTCAGGGACAGCGGTGTGTCGCTGGCGAGCATCGGCCTCGTCAGTTATGCAACGCTCTGCTACTCCCTGAAATTTTTGTGGGCCCCGGCGGTGGACAGCGTGCGCCTGCCATGGCTCGGCAAACTGGGCCAGCGCCGCAGCTGGCTGCTGGCCGCCCAGCTCCTGCTACTGGCCAGTCTGCTGGGCATGGCATTGGTGACTCCGCTGAATTTTGGCACCTTTGTCGCACTGACCTTCCTCGCCGCATTCGCCGGCGCCACCCAGGATGTTGTGGTCGATGCCTATCGCATCGAAATCGCACCCATTGAAGCCCAGGGCGCCCTGGCAGCCAGCTATACCCTGGGTTATCGACTGGCGCTGCTCGCTTCGGGCGCGCTCGCGCTGATTCTTGCCGATCGGCTGGCCTGGTCGCTGGTCTACCAGCTGATGGCGGTATTCCTGCTCGCGATCATGGCGGTGACGCTGCTGGCCCGCGAGCCGGAACACCCCGCCAACCGCACCAGTTCGCTGGCGGGCATTCTAGAGGACAGTATCACCGGTCCCTTCCGGGATTTTTTCCGGCGCTATTCAGGCCGCATCGGTATCGCCCTGCTGCTCTTCATCGGACTCTTCAAGATTTCCGATCAGATGCTCGGCGTTATCGCGCTGCCGTTTTATCTGGACGCCGGCTTCAGCAAGACCGAAATCGGTACCGTGTCGAAACTGTTTGGCGTCTGGATCGGTATCGCCGGCGCGTTTCTCGGCGCCGCCGGCGTAGTTCGCCTGGGTATCGAGCGCACCCTGCTCACCGGCATTCTGCTGGCTGG
>JBPPNE010000032.1:0-11610 GCA_051306415.1 Porticoccaceae bacterium
CTGGTGTTGGCAATACTGTCCCCAGGCATCGAGCAGGCTGCGCGCCAGGCGCTGGTTGGCGGTGAGCACCAGACCACCCGCCGCGATGTGGTTCTTCAAATGGGTGATGTCGAACAGCGGGTTCAGCATGGCGGGGTGGGCTTTTTAAAAAGCGCATGGCAGTGATAGATAGTCACGGGATCACTAGAGCAGGGTGGGGCGATGGCAGCGACATCACAGGCATCCCGCGAGACAGACATTCCACGAGCGCGGAACCCTGACTTGTCCAAAGTGTCTATCAGAGCGTACACTGTCAACCAATATGTCAACCGAGATCCTTCGCGGGGGTCTGCCATCGTTAGGAGTCGTATCGTGAGTGCGAAGATGTCCAATGCCCCAGTTTACTATGCCTTGGCCCAAGCGCAGTTCAACCCTGTGGCGGCCATGGCTAAGTATGTGGACGAGGTACAGGACCGCCTCCGGCGCGAGTATCCCCTCTACGATACGCAGCAAGTGACCCATTTACAGTTCCCTGTAGAGCCTGGTCATGCTCCGATCGAGCCGCAGGTCGCTCATACTGCTTCCTGGCTCATCACGAAGGGTAATCGCTCCTCGGGTTTTATCTTGAGCGCGTCTTCGATCACCCTCCATACGACCCACTACGACACGAGTAACGAGTTCATCCCGGAGCTGCTACGTGGGCTCAAGGCTGTGCATGAAGTCGTGGGACTTGATCGCGTCAGCCGACTAGGCCTTCGCTACCTTGACGCGGTCTTGCCACAGGCTGGTGAAACGGTCGAGCAGTATCTTCAGGATGGATTGCATGGTGTTCGTTTCAGCGCCAAACAAAAATATGCTCTGCACGAATCGGTATTTGAAACCGAGTCCGGTCCGCTCGCGCCCACGGGAACACTGGTGGCGCGGGTGCATAGGATGACGGCGCCGCTCGGCTTTCCACCAGATATCGCGCTGAATGGCCTAGTGCTTATGCCGAAATTCGACATTAAGGAACCGCAGGCGCACGCAGTGATCGACACCGATCACTTTGTGGTGGGACAGATGTCCATGGATTTCGAGAAGCTCAGCGAGCAGTTGTTAGCTTTACACGCGACCATCAAGCTCGTCTTTAAGGCCACGGTTACTGATCACGCTCGCGTTGTTTGGGGCTGATGTAGATTGGAGAAAAATATGCATTCCATTTCGCCTTCTGTTCGACCTACGGCGCCGATGGGGCTGACGGCCAAAGTAGCAGTAGCAGCATTCGGCGCAGCCACGCTGGGTACTGGCAGCATCTATGCGCTAGATCGCGCGGAATCTTGGAGCCCCCGTATCCAGGCGCGCGTGCCGTTTATTCTCGATATTGGTGCTACGCAGGCATCCATTAACAGCACGAAACACGCCGATGTCAGAACCGCTGCTGAGCACATTGAGAACATTCGAAACGTACTCAATCCGGCTGTCGCAGACTTGGCCACCCTGTTCGATGTCTCTCGCCAAGCTATCTACAAGTGGTTGACTGGCAGCTCCAACCCCGAACAAGACAAGCTTGATCGAATTGTCGAGCTGAGTCGGATCGCGGACGCATTTCATACAGCAGGAGTCTCCCGTGCTGGGAATCTGCTGAAGATGAAGACTTTTGGCGGTCGGTCGTTAATGGATTTCATCAAGTCCAGTGAGAACCGAGACGAGCACGTTGCGCTGTTGATATCCGAAGCCAAGCTGATGGAAGCTTCGTACAAGCAGTCTGGTCTGGCGACCTCCAAGTCCAAACCCACCAGCGATTGGCTGTCCTCCATCTCGATCCCCGGCTCCGCTGAGCGGAATTGAACGAGAAACCAAGAATGCGCGGGCGCGATACCGAATGGCGACAGGGGGATGTGCTAACCGACGAACATGCCTATGCGCTGGGCCTAATTGAATCCCGCGATTCGGACAGACGCGTCGTCATAATCTCGCACGACTGCGACTTGTCGCATCCCGAGGAGAAGTTCGTCGAGGTCATCGTAGGTTCGCTAGTTCCGGCGTCTGATTCGAAGTATGCCAACGCCAGGAACCCGCGGCGCCTGCATCTCAATTTCGAGTCTGCGCCGGGCAAAGATATGCCTGTTGAGCTTCGCCATGCAGATCAGCAGCAGGTGAAGGAAAGCTGAGTTCGCCAAAATCGAGGCCGGCGACAAGAATTTTGTTCTGTCCGCCAACGAAAAACGTACTTTGAAGCAGTGGCTTGCCGCTCGATATGGGCGCCCGGCGTTCCCTAACGCCTTCGAGACCCGGCTTTCGAAAAAGAAATCAGTAAAAAAGCGCATCGATAAGATTCTAGAGACCGTTTCTCATCGATATCTTGTGGGTCTTTTCTTCGATCTCGGCGAGGAGAGAGCAGTCGAATTACCGGATGGGGAGCCGTACTTCCTCTCCATTTCGGTCGCCTACGACATGGAAAAAGGCGGGCAAGCCGCGAGGGAGGCTGCCGACAAGGCTGCGACGGCCCTCGCGGCCCTGTTCAAAGCAGCTTATGGCACTCCGGATACAGCAGTGGAGATTGCGCTAGAGAGGTGCAACGCTGTTGCGGACACGGAAATAACGCTGGCTGATCTCCGCAGGGTGGATCAATGGCGCCTCGAGTACGTCAGCCTGCGTGAAGACCCTGCCGGCGATTTTCTGGCCGCTGGAGAACTGCCTGCTTAAGTTCGCATGCTGTAACTACTTAACGCTAAGACAAGCATCCTCAAGTTGTTAGAAGTAAGTTGGCCATTGCGCTTCGATTCCGTCCAGTGTGAGGACACGAGGCGCTTCAATCGAACAAACTTCTCGTCGATCTCGAGTTCCAGCATCCGCCCGCGTCATTGATCAAGCTCCACGCTGGCGTCGTCAACAATGCGCAATGCCAGCAGGTTGCTCTGGTCGGTAATGACGAGGGAGGGATCCACCCGCACACAGGCGCCGGCGTAGCGACCGTCGACGGAAAAGGTGCAGACCTGCACATTGTGGTCGTCGATTCGGGGTAGCGGAAACAGTTGCTGGTAGATGTTGTTCTGCTGGTGGAAGCGTCCCGCGGTTTCCTCCACCACCGTGCTGTTGGCGTCGACGATGCTGATGTTGGAACCGCAGCGCCCGGCGATCGGTTTCGACACATAGCCGCTCGCGCGCAATTCGTCGGTCAGCTCGTATTGCGAGTTGAGCAGGTAGGGGTGGTCGGGGAACAGGCTCCAGAGCACCGGCAGAATGGCTTTGTTGCTGGGAATCAGGGTCCACAGCGGCTCGAATACCATGACCTCGGGGCGCAGCAACACATCGGCCAGGCGCGGCGCGGCATTCCTGCGAGCTGCTGTTCTGCGCTCACCGAACGCGAGAGCCGCGGATTGCTGAGCGTCTTCGTCGCATTCGGCGCGGAGCTGATCCAGTGCGGTCTCCCAGGCCCAGGTTTTCCACACCCACATGATGCGCACGCCGTCGGCGTCGGCGACATAGCCGTCGTCGTCCCAGGCGAGGCCGGCGAAGCCCTCGATGATCTTGCAGCAGATGCCGGCTGCTTCGATGGCCGATTTCATGTAGAGCGCGTGATAGGTCTCTTCGGGAAAACTGTCCTGCATGATGTGGAGCACCGAATCGACGCCGCTCTCGCGCCAGGCGTCGATCAGCTCCTGGTGCAGATTGTCGCCGGGGCAGCGGCCTTCGCTAGCGCCGAAATGCGCCGCCCATTTTTGCTGGATCTTGCCGGTTTCCAGGTGGCAGGAGGCGGAGTCGGCGTTGTATTCGTAGACCTTGATGCCGCGCTCGGAGACTGAAAAATCCAGACGGCCAGTGATCATCTGGTTGCGCCGGTTGTTCCACGACTGGTGAATTTTCGGCCAGATCGCCGGCGGAATGTCGAACTTCGCGAGCAGTGCGTCGTCCTGCAGCACCTGGTGGGTGGCGTGCATGAACATGGCGTGCAATTCGTTGGTGGCGTGCTTGATTTCCTTGTGCGCGGTTTCGGAGAGGCGAAAATACCGGTACTGATCGGCGTCGTTGCTGGTCAGTTTGTGGCCGTGCATGGACTCGACATAGGCCGCTTCATCGGGCTGGCGGACGTCGAGCCAAGCCTGGCGTGCCTGGCCATGGTCGGCCACCTGCCGCGCCCGCGGGTTGAACAGGCGCGGGTCGATGATCGCCCAGCGCACGGAGTGGGCATCGTGGGCCGTCTGCATCACCCAGCCGAGTATGGTGGCTCCCTCACTGGCGGCATCGATCCAGTAGCCGTCGTCCGGGGTTCGCGTGGCCTTGAGTTCGCGGGACCAGCGTTGCCGTGGCGGCCACATCAGGTGTTCGACATTCTGTTCGACAAAGCGGATGCAGTCGGCGTGGACTTCGGTCACCACGGCGACATGCCCGGTATCCTCGAAGTCGCCGCCCTCATCCCACACCAGCAGGCAGCCCGGCTCCGGCGGGCGTTTGGCGCCATTGCGAAAGGAGTGCAACGGCAGCAAGGTGTTGTCCTTGACGACGCGCACCGAGCGCAACTGAAAGATGTCGTAGGCCATCGCGACGCCGTCGAAGATGTAGCCTTTGTTCAGGTACAGCCAGCGCCGCGCAAGCTCCACGCACTGCCACTTGTAGCCCATGAAGATGCCGTCGAGATAACTGCGGTAGGCGCTGCGATCGGGCAGTTGGGTGTCGTCGACGGAGGGATAGTCCGAGGAATACACCGGCACATTGCCGGGCGCGAGGCCGAGTAGGGTGCCGAACTTGGCGGGCGCGATTTTTTCCGGTGTCGTCATGGTGAGTTTTTTGTTTCCGTTAGCATTCATTTTCAGTAGCGGCCAATTTCAGTAGCGGTCAATTCCAGTGGAGATCAGATCAACAGATAGTCGATGCCCGCGCAACCCAGTGCGGCGAGCGCGGGTTCGAGCAGGGTGACGTCGGCGCTGCGGCCGGTAAAAATCGCGGTGCGAAAATGACCGTGAATGGCTGCTGTCAGCGTTGCGGCTGGCACCAGCGAGGCCACCCGGCGGGCGATCGCCTCACCCGAATCGATCCATTGCACCGCGCGTGGCGCCGCGGCGAGGAGTTCGTCGCGCAGCAGCGGAAAGTGCGTGCAGGCGAGCACGACGGTATCCAGTTCCGGATGGGCGAACAACGGCGCAAGGATGTCGGCGATCTGATCGGTATCGACAGCCGCGCCGCGCAGCTTGGCCTCGGCGATCTCGACCAGCGTCGAACTGCCCACTCGCACCACCGTGCAGTGCGCGGCGAAGTCGTCGATAAGCCGCTGCGTGTAGGGGCGAGCGACCGTGCCGGGTGTGCCGAGCAGGCCAATTACGCCGGTTTTTGTCGCTGCGGCCGCCGGCTTGATGGCGGGCACCACGCCGACCACGGGGTCGCTGAAATGACTGCGGATGCGCGGCAGCACCAGCGTGCTCGCGGTATTGCAGGCGACGACGACAATATCCGGTCGGGCGTGGGCGATCAGCGCCTTGAGGACGCGGTCGACGCGCGCGACCAGGGTCTCCGCGTCCTTGGTGCCGTAGGGGAAGGCGGCATTGTCGCAGGCGTAAACAAAGTCCGCGGCGGGCAGGACAGCACGCACGGCGGCGAGAATACTGAGCCCGCCAACGCCGGAGTCGAAGACCAGGATGCGTGGCGACAGCGGCGGGGTTTTGCGATCTGACGCGGGGGAGTGGCGGCGCGGGACGGGCGACGCAGTGCTGGACGATGTGGTCATGGGCTGTCAGTTTACATCATCGACCGATGCCGAACTGATAAACTCCCGCCATGACTCTCACCTTCGATGGGCAAACGCTCTATCTGCTAATCACGGGCTTCTGCGCCGGCGGCTTGCTGGTGGCGGTGGCCTTGCAACTGCGCCATATTCGCTCGCGCACAGTGGCGGATACCGAGCGCGAGCACTGGCGCGATACCGAGGATCGACTGCGGCGGGAGCTTGCCCTGGCGACGGAGCAGAACGCTACGCTAGCCAACGAGCAGGCGGCGTTGGCGGCGCGCCTCGACAGCGAGCGGCAGCGGTTTCAGGAGCAATTGCAGCTGCTGACAGCGGCGCGCGAAACCTTGACGCGGGAGTTTGAAAACCTCGCCAATCGCATCTTCGACGACAAGCAGGCGGTGTTCGCCCGCACCAGCAAACAGACGCTCGACACCACGGTGGATCCACTGCGGCGGGAGATCGGAGAGTTCCGCAAGAAAGTCGAGGATGCCTACACCAAGGAAAGCGCCGAGCGCAACCAGCTCGTCGGCCAGATCGGTGAACTGCAGAAGCAGGCGCAGCGCGTCGGTGAGGAGGCTTTCCTGCTCGCCAATGCACTCAAGGGCGACAGCAAGGTGCAGGGCAACTGGGGCGAGGTGGTGCTGGAGCGAATTCTGGAGGAGTCCGGTCTGCACAAGGGCCGCGAGTACGAGACTCAGGTCGCGCTCGCCGACGAGGATGGCCGTCGTCGCAATCCCGATGTGATCATTCACCTGCCGGATCGGCGCGACATCATTGTCGATGCGAAGGTGTCGCTGACCGATTACGAACGCTACTGCCGCGCCGACGACCCGGTGGAGAAGCAACGCTGCCTGTCGCGCCACGTCGCCTCGCTGCGCGGCCATGTCACTGGCCTCAGCCGCAAGGCCTACGAGCAGCTCGCGGGGGTTAACACGCTGGATTTCGTGCTCATCTTCGTGCCCATCGAAGCGGCGTTCATAACCGCTCTCGAAGCCGATGCGACCCTGTTCCGCGATGCCTACGACCGCGGCATCATCCTGGTCAGCCCGAGCACATTGCTCGCGACGCTGCGCACTATCCACAACATCTGGCGCTACGAGGATCAGAACCGCAATGCCGAGAAAATCGCGAACCAGGCGGGGGCGCTCTACGATCAGTTCGTGCTAGTGGTGGAGGCGCTGGACGATCTCGGCAAGCACATCGGCAGAAGCCAAGAAGCCTGGACCCTGACGCGCAATCGCCTGGTGCAGGGCAAGGGGAATTTGGTCAAGCGACTTGAAGACATCCGCCATCTCGGCGCGCGTACGCGGCGGCAACTGCCGGTGGATCTGCGTGAGCAAAGCAGCGAGGAGGATGAGCGGCCGCTGCTGCCCGCGCTCGACGAGTGATCATGGGTGCGTTGCGATCGCGGATGTGATGCGGTGGCGCGATTACTCCGCCACCACCGCCTTGGCGGCGGGCATCCGGGTCTGCGGCGGCGCCTTCAGCAGAAAAATCAGCGGCATACTCACCAGACTGACCCACATCATCAGCCGGAAATCCTGCAGGTAGGCGAGCATCGTCGCCTGCCGCGTCACTTCGGCGTTGATGGCGGCGAGGCCCTGGACGGAATCAAGTTGCACGATGCCGGTTTCGATTGCCTGTTTCACCGCGAGCCGGAATGAGCCGATGAAATCGGCCAGCATCGCATAGTTGCTCTGGGTGTTGCGCGACGGTGCGAGCGGGTGCGCGGGCTGTGCGAGTAGAGCCCTTGTGCGGTTTGGCATCCGGGCTTTGACAGTGGATTTCCGCAAGACTACTGCCAGTGCCAACATCTTTCCGGCGCGCGATTAGCTGTTTGAGTAATAGCCCCGTAAGGGCCATCCGTGCGACATTTTGTCCGGCCTCGCTGTTCTCGCTATGGTCGATCCCTGTCGCATAACATGGCCGCGTAAATTGTTTGCGTAATAGGATGTCGCTGCTGGTGGGGAAGATCCGGGTCATGCTCTTGAGATCGACAGCAAGCGAAAACCATGATTACGCCGACGCACCAGGTGTGGATGCATTGCGTTAGTTGCACTGGGGCAATTCGAGTCAATGCCTCCGCCACGGCGCGACAATAGAACAATGTGACAATAGAACAATACCGCAATAGAACAATAAAGCGGCGATCATCGAGGCGCTTCCCATTAGCGCAGTGATCGCGAACTGGAGAATCATTGGATGAGCGTTGAGCCGAAACCGCGCCCGCTTGATCATCTGTGGACGACGGCGCAGGTCGTGGGTGTCGTCGTTACCTTGACGGGTTTTACACCTGATCGCTGGATGACCTATTTCCTCGACGCGGTGAAGCTGCCCGACAGCCTGCGCGATTCGCTTTTTGCGGGCTTCGATGTGCGGTTTATCGCGGTGGGCGTCGGCGTCGCCATCATTGCCGCCGATGCCATTTTCCGCAATCGCAGACGGCGGCAACAACAGATTCCAGCGGGGACGGTTCAGCCGGTCGCGTCGCTCGCCGCTGTTTCACCGCTCCCGACTGAACCGCCGGCCGCAGCCATGTCACCGCTGATGGGGGAAATCGAACCCATCAAAGACAAGCCCTCCATTGCGGTGCTGCCCTTCGTCAATATGTCCGACGACAAAAGTCAGGAGTATTTCGCCGATGGCATGACCGAGGACATCATTACCGGGCTGTCCTGCGATAACCGCCTGTTCGTTATCGCTCGCAATTCCACCTTCGCCTACAAGGGCCAGTCGCCGGATATCCGCGCGGTTGGCAAAGAATTGGGCGTGCGCTATGTGCTGGAGGGCAGCATCCGCCCGGTGGGCGACCGCCTGCGGATCACCGTGCAATTGATCGAAACTGTTAGCGGCGCTCATGTCTGGGCCGACAAGATTGACCGCCCGGTGGCCGAAATATTCGACATCATGGATGACGTGGTCGATGGGCTGGTGACGACGCTGTGCTCCAACCTGGGCATTGCCGAGGCCAAGCGCGCTTCGCGCCAACGGCCCGAAGACCTGCAGGCCTGGGCGCTGTGCGTGCAGGCGGAGGCCTATGCGTTGCAACCGGGCGCCGAGGCCCTGGACGCGGAGGAAAGGCTGGCGCGGCAGGCCTCCGAAATAGAGCCCGGCTACGGTATCAGTTGGGCGCTGCTGGCGGCGGTCACGAGCATGAAGCTGTTCGCCGGGGTTGTGTTCACCGGGATCGATGCGGGCAAAAGCCGGGAAGAGGTGCTGGCGCTGGCCAATAAGGCGCTGAGTTTGGCACCGCAAGACCCGGTGGTGCTCGGCCAATGCGGGCGGGCCTTTATCTGGAGCGGCCAAACCGAGCGGGCCATTGACTGCCTCGAACACAGCCTGGAGTTGAACCCTAACAGCGGCCGCTTCCGGCTGCTCTACGGTTTGGCGCTGTGGGCCGATGGCCGGCCCGAGGCCGGCATCGCGCAACTGGATCAGTTCTTGCGCGTCTCACCGAAAGACCCTCATGCGGGGCTGGCGTACCTCTATTACTCACAGTGCTATCTGGCGCTGGACGATTTTCAGCGGGCGGAGACCGCTGCACGCACGGCGGTCAAACGATTGCCCGGGTTTCTTATGGGACATGTTTGTCTAGCGCTGTCGCTGATCTCCTTGGGGAGAGCGGACGAGGCACGGCAAGTAATACGCAGTGCTCGCCTGCTGGTACCGGGCATGACTCGTCAGAACACGGTGGATCGCTGGCGTCTGGTCATTCGCAAACCTGAGCAGTCGGAAAAAAGGATCGCACTCATCAACCAGCTCTGGGACGACCTGGACGCTGCGGAGTAAACGCGGGCGGCGCCGATCCAATACCCCTATTGCCGTCGAGCCGTTCGCTGTATTGCGATCCGGTGGCAATAGCGTGGCCCCCGTTGAGTCACGTTTTCGGACGGTCGAAAGGATGATTTCCGCCCCATTAGCGGCTAACCTGCGGACATGCCCTGATAAACATAACCCGATAAATAAGCTGAGGAACCACCCATGACAACGACCAGCACAAACTCGCCCGCCGCCGCGGCTAAAGTAGCGGCCAACGTGGCGGAGCTCGGATTCGACCCCGATGCACTGCGCCGCAAGTACCAGGAAGAGCGCGACAAGCGGCTGCGCGCGGATGGTCTCGCCCAATACCAGAAGGCGGCCGGTGACTTCTCCAAATACATTCACGACCCTTATGTGGAGCCGGGGTTCAAGCGCGCGCCGCTGACCGATGAGGTCGAGGTGGCGATCATTGGCGGCGGCTTCGGCGGGCTCTTGGCGGGGGCCCGATTGCGCGAAGCGGGGGTGCGGGATCTGCGCGTCATCGACAATGCCGGCGATTTTGGCGGCACTTGGTACTGGAACCGCTATCCGGGCGCCCAGTGCGACGTGGAATCCTATATCTACCTGCCGCTGCTGGAGGAGCTCAACTACATTCCCAAGCTGAAGTACTCCTTTGGCCCCGAGATCATGGCCCACGCCCAGGCGATCGCGCGCAAGTACGACCTCTATCGCAACGCCTGCCTGCAAACGCAGATTACCGAGCTGCGCTGGGACGAGGGGCTTGCGCGCTGGATCATCTCGACCGATCGCGGCGACCGCATGCAGGCGCGCTTCGTGGCGATGGCCAATGGCCTGTTGACCCGACCCAAGCTGCCGGGCATACCGGGCATCGACGAGTTCCAGGGGCACACGTTTCACACCAGCCGCTGGGATTACGACTACACCGGCGGCAGTTCCGAAGGCAATCTGAGCGGCCTCAAGGACAAGCGGGTCGGCATCATCGGCACCGGCGCGACCGCGATCCAGTGCGTCCCGCACCTGGGCGCGGCGGCCAAGCAACTCTATGTCTTCCAGCGCACGCCGTCGTCCGTCGATGTGCGCAACAATCGACCGACGGATCCCGCGTGGGCAAAAAGTCTGAAGCCGGGTTGGCAGCGGCAGCGCATGGACAACTTCAACATCATCGCCACCGGCGGGTATCAGGAGGAGGATCTGATCGGCGACGGCTGGACCGATATTTTCCGCAACCTGCAGACCATTCTTTCCAGCGGCAACGGCGCCGACCTGTCCAACGAAGACCGCGCGCTGGCAATGGAAATCGCCGACTTCCAGAAGATGGAGCAAGTTCGCGCCCGCGCTGATGCCATCGTCAAGGACAAGACGACCGCGGAGGTACTAAAGCCGTATTTCCGGCAATTCTGCAAGCGGCCGTGCTTCAATGACGAATACCTGCAGACCTTCAACCGACCCAACGTCACGCTGGTGGATACCCAGGGCAAGGGCGTTGACCGGGTTACCCGCAAGGGTGTCGTTGTCGCCGGCAAGGAATACGAGCTCGATTGCCTGATCTTTGCCACCGGTTTCGAGGTCGGTACCAATTACACCAGTCAGTCGGGCTATGACGTCATCGGGCGCAGCGGGCGGAGTCTCGGGCAAAAGTGGGCCAATGGCTTATCAACCTTTCATGGCCTCCACAGCCACGATTTTCCGAACTGCTTGTTCATGGGTTTTACCCAGACCGGCTACACCGCAAACGTGCCGCACGCGCTCAATGAACAGGCCAAACATGTCGCCTATGTCATCAAGTACGGCCTGGACAAAGGTGTGCGCACACTGGAAGCCACGCCGGAAGCCGAGGCCGATTGGGTAGCGACCATCCGCCGCTTGGCCGGCGGCCATGAACAGTTCTATGCCGAGTGCACGCCCGGTTATTACAACAACGAGGGCAAGGGCGTGAAGGACAATGGTTTTCTCGCCGGCCAGTACGGTGGTGGGCCGGAAGAATTCTTCAAACTGCTTGCTGACTGGCGCAAAGATGGCAGTTTGCCCGGCTTGACCATCACTCTGGGGGAACCGGAGCGCGCCGCGAGCTGACACCTGATGTTGCTTGGAGTGCTATCGCAAGCGATGACAACAAAAAGATTTTACTGATATGAATCCCTTTAACGCTA
>JBPPNE010000033.1:0-14641 GCA_051306415.1 Porticoccaceae bacterium
CACCTTGACTGGGCCAGCGACATTGACATCGCCCTGCTCCATCACCATTTTGACGCCAGGGTGGGCGGGATCGGTGGTGCGAAAAATCTGCTGGCATTCGTGACTTTTGTCGATGCGATATTTTTCGGCAATCTCCAGGGTCCCCATGATTTCATCGGTTTCGCCATCGACGAGGGCTACCTGCGCGCCGATGGCGAGCCGATCCGCCTCCGCCGCGCTGACCGACAGCGTGATCGGAATCGGCCAGAACAGGCCCGTTGACAGCGTCATCCGGTCACAGACACCGCGCCAGTCCGCTTCGCCCATAAAGCCTTCGAGCGGCGTGAAGCCGCCGATGCCGAGCATGATCAGATCGCCCACCTCCCTCGATACCATCTTGATGCGGGGCAAGCCGGCGGCGTGACGCAGTTCGAACGCAAGGGCCTCGCCCTCAAGCAACAAGGGCTTCAGAGTATCGCTGCCATGGGGCTTCACAAGTCCAATCATTCGAAATATCCGCTGCTGAGTCAGTGGTCAATGGGTCACCTGGGGAGGATTGCACATCTGTCGCAATCAAACACAAGCGGCATCCAACGGTGAGAATGCTTACACTGGACGCGGAGGATGCCCCCGGTTCCGACAATTTGCTTTGTGCCATAATAACATTGATGTTTCCCTAATCTGCCACGGATCACCACCTTGCCCCTACTTCGCTATCTCGGCTGGCCCACACTGGCTGGAATTCTCGCTGCGGCAGTGATCATCCTGTTATTTCCCGCAACACGAAAACAGGACGGTGGCGATCAAGTACCGATGACCGTCGCCAACCCAGTGCCTGCCAGCGCCAAGGTTGATAAGCAACCCGCCTCCTACGCGCTGGCGGTGCGCAACGCAGCTCCAGCGGTGGTAAACATCTACACCCGGAAAGCGCTGCCGCAGAAACATTCCCCCCTGCTCGACGACCCGTTTTTTCGGCGTTTTTTCGACAATAGCGCACCGCCGCGACAACAGCGCATGGAATCCTCCCTGGGCTCAGGTGTCGTGATGAATACCGACGGCTTCATCCTGACCAACAATCATGTGGTGGCCGGCGCCGACGAAATCATCGCGCTACTGAACGATGGTCGCGAAGCTGAAGCCAAAATGGTGGGCTCGGATCCCGAAACGGATCTCGCCGTGCTCAAAATCGATCTCGGCAATCTGCATCCGATTGCCGTCGGCAGACCGGAACGGGCGCAGGTGGGCGATATCGTCCTCGCCATCGGCAACCCCTTTGGCGTCGGCCAGTCCGTCTCCCAAGGCATCATCAGCGCAACCGGGCGCTACGGCTTCGGCCTCAGCACCTACGAAAACTTCCTGCAAACCGATGCCGCCATCAATCCCGGCAATTCAGGGGGAGCATTGATCGACACCGAAGGCCAACTGCTCGGCATCAACTCGGCGACCCTCGATCAGAGCTCATCCATCGGCATCAGTTTCGCGATATCTGCCGACATCGCCGTCAAGGTGCTGGCGGAAATCGTCGCGCACGGCCATGTCACGCGCGGCTGGCTGGGCGTCGACACCCAGCAGATATCCCCGGAAATTGCCGCGAAACTCGGCATTCAACCGCCCGCCGCGCTGTTGATCACCAACGTCTACGTGGATAGCCCGGCGCACCAGGCTGGATTACAGCCGGGCGACGTCATCACCAGCATCAACGGCCAGGTCGTCGGTGACGGTTCGCGCGAGATGCGGGCAATCGCCGATCTGAAACCCGGCGATCCGATCAGCCTCAGTCTGATCCGCCATGATCGCAAACTGACCATCGATACGGTGGCGGGCGCCCGTCCGCCGGCGAGCCTGGTTAACTGACCAGCTCGGCGAGCGCCGCCAACAAGCTGTCGTGTTGCTGCGGCGATCCGATGGTGATGCGCAGAAACTGATCGATGCGCGGCTTGGCGAAATGACGGACGATGATACCGCGCGCCCGCAAATCGGCGGCGAGAGTCGCGCCATCGTGTTGCGGGTGGCGGGCGAACACGAAATTCGCCGCCGACGGCACTACCGCAAAACCCAGCGCCGCTAACCCCCTAGCCAAGACTTCGCGATCCCGCACGATGGTTTCGCAGGTGCGCTCGAAATACGCCCGATCCGCCATTGCCGCCGCACCGCCCGCAATGGCGAGGCGACCCAGAGGGTAGGAGTTAAAGCTGTTCTTGACCCGCTCCAGGCCTTCGATGAGCTCCGGGCTGCCGATGGCGAAACCAACCCGCAGACCGGCGAGCGCCCGGGATTTTGACAGCGTCTGGATCACCAGCAGCTGGGGATGGCGCGCCACCAGTGGAATCGCGCTCTCACCGCCGAAATCGACATAGGCTTCGTCCACGACGACAACGGATTCGGTGTTGTGCGTTAGCAGGCGTTCAATGCGGTCGACACCCAGCAGGCGTCCAGTGGGCGCATTGGGATTGGCCAGGATGATACCGCCGTTAACCTGATAGTAATCCTCCACGCGAAGGCTGAAATCATCGGCAAGGGGCACGCTGCGATAGGTGATGTCGTACAGGTCGCAGTAGACGGGATAAAAACTGTAGGTGATGTCGGCGAACAGCACCGGCTCGGCCTGGCGGAACAGGCCGTTGAAGGTGTGGGCCAATACTTCGTCGGAGCCGTTGCCGACAAAAATGTGGTCGAGTGGCACCCGATAATAGTCGGCGATGGCAGCCTTGAGCGGATCGGCGTTGGGCGGCGGATAAAGGCGCAGCTCTTCACCCGCGGCCGCGCGAATCGCCTCAAGCACGCGCGGCGACGGTGGGTAGGGGTTTTCGTTGGTGTTGAGCTTGACTTGAAGGTTTGCCGTGGATTGTTCTCCCGGCACATAAGGCACCAGGCTATCGACAAACTCGCTCCAATACTTGCTACCCATGGCTCAATCCACTACCCGATAGTCGGCGGAACGCGCATGCGCGGTTAGCGATTCCCCTCTCGCCAAGGCTGCCGCGGTTCGCGCCAGCGCCGACGCGCCCGCCGGCGAACACCCGATGACCGACGTGCGCTTTTGAAAATCGTAGACGCCAAGGGGTGAGGAAAATCGCGCGGTGGCGGACGTTGGCAAGACGTGATTGGGGCCTGCGCAATAGTCGCCCAACGCCTCCGGAGTGTGGCGGCCCAGAAAGACCGCACCGGCGTGACGGATGTGCGGCAACCATTGTTCAGCGTCGGCAACCGACAATTCCAGATGCTCGGGGGCGATGCGGTTGGCGATCGCCATCGCCGTGTCGAGACTATCCACCTTGATCAAGGCGCCCCGCCGGCGCAGTGACACCCGAATAATTGCCGCCCGTTCCAGCGTCGGCAACAGCCGCTCCATGCTGTCCTCGACCCGGCGCAGAAAATCGCCATCGGGACTCATCAAGATGGCTTGAGCATCCTCATCGTGCTCGGCCTGGGAAAACAGATCCATCGCGATCCAGTCCGCATCGGTGCCGCCATCGCAGATCACCAGAATTTCGGACGGTCCTGCGACCATATCGAGACCAACCTGGCCAAATACCGCGCGCTTGGCCGCGGCGACATAGCTGTTGCCCGGACCGACGATCTTGTCGACGCGCGGAACCGTTTCTGTGCCATAGGCCAGCGCCGCGATGGCCTGGGCGCCGCCAAGGGTAAACACTCGATCCACTCCGGCAATCGCCGCCGCCGCCAGCACCAGCGGATTCAGCTCGCCGTCCGGCGCGGGTACCATCATGACGATCTCACCGACGCCGGCGACGCGGGCCGGAATCGCGTTCATCAGCACGGAGGACGGATAGCTGGCTTTACCGCCAGGGACATAGATGCCGACGCGGTCAAGCGCGGTTATCTGCTGGCCGAGGACGGTGCCATCGGTCTCCCGGTAGTGCCAGGACGATTGTTTCTGGTGTTGGTGGTAGTCGCGGATGCGCTGGGCGGCATGGTTCAGCGCATCGCGCGCCGATGGCACCAGGCCCGCCAGGGCAAGATCCCACTGCGCCGCGGGGATTTCCAATGCCGATACGGCGGTCACCTGGCGGCGATCCAAACGATTGGTGAGTTCAAGCAGGGCGGCGTCACCGCCGCTGCGCACCTGCGCCAGGATCTCGGCGACCGCCGCCGTGACCGCGGCGTCGGCCGCGCTATCCCAAGTCAGCAACTGGTCGAGATGTGACTCGAAGTCGCTCTGCCCGGCATCGAGGTGAGCCAGCCCGAGAATGCTCATTCTCGACCTGCCCCGGCGACTCCCGTCAGGCTGGCGAGAGCAGCCACCGCCACCCGCAACTCGGCCAACAGCGGCTGAATGAACGGATGCTTGATCTTCATCGCGCCCTTGTTGACGATCAGGCGCGAGCTGATATGGGCAATAGTTTCCCGCGTTTCCAGACCATTTGCCCGCAACGTGTTGCCGGTATCGACGATATCGACAATTTCGTCAGCCAGCCCCAGCAACGGCGCCAGCTCCATCGCGCCGTACAACTTGATGATGTCCGCCTGCCGCCCCTGTTCGGCGTAGTGACGGCGCGCGATGTTGACGTATTTGGTAGCGACCCTGATGCGACCGGCCTTGGTTACCGCCCCGGTGACGCCCGCGGTCATCAGCCGGCAACGCGCGATGCCCAGATCCAGCGGTTCGTAGAAACCGTCACCGCCGTGTTCCAGCAGGGTGTCCTTGCCAGCAACGCCGATGTCGGCAATGCCGAACTGAACATAGGTGGGCACATCGGAACCCCGCAACACCAGCAGCCGAACAGCGTCCCGATTGGTGTCAAACAGAAGTTTGCGGCTGCTCGCAATAGACTCGCTGGGCTCGATACCGGCCCGCGCCAACAGCGGCAGGATCTCGGCGAGGATGCGCCCCTTGGTGAGGGCAATGGTGATCTGCTTGTTCATCGGCACAGTTGTCGCTATCTGTCGCTATCGGCAATCCCGCTCAGTTGGGAACACGGCGGATATTCGCCCCCAGTTGCTGCAATTTTTCCTCGATGCACTCATAGCCGCGGTCGATATGATAGATCCGGTCCACGATGGTTTCGCCTTCAGCCACCAACCCCGCGATGACCAGACTGGCGGAGGCGCGCAGATCGGACGCCATCACCGGGGCGGCCTTGAGTCGCTCGACGCCGGTAACAATGGCCGTATTGCCCTCGACGCTGATCTGGGCGCCCATGCGGTTCAGCTCGTGGGTCTGAATCAGCCGATTTTCGAAAATGGTTTCGGTGATCGTGCCGACGCCCTCGGCAACCGCATTGACAGCGGTCAACTGGGCCTGCATATCGGTGGGGAATGCCGGATAGGGCGCGGTGCGCAAGTGTACCGCCTTGGGCCGACGGCCGTGCATATCCATCTGAATCCAGTCGACGCCGGTGACGATGTCGGCGCCAGCCTCGCGCAACTTGAGTAACACCGCCTCCAGCAGATGGGGGTTGGTATCCTTCAGCTTGATGCGTCCGCGGGTGGCGGCGCAGGCCGCCAGATAGGTTCCCGTCTCGATCCGATCCGGCATGATCCGGTAGCTGCCACCCCCGAGACGGGCAACCCCATTGACCACGATAGTGTCGGTACCCGCACCCTGAATATCGCCACCCAGCACATTGATGCAGTTGGCGAGATCGACCACCTCTGGCTCGCGAGCGGCGTTTTCGATCACCGTCTGGCCGTCAGCCAGGGCCGCCGCCATCATCAGATTTTCGCAGCCACCCACGGTGACCATGTCCATCAGAATATGCGCGCCGCGCAATCGCCCGCGACTGTGCGCCTTGATATAGCCACCCTCGATTTCGATTTCGGCACCCATCATTTCGAGACCGCGAAGGTGTTGGTCAACCGGTCGACTGCCAATGGCGCAGCCACCGGGGAAAGATACCTTGGCATCACCGTAGCGTGCCAGCAGCGGGCCCAGCACCAGGATCGACGCCCGCATGGTCTTAACCAGATCATAAGGCGCGCTGCGACTGCTAAGCGTGCGGGTATCGACTTCCACCTGCATCCGTTCATCGAGTATGACCGAAACGCCCATACAGCCCAGCAGTTCGATCATGGTGGTGATATCGTGCAGATGCGGGATATTGGAAATAATCACCGGGCCATCCGCGAGCAGCGTTGCCGCGAGAATCGGCAAGGCGGCGTTTTTGGCGCCGGAAATGCGTATCTCGCCGGAAAGGGCGGTTCCGCCCCTGATCAGGAGTTTGTCCATTTGTCGGCCTTGTCGGTGTCGGCGCGCCAGCGAAATCCGGCGGCGGTTGCAGAGGTTGCTCTTGGGCGCCTATCGAGTCCGCCATTCATCCGTCGTGTAGAGCTTCATGTTCACCGCATGCAGGGTGCCGGAGGCAATGTGTTCCTTGAGGACAGCGTAAACCCGTTGCTGCCGCTGGACTGCGCGTTGGCCGGCAAAGATGTCGCCAATCACGACGATATCGTAGTGGTTCCCCTGGCCGTCAACGTGAACCTCGCAGTCACCGAGACCGAGGGTCAGCAACGCTTTTACATCTTCAGGATCCATGGTTTCCGCCTGGGTTGGAGAGCCAAACGCTCTGGTTGGAGATTAACAGGGAGTCAACATTTGACTTGCCGGTGCCACCGGACACCAACACCACAACCACCGCCGTCCCGCGTTGTCGAGCGGCACGATAATTACCCCATTACTATACCACTGCCCGCTTCGTTGCGGACAGCCACGGCCCACATGATCACCCAGCACTGGCCATCATCCGACGGCAGACTGCTATAATGGCGCCGCGCTTTTTGCCGGTGGACGCGAGATCATCGACCGGCCAACTTTAGCGGTACACCGACAGCGATACACCGACCTGATTTTCTGCTTGTGGCAAAGGCGCTCGCGACTGACCGATGACGGACTTTGACTTTATAACGCCAGCTCAGCGTACCATTCGCATGGAAGCAGAAGCGGTGGCCCAGCTGGAGGATCGCCTCGGGGCCGAATTCGCCAACGCCTGCGAGCTGATTCTCGGCTGCCGCGGCCGCATCATCATTAGCGGGATGGGCAAGTCCGGCCACATCGGTCGCAAGATCGCCTCCACCCTCGCCAGCACCGGCTCGCCAGCCTTCTTTGTTCACCCCGGTGAGGCCAGCCACGGCGATCTGGGGATGATCACCCGAGGCGATGTGGTCATCGCGATCTCGAACTCCGGCACCACAGCGGAAATCCTTACGCTGGTACCCCTGATCAAGCGCCTCGGCATCCCCTTGATCAGTATGACCGGGGGTCGCGACTCCACGCTGGCCACCGCAAGCGATGTCAATCTCGATGTCGGCGTTGGTGCCGAAGCCTGCCCCCTCGGCCTTGCGCCGACCACGAGCACCAC
Organism: Porticoccaceae bacterium; assembly: GCA_051306415.1. Classification (GTDB taxonomy): domain Bacteria; phylum Pseudomonadota; class Gammaproteobacteria; order Pseudomonadales; family Porticoccaceae; genus CBDDRG01. The sequence continues at coordinate 7,299 of JBPPNE010000033.1, forward strand.
GGCAACCCTGGTGATGGGTGATGCGCTCGCGATTGCGCTCCTCGAAGCCCGTGGCTTCACGGCACAAGATTTCGCGTTTTCCCACCCCGGCGGCGCCCTCGGCCGCAATCTGCTGGTAAAGGTGGAAGACATCATGCATCGCGGTGGCGAAATACCCCGTGTTCGCGACACCGCTCCCCTGTGCGATGCCCTACGTGAAATGTCCGAGAAAGGTTTCGGCATCACCACGGTGACCAACGGCGCCGGTCAATTACTCGGCGTCTTCACTGACGGCGACCTGCGCCGAGCCGTCGCTCAACAGATTGATCTCAATCGTGCCAATGTGGGTGATGTCATGACCCCAGGTGGCAGGCGTATTCACCGAGACATTTTAGCAGCAGAGGCATTGCGCATCATGGAAGACGACAAGATCACCGCGTTGGTGGTGGAAGACAGCGAGCGGCATCCGCTGGGCATTCTGCACTTACATGATCTCCTGCGCGCAGGCATCCTGTGAAACCACCCGGAGATACCATCACGCGGGCGGAAATCAACGCACGCGCCATTCGCCTGCTGCTGCTCGACGTCGACGGGGTGCTTACCGACGGCCGCCTGTACTATGGCGAAAACGGTGACGAGCTCAAGGCATTCCATATCCAGGACGGCCTCGGCATCAAGCTGCTGCAGAAAAACGGCATTGAGGTCGGCATCATCACCGGGCGCGACTCCAAACTGGTCAGCCGCCGCGCCCAGGAGCTGGGTATCGAACTATTGGTGCAGGGGAGCGAAGACAAACTCAAGGCCCTTGAGGAAGTCCTCGCCAAGAAGGCCCGGCCGATGACCGAAATCGCCTTCATGGGCGACGACCTGCCCGATCTGCCCCTCATTCGCCGGGTAGGTCTCGGCATGGCGCCAGCCGATGCCAACCCGGCAGTGGCTGAGCACGCCCTGTGGCGGGCAACGCGGTCTGGCGGGCAGGGCGCGGTACGCGAGGGCGCCGATTTCATCCTGAGAGCCCAGGGCAAACTCAAGGGCGCCATAGCAGGGTATCTGTGAGTGAAAAATACGCTGATGCTTGTCCTAATCACCATCGCGATCATGGGATTCGTGGTTTTCTGGGATACCGGACCCGAGCTCCTGATGGGCAAGGAGACCACCAAACTGGTCGCCCTGCCCGTTGCTGACAGCTACATGGTGGAAACCAAAACACGCAAGTTTGACCGTCAAGGTCGCGAGTCCTTTCTGCTCCTATCCACCGGCAGCCTCTATTTTCAACGCGAGGATCGACTGCAGATGGACGCCCCACGGGTGTGGGCACTGCAGGGTCCGCCGGGCACCCCCCCATGGCGTATCGTGGCCAACAGCAGCGAAGTCTTCGGCGGTGGCGAGCGCGTCGTGCTGCAAGATAATGTGCATGCATGGCGAGACCTCGACGCCACCGGCAATGGTCGCAAGGGACGCGAAGAACTCAAAACCTCCCGCCTGACCCTGTTCCCCGACCAGCACTTGGCCGAGACCGATCAGGCGGTAACGCTGATTACGCCGGACCAACACACGACCGCGGTCGGCCTGAAAGCCAATTTTGAACGCGAACGCTACCACCTATTGGCACAGGTCAAGAGTATCCACCATGCCCGTTAATCGATTATTGCCAGCCCGCTGGGCAGGCGTTGCCGCGGTTGCCCAGCAAGTACGCAGGCCTGTCACCACGTATCTTCTGGGCTTCCTTTTTTTTGTGGCCTATGCAAATCTGGCAATGGCACTACCGTCGGACCGCGAACAGGAAATTCACATCGAATCCGACAGCGCCACTCGCGAGGACAAAACCGGAGTCAGCATCTATGAAGGGGGTGTCACCATCACCCAAGGCACCATCCGGATCCAGGCTGACAAGGTAACCATTCACCACGAGGGAGATAAGGTCAACCAGATCATCTGCGTCGGCAAGCCGGCGCGTTATCAACAACAACCCAAGCCGGAGGACGGGCTCGTGCTCGCCAGCGGCGACACTATCGAGTATTACCTCGCCACCGACCTCATCAAGCTCATCGGTAATGCCAGCGTCGATCAGCAGGGCTCGACCTTGCAAGGCGAGCGCATCGACTACGACATCAACAAGGAGCGGGTCGAAGCCCGTGGCGATAAAGCCGGCAAGCAACGCGTCCGCATGGTCATTCCTCCCAACAAGAACAAGGCCAATAATTAATGGCCACGCTGCAAGCGGAACACCTCGCCAAAGCCTACAAGCGGCGAACCGTGGTCAACGATGTTTCACTGGCGCTGAGCAGTGGTCAGATTGTCGGTTTGCTGGGACCCAACGGCGCCGGCAAGACGACCTGTTTCTATATGATTGTCGGTCTGGTCAAACATGATCGCGGACGCATTCTTATCGACGGTAGCGATATCACCAAGCTGCCCATGCATGGCCGCGCGCGGCGGGGCATCGGCTACCTGCCGCAGGAAGCCTCGGTGTTTCGCAAGCTCAGCGTCGAGCACAATATCCTCGCCATTCTCGAGACCCGCAAAGACCTCAATGCGGCACAGCGCCGGGAGAAGCTCGAAGCGCTATTGTCCGAGTTTCATATCGCCCACCTCCGCAACAATGTGGGCATGAGTCTGTCTGGCGGTGAGCGGCGGCGGGTAGAGATCGCCCGCGCGCTCGCCATGGAGCCGGCGTTTATCCTGCTCGACGAGCCCTTTGCCGGTGTCGATCCGATTTCGGTTCAAGAGATCAAACAGATCATTCGCCTCCTCCGGGACAAGAACATCGGGATCCTCATTACCGACCACAATGTCCGCGAAACACTGGATATCTGCGAATACGCCTACATCGTCGACGACGGCACCGTCATCGCCCAGGGTGCTCCGACAGAGATACTGCATAACCCGGACGTTCGCCGCGTTTATCTCGGTGAAAGCTTCACGCTGTAGCTAGCAGATCATCACTCGGCACCATCCTCAAATCTGGCCGCTATCGGCATACATATTGCTAAGGCGATTGCCTGCCGCTGCCCGCGCGGCTACACTTGGATCAATGAACACTATTTCCCGGGACACCCCATTTCCACGATGAAACAGACGCTGCAACTCAAGCTCGGCCACCAGTTGTCGATGACACCGCAGCTACAGCAAGCTATCAAGTTATTGCAGCTCTCATCTCTTGAACTGCACCAGGAAATCCAGCAGACGCTGTACGCCAACCCGCTCATCGAGCTCACCGACGAGGTTGAAGAGAGGGAAGCCAGCGACGAGATTCCGGATATAGACGACACCCCGATTGCCGATGCGGACGACTGGGGTGAGAACATTCCCGATGATCTACCGGTGGATGCTAAATGGGATGATATCTTTCAATCGATGCCCGCGAATTCCACACCCGCAACGGGGACAGGCGCCGAAACCCGGGATTTCGAGAGTTTTCACACGGTCACCGAGTCTCTCCAGGACCATCTCCACTGGCAGCTCAATCTGACCCCGATGTCAGACACGGATCGGATTATCGCAGCGGCGGTCATTGACCTCGTCGGCGAAGATGGTTTTCTTGAAGCACCCGTAGAAGAAGTCTGGGCAACCCTGACCGGGGACTACCCCGATATTGAGCTCGACGAAGTGCTCGCCGTGCTCCACCGCATCCAGCATTTCGACCCAGCTGGCGTGGCCGCCACCAGTTTGCGGGAATGTCTACTGATTCAGCTAGGCCAGTTCGACAGTAAAACCCCCCACCTCAGCACCGCCAAACTGTTGGTAGACAGCCACCTGCAGCTGGTGGGCGAGCACAACTCGCCCGTTCTCAGCCGCAAATGCGGGCTGAGCGAAGCAGACATTGACGCTGCGATCAAACTCATCCAGACACTGTCACCGCGCCCGGGGTCAGCCATCGCGGGGTCGGACCCCGACTACATCACACCGGACCTGCGGGTTCGCAAGGAAGGCAGCCGCTGGGTGGTGGCGCTGAATCGGGAGATCACGCCGCGGCTTTGCATTAACCAGGAATATGCCAAACTGGTGCAACGAGCGGACGATAGCGCGGACAATACGTTTCTGCGCACCAACCTGCAGGAGGCGCGCTGGTTCCTGCGCAGTCTCGAGAGCCGCAATGAGACGCTGCTCCGGGTCGCCCACAGTGTCGTCGAGATGCAGCGAGAATTCCTTGAGCAAGGTCCGGAAGCAATGAAACCGATGGTCCTGGCCGATATTGCAGAGAAGCTGCAAATGCACGAGTCGACCATTTCGCGGGTCACTACCCAGAAATATATCGACACCCCACGAGGGGTGTTCGAACTCAAGTTTTTCTTTTCCAGTCACGTCAGCACCGCCAGTGGCGGCGAGTGCTCATCGACCGCGATCCGCGCCATGCTGAAGAAAATGATCGCCAGCGAGTCGGCGGCAAAACCCTTGAGCGACAGCGATCTCGCTACCCTGCTGCAAGCCAAGGGGATACAGGTGGCCCGGCGCACCGTCGCCAAATATCGCGACAGCCTAGGCATCCTGCGCTCCAGCGAACGCAAAAGCTATCGACATAGCACGTAAAGTGGCACCACCCAATCCATGCTAAGGAGCTAGAGCATGCAATTGAACATCAGCGGGCATCATCTCGAAATCACTGACGCCATTCACGACTATGTGACCAGCAAATTTTCCCGCCTTGAGCGCCACAATGACCGAATCACCAGCATCGCCGTCATCCTGTCGGTGGACAAGCTCATCCAAAAAGCCGAGGCAACCGTCCACGCCAGCGGTGGCGAGCTCTTCGCCGACAGCAGCCACGAAGATCTCTACGCGGCGATCGATACCCTCGCCGACAAGCTGGATCGTCAACTCATCAAGCGCAAGGAAAAGCTGCGCGGACGCTAGGGGCACGAGATGACAAACGCCAAGCTGAATCTGTGCCCACTGAGGATCAGCCAACACCCGCGCGACCCTCAACTGTCGTCGCCGGTGACAGCGGAGCACTGAACGTAATGACTTCTGGAATACGCCTGGTGGTGATTAGCGGCCGCTCCGGGTCGGGCAAGAGTACGGCCTTGAATGTCCTGGAAGACGTCGGTTTCACCTGCATCGACAACCTGCCAGCGGGAATGCTTCCCGGACTTTTCGAGCAGATCAAAAGCGGTGCGAATGCCCCACTGAAAATTGCCGTCGGTATCGACGCGCGCAACCTGTTCAGTCAACTCGACCAATTTCCCACCATTCTTGACGATCTAAAAGCCGCTGGGGTCAACTGCGAGGTGGTCTTTCTCGACGCCAGCGTGCCATCGCTGATCCGGCGCTTCAGTGAGACCCGCCGCCGCCACCCCCTCAGCTCCGATAAGATCGATCTCAAAAAAGCCATTGCGCTGGAGCGGGAGTTACTCGACCCGATCGCAACCATTGCCAATCGCCATATCGACACCAGTAACATGACGCTGCATCAGCTGCGCGACCTGATCAAACATCAGGTGGTGCCCGAATCATCGGGCGACATGGCGGTATTATTTCAATCTTTCGCCTACAAAAGTGGCGTGCCGATGGATGCGGATTTTATTTTTGACATGCGCTGCCTGCCCAACCCGTACTGGAAGATTGAGTTGCGCAAATATACCGGCAACGACCGCCCGGTGGTCGAATTTATGGAGTCGCAAATCGAAGTGGCCGCGATGATCGCCGACCTGAATGGCTTTCTGACGCGCTGGATACCCCGCTTCCTCGCCAGCAATCGCAGTTATCTGACCATCGCCGTGGGCTGTACCGGCGGCCAGCATCGCTCCGTCTATATCTGCAACCAGCTGGCCAAACAGTTTGCCGACCAATTTGCCAACATCCAGGTTCAGCATCGCGAACTCGCCGATCCATAGTTCCCGGTGCTCGACGCGCCCTAACCTCAAGGCCACGCCTGTGATTTCCAAGACTTGACATAGGGCACTCGCTCAGGCTCTTATTAACCGATGATTCGTGCCGAAATAACCATAATCAACCGGCTGGGCCTACATGCGCGAGCAGCCGCCAAGCTCGCGGCCGCGGCCGGACGTTTTGCGTGCACGATCAAAACCGGGACCGACCACAAATTGGTCAACGCCAAGAGTGTCATGTCCCTGATGCTGCTCGCCGCCAGTCTCGGCACGCAATTGGTATTCGAGTTTGATGGCGACGACGAAGCGGAAGCCCACCTGACCATCGCGCAATTGATCGCCGCGCGCTTCGGCGAGGAGCAATAGTTCACCTCGCCGGGCCTCCGGCAAACGTTTTTCGATTCCAGCAGGATCGCCCTGTCCTGTCACTTTGCCCCCACCGCCAGTACACTAACGACCGTTGACGGATGTATCAAACGGAACGCTAAGGACGATGCAGGCAATGGAAAATAACGCAGATCAACTCGCGCTATTGATGCAGGTCGACGGCCTTATCGATCCGGCCACTGTCACCCGCGTCCGCCGCATGCTCAACAATCTGGCGCCCGCGGAGATCGCCCATCACATCGAGTCGGCGCCGGCGAAACTGCGCCACATCCTCTGGGAGCTGGTGGATCGGGAATCCGAGGGCGACGTCCTCGGCGAGCTCAGCGAGGGGCTCCAGAAAGAATTTCTGCGGGACATGGACAGCGGCGAAATGGCGGCGCTGTTCGAGGGCCTCGACCCCGACGATGTCGCCGACATCCTGCAGAATTTGCCCGACCGGGTTATCCCCGAAGTCCTGCAGGCGATGGACGACCAGAACCGTCAGCGCGTCGAGCGGGTGCTCACCTACGACGAGTATTCCGCTGGCGGGCTGATGAATACCGACACCATCACCGTGCGCCCCGATCTGACCTTCGACGTCATCCTGCGCTACCTGCGTCGCCACGAGGAGCTGCCCCATGCCACCGACAGCATCTTCGTGGTCAACCGCAAGGACACCTTTCTCGGCACCCTGCCCCTCGGCAAGATCCTCACCTCAAGCCCCAACACCACGGCGCGGGAGGTGATGATCACCGATGTGGAGGCGATTCCCGCGTCCATGCCCGATTCCGAGGTGGCCCAGCTCTTCAAGCGCCACAACTGGATTTCCGCGCCGGTAGTCGATCAACAGCGCAAACTTCTCGGGCGGATCACCATCGACGATGTGGTGGACGTCCTCATCGAGGACGCCGATCACTCGCTGCTCGGCCTCGCCGGCGTCAGCGACTATGAGGAGACCTTCACCCCGGCCCGCCGCGCCGCGCCGCGCCGCGCGGTGTGGCTCGGTATCAACCTGATCACCGCGATACTCGCCTCCTCGGTCATCGGCCTGTTTGAGGCAACCATCGAAAAAGTGGTCGCCCTCGCCATCCTGATGCCCATCGTCGCCGGCATGGGTGGCGTCGCCGGCAGCCAAACGCTGACCGTGGTGATTCGCGGCATGGCCCTTGG
>JBPPNE010000034.1:0-2364 GCA_051306415.1 Porticoccaceae bacterium
CATTACCGCCTTGCCGGTCGCCAAGAAAAAGCGCGCGTGACCGCTCGCCCGGCAGTGGCGGCCTACCGCATCGAATGGCGACCGATGGCACGCGAGGACTTGCGCGCAATAGTCCAGCACATCGGCAAAGATAACCCGACGCGGGCCAAGAGCTTCGGCAAAGCGCTACGCGACAAGACCAAGCTCCTTGCCCAGCATCCGGACCTAGGCCGACCGCGCCGGCCGGGCTTGCCCGACTATCTGCGCGAGCTGGTCGTGCATCCGAACTACATCATTTTTTATCGCGTGCTGGCAGAGGCCCGCACCGTGCAGATTTTGAGGGTGAAGCACGCAACCCAACAGGTGCCGTGATTACCGTCGATCCCGAGCCTCGTCATCGCGCGCCCCCTCTGCGCCACCCTCGGCGTTCGTCACGGCGCTTGACCATGGACAGCGCCACTTACCGACCTTATCAAAAGGTGATGCCTGGTGATAACGAGGATTCCCCTATGGCTACTTCAATCAAGATCGATGACGAACTGAAAGGCCGCGTACAGCGCTTGGCCGACCTGCGGCAGCGGTCGGCGCACTGAATCATGCGCGAGGCAATAGCCCAGTACGTCGGTCGCGAGGAAGCCCGCGAGAGCTTCAAACAAGAGGCGTTGGCATCCTGGACCAAGTATCAGGAAACCGGCCAGCGCCTGACCGGGAAAGAAGTGCGCGCCTGGCTAAGCACATGGGGCACCGAGGCAGCGGAGAAACCGCCACAGTGCCACGAATAATTGTCACCGAAGGGGCTGCCCATGGCGGTGTAGGGGAAAGGGCTATCCGTCGGGGCGATTAGCCGGGCCTGGAAATTTCGCTCCGTTCGGGTTGAGCCTGTCGAAACCCGCCCTTCGACCCTTCGGCAGGCTCAGGGCTCAGGACGAACGCTATTCATCGGCCAGCACGCGGGCCTTCAGAGCCCGGTAGCTATATCTCGATTAGGCGATGTTAGAGTCGCCCGATTCACCGCCAACCTCTGGCCAACGAAGCTTCACTGGTTCGCAAGGATTACCGCGACAGATGTAGCCGTTGGGAAGATCGCGTGTCACCACCGAACCCGCAGCAACAACGGTGTCCGTGCCCACTGTAACGCCCGGCCCGACAAAACTTTGTGCACCAATCCAGCATCCAGAGCCTAGATTGATCGGCCGGTTGCGATAGGGCATCCGATCAATCTTGAAGTCGTGATTACCAGTACAAATGAACGCCCGTTGCGAGATACACACGTGGGAGCCAATCACAACCTGGGCGAGGTTAAGGATAAACACCTCCTCACCGAGCCAAACGTGGTCACCCATCTGTAAGCGCCACGGAAGGTGGACGTTGACCCGTGGCTTGATGGCACAGCCGTCACCTACTTGCGCGCCGAAAAGTCTGAGCAAGGCAACCTTCAGTGATGATGGCCACGGCAGTGGCGACAGGAAGAATACACACTTGACCAGATACCAGACGGCCTCGAACCAGAGCCGCCGGCCACGGTTGAAGCCCTCCTCGGGATCAAACTGATCTTGCCGCACGCGACTCGTCGCCACTCAGTGACGCCTCTTACAGCAATTCGCGTTCATCCCTGGGGCCGTCCAATTAACGGCGCGTCATCTGCCCGGGTGCCTACTTCAGACCGAATGAGTGCAATCAGATTCTTCGCCGCCTGCCGCATTTCGAATCGCGCTTCAAAGCACGTTTTCGCCCGCTCGCCCATCTCCCGCTGCTGCTCTGGCGACATGGCCAGCCAGCGCTCCAACAGACTCACCGTGCCGTCCAGCGTATCCGGTGCCACCAGTCCCGCTTTGTCGGCCTTGATCTCGCGCCAGATGTTGACCTTGTCCGATATCAGCACCGGCGTGCCCACCGCCAGCGCCTCGGCAACGGCGATGCCGAAGTTCTCCTGGTGCGAGGGCAGGATGAACGCCTCGGCGGCAAGTAGCGCGCCCCACTTGAGTTCGCCCTGCAACATTCCGGTCCAAGTGATGCGTTCGGCCACGCCGTGTTGAATCGCCAACTGTTGTAACCGCGCCTGCCAGCCGGTTTGATCCGGACCGGCTATGACGAGGTGCAACGCCGGCTCGCGCGCCGCGACGCTCGTGAAGGCTTCGATCAGCAGATCGCAGCCCTTCTTCTCATGCACCCGGCCCAGAAACAGGATCAACCGCTTGCCAGCCAGTGCGGGAAAGGCAGCGAGGAAGGCTTGCCTGTTGTCGGGGTGAATGCTGGCGGGCAGCGATGTACCGTAATTGACGACGGCTTCGCGAACCTTGTAAGGCAGAAAGGACTCGCGCGCAAGCTGGCGCTCTTCCTCGCAGGTAAACAGCACCGCCGCCGCGTCGCGCAGCACCGCATGCT
>JBPPNE010000035.1:0-57020 GCA_051306415.1 Porticoccaceae bacterium
TCGCAAGCTGCTGGTGCGCTATGAGAAACTTGAGCGCAGCTTCCTCGCGCTCAACCATCTTGCGGCTGGGATAATCGCGTTCCGAAAGGTGCGTTTCAAGATAAACATTATTTACGGATAAGTTCTAAGTCGCAGGTATTGGTGTTGACGCACTGTTGTCCGGCTCAATTGTGCCATGCATCAGCCTTGATCGGACGCCATCAGGTAGTGCAGCAGATCGAGCAGTGGCTGCGGGTAGACGCCCACCACCAGCGTCAACGTGAATAGCGCGAGCACCACCATCCCGCCACTGCGTTGCCCCCAATCCCGTCCCAGTTGAAACGACGTTGCCGCCTCGGCGCGCTGGAACAGTGCCACCATCGTGCGCAGGTAATAAAACACGCCAATCGCGCTGCCAACCACCACCACGCCCAGCAATAGCCAAAGTTTGGCCTGCACGCCGACGGTGAAAATATAGAACTTCCCAATGAAACCGGCGGTAAATGGGATTCCGGCGAGGGAGAGCAGCATCAGGGTAAATGCCACCGCGAGAGCGGGGTGCGTCCAGAACAGGCCCCGATAGTCGGCGAGGCTATCGGCGTCGCGCTCCTGCCCCGCGCGCGACATTAGCGCGAGCACGGCGAAGGCGCCCAGCGTCGCGACGACATAGACGATGAGGTAGACCAGAATGGCTTCCAGACTGATGACCAGATTGGCCATCACGGCGACCAGCAGATAGCCGAAGTGGGCGATGGAGGAGTAGCCGAGCAACCGCTTGAGGTTGGTCTGGGTGAGTGCGAGCAGGTTGCCCACCAGGATCGATAGAACCGCGAACAGTCCGATCAGATCGCGGAAGGAATCCGCCGTTGTCGCCGGCACCGTCACCAGAAAACGCAGAAACACGGCAAAGACGGCCAGCTTGCTGGCGGTGGCGAGGAACGCGCCCACCGGCGCCGGCGCGCCCTGGTAAACGTCCGGCGTCCACAGGTGAAAGGGCGCGACGGACAGCTTGAACGCGATAGCGACCAGCATCATGCCGCTTCCCAGCAGCATCAAGGATCCGCTCGATGGCCCCTGCTGGGCGAGCTCCTGCAGTGACAGGGTGCCGGTTTCGGCATAAATCAGCGCGCTGCCGAACAGCAGGAAGGCCGATGCCGCGGCCGACAGCACCAGGTATTTGATGCCGCTCTCCAGCGCGGTGCGGTGCCCGCGGGTATAGGCGACGAGGCCGTACAGGGGTATCGACATCATTTCGAGGCCAATGAACAATGCCGCGAGGTGGGAGGCGGCAACGAGTACCAGAGCGCCGGCGGTGGCGATCAGCAGCAGCAAATACAGCTCTTCGGGATTACCCGGGTAATCGCCGAGATAGCCGTGAGCGAGGATCACGCAGACAAGCGCAATCAGCGTGATCAGCGCCATGAACACCAGCGCGTAGTTATCCACGAACAGCAGGGTGGTGACCGCACCGCCGTGACCCTGCCCAAGAAGCCACACCAGGCTGGCAAAGGTTGCGCTCAACCCAAGGAGGGTGATGGTGACGCTGAGGCCATGGCTGCGCCGCACCGCGATCGCCAACATCAGGCTGACGGCAGTCGCCGCGGTGAGAAGGATTGGGAGCAGCGGGATTAAATCCTGAATCTGAAAGATCATGGTGTTAGCGCCTCCGCGGCGGCGGCAGCATAGATCGCCTGCACCTGGCCAATGGCGGTGGCGGTGGTATTCAGCAGCGGCTGCGGGTAGAGGCCAATCCAGACCGACAGCGCAATCAGTGATAACAGCATCGCCATCTCCCTACTGTTGGCCGCGGCTAATGGCGCACGGGGTTTGACCGGGCCATAAAACGCGCGCTGAATCATCACCAGCGCATAGACCGAGGCCAGCACCAGGCCGCCGGTTGCGGCAGCGACCGTCAGCGGCGCAACGGAATAGCTGCCGAGCAGGATGAGGAATTCGCCGACAAAGTTGCCAGTGCCGGGCATGCCCAGCGTCGCCGCGGCGAAAAAGAGTGACACCGCGGGGATCAACGGCAGCTGCGACCACAGGCCGCCCATCTCGCGCAGATCGCGCGTGCCCAGACGCTCGTACAAAATGCCGGCGAGAATAAACAGGGCCGCAGCTGAAAGCCCGTGGGCGACCATCTGTACCAGTACCCCCTGCAATGCCGCGGTGGTGCCGGAATAGATGCCGATCAGTACAAAGCCCATGTGCGAGATGCTGGCATAGGCGATCAGCCGCTTGATGTCGTGCTGGGCAAAGGCCAACAGCGCACCGTAGAAAATCCCGACGAGGCCGAAGGCCATCGCGATCGGCGCGAACTCCTGACTGGCGTGGGGGAACAGCGGCAGACAGAAGCGCAGCAACCCATAAGCGGCGGTCTTGAGCAGCAATCCGGCCAGATCAAGGCTGCCCGCTGTCGGCGCCTGGGCATGGGCATCGGGCAGCCAGGAATGGAAGGGCACAATGGGTAGCTTGACGGCGAAGGCGGTCAGGAAACCCAACATCAACACGAACTCCAGCGTGGGCGGCAACGGGGTGCCGAGCAAGTGGTTGTAGTCGAACGTCATTTCCCCGTTGACACCGTGGTGCGCGAACACCAGGCCAATGATGGCGATGAGCAGTACCAAGCCACTGACCTGGGTGAAGATGAAGAACTTGGTGGCGGCGTCAATGCGGGTGGCTGTCGGGCTGCCGCGATGACCCCACAGCGAGATCAGGAAATACATCGGGACCAACATCAGCTCCCAGAAAAAGAAAAACAGGAATAGATCAATCGCCAGAAAGATGCCGATCACACCGGCGAGAATCCACAGCAGGTTGAGGTGAAACAGGCCGATCTGGCGATCGATCTCCCGCCACGAACAGGCTACCGAGAGCACGCCGATCAGCGCGGCCAGCATCACCATGCTGATGGACAGGCCATCGAGGGCGAGGTGAAAGCTGATGCCGAAACGGGGAATCCAGGGCACCTGAAACTCGGCCTGCCATCGCGGCGCGGCGTCCAGCGCCTGATCGAGGCCATAGTGTCCCTGCTGCCAAAGTAGACAGGACAACAACAACACGACGAGCATGGCGCCAAGCGCGATCCAGCGGGGCGCACTGGCGCCGAGGCGCTGCCCCTGCCACGCGAGCAGGCCGCCGATGAAGGGTGTCAGGATGAGCCAGACCAGAACCATCGTTTATCGAACCCTCAGTTTTTCGTTGCGGCGGCGTTAATGCGCGCAGCGCGGGCGCTAATTCAGCGCAATAAACCCGATTACCAGTACGGCGCCCGCCGCGATGGACGCGACGTACCAGCGCACCAAGCCATTTTCGGTAACAGCGAGAAGGCGGTGGCTCTGACGGGCCACCAGTGTCACCACCCCGAGGGCCTGGTCGATCGGGTCGTGGCGCAGCAGTTGCGCGAGCCCACGGTAGGGGCGCACAAAAACGCGGTCGTAGAGGAAATCGAAGCCCCACGCATTCAGCCACCAGCCGCCGATCAGGCGACCGGGCGCGCTGCCGGCGATAAAGCGGGCGACCTGCCGCTGCCCGAGGAACAGTCCGGCGGCGAGCGCGATACCGATAACGACGATGCCAGCGGATAGCCACTCCAGCCGGTGCTGCCACTCACCGCCTTCGCTACCGGGGTCGAACGGCAGCACATGGGTGAGCGGCGGCGTAATCCAGGCGCCGACAAACGTCGAGAGTATTAGCAGCAGTACCAGAGGCGCGCCATAAGCCAGACCACGTCCTGGGTGGGCATCGGTGTTTGCCTGTCCGTGAAAGACGATGAAGATCAGCCGGAAGGTGTACAGGGCGGTCAGGAACGCACCGAGGAGCCCGGCGATCACCAGGTTGTTGTGGCCGGAGGCGAGAGCAGCCCACAGAATGGCGTCCTTGCTGTAGAACCCGGCAGTGACCAGCGGCAGCGCGGCGAGCGCCGAGCCGCCGACCAGGAAGGCGGCGTAGACCAGCGGCAATTTCTTGCGCAGGCCACCCATGCGGAAGATGTCCTGCTCATGGTGGCAGGCGACGATCACCGCGCCCGCCGAGAGGAACAACAGCGCCTTGAAGAAGGCGTGGGTCATCAGATGAAAGATCGCCGCATGCCAGGCGCCGACGCCCAGGGCGAGGAACATATAGCCGATCTGGCTCATCGTGGAGTAGGCAAGAATCCGCTTGATGTCGCTTTGGGCGAGCGCGGCAAACCCCGCCAGCAGCAGGGTGGCGGCGCCCACCAGCGCGACCAGTGCCATTACCTCCGGCGCCAGCAGAAACAGGCCGTAGGTGCGGGCGATCAGGTAGACCCCGGCGGTCACCATGGTGGCGGCGTGGATCAACGCCGACACCGGTGTTGGGCCCGCCATCGCATCGGCAAGCCAGGTTTGCAACGGCAGTTGCGCCGATTTGCCAACCGCGCCGCCCAGCAGCAGCAGTGCGATCAGCGTCGGCATCGTAGCGCCGGCCTGCCACAGTTGTGGCGCCTTGACGAGCAATTCCTGAATGTTGAGGGTGCCACATTGCGCGTAGAGCGCGAACAGCGCGATGGCGAGAAACACATCGCCGATACGGGTGACGATGAAGGCTTTGAGGGCGGCGGCGCCATTGGCGCTGTCGCGGTGGTAAAAACCGATTAACAGGTAACTACAGAGTCCGACGCCCTCCCAGCCCAGATACAGTACCAGCAGGTTGTCGCCGAGGACGAGCAGCAGCATGCTGGCGACGAACAGGTTCATATAGGCAAAGAAGCGCGAGTAGCCATCGTCGCCGCGCATGTACCAGGCGGCGAACAGGTGGATCAGGAAGCCGACACCGGTGACAACGCCGAGCATCGTCAGCGACAGGCCATCCAGCCGCAAGCTGAAATCGGGCTTGAACTGGCCGACGCTGATCCAGTGCCACAGCAATTGGGTGAACGCCTGGGATTGCTCGCGGAAAAATTCGCTGCCGACCCAGACGCTCACCAGCGCGGAGAGACCAATGCTGCCAACGCCGATCACGGCCGTCCGTCGTTCAGTAAACCGTCCGCCGCTGAAGGCCAGCAGCAGATAACCCAGCAGCGGAAACAGGACCGTCAAATACAGCAGGTTCATCCGCGCATCTCGCTGGCGAGGTCAATGTCGAGAGAGTGATAGCGGCGATAGAGCTGGATCAGCAGCGCCAGTCCAATCGAGGCTTCGGAGGCCGCGAGCGTGAGGATGAGGATGAACATGATCTGCCCGTCCGGTTGCAGCCAGCGCGCACCGGCGACAACAAAGGCGAGCGCGGTGGCGTTCATCATGATTTCGATGCACATCAGCATGAACAACAGGTTGCGGCGCACGATCAGGCCGGCCAGGCCGAGAGTGAACAGTGCGGCGGCAAGCGCCAGGCCATGGGCCATGGGTATCGCGCTCATCGGCCTTCCTCCCGCTGCCCCAGGTGGTAAGCGGCAACCAGTGCGCCGAGGAGCAGCAGCGACGCCAGTTCAACGGCGAGCAGATAGGGGCCGAACAGCGCAATGCCGACCTGCTTGGGCCCGACTTCGCCGCTGCCGATGGCCGCGCTGGCGTCGCCCGGCAGTATCAGGTGCAGGAGGCCGGCGAGCAGTACCGCGCTCAGCAGGCCCGGCCCGATCCAGGCGCGCGGGTGCATCCAGGCGTGCTCCTGCGCGCTCACCTGCGGCCCGAGATTCAGCATCATCACCACGAACACGAACAGCACCATGATGGCGCCGGCGTAGACGATGACTTCGAGCGCACCGGCAAAGGGCGCGCCGAGGGCAAAGAAAATCATCGCCACCGCGAGCAGGGAGACGATCAGATAGAGTAGCCCATGGATCGGGTTGCCGGTGGTAATGACCCGGAAGGTGGCCATTAGCGCCACTGCGGCTGAGAGATAGAAAGCCAGTTCCACGCACGCGCCTCGTTCAGTTTATCTGGTCACAGCGAGTCAGGGCTCAGGGCATCAGGGTTTTGACGCTGACCGGTGATGCCTCGCCAGCCGCCGCACCCTTGGGTTTACCGGCAATTGCCAGGCCGGCCTGGCGGTAAAAATTGTAATCGGGGTTTTTGCCGGTGCCGGCGATCAGGAGATCCTCCTTCTCGTACACCAGATCCTGGCGGCGGTATTCGGCCAACTCGAAATCGGGAATCAACTGGATCGCCGTGGTCGGGCAGGCCTCCTCGCACAGGCCGCAAAAAATGCAGCGGGAGAAATTGATGCGAAAAAATTCCGGATACCAGCGGCCGTCGTCGGTTTCCGCTTTCTGCAGCGCGATGCAGCCCACCGGACAGGCCACCGCGCACAGGTTGCAGGACACACAGCGCTCTTCGCCATCGGGGTCGCGGGTCAGCACGATGCGGCCGCGGTAGCGAGGCGGCAGATAGACCGCCTGCTCGGGATACTGGATGGTGTCGCGCTTGCGAAAAGCATGGCCGAAGACCATCCACAGGCTGCGTAATTGCGAGCCAAACCCCTTGATCAGCTTGATTAGCATCGCCGTGTCCTCATCCGCCCGCAGCGCCGGTGCGGGCGAGAATAATCGCACCGGTCGCGAGTAGGTTGATCAGCGTCAGCGGCAGGCAGACCTTCCAGCCGACCGCCATCATCTGGTCGTAGCGGGGGCGGGGCAACGCGCCGCGCAGCAGAATGAACAGCATGACGAAGAACAGGGTTTTTGCCACAAACCAGACGATGGGTGGCAGCCATGGGCCCTGCCAGCCGCCGAGGAACAGCGTCACCAGCAGCGCCGAAATCAGCACCACCCCAACGTATTCGCCGACGAAGAACATGCCCCATTTGAGGCCGGAGTACTCGGTGTGGTAGCCCGCCGCGAGCTCCTGTTCAGCCTCCGGCAGATCGAAGGGGCTGCGGTGCGCAACGGCGATACCGGCAAGGGCAAAGGTGATAAAGCCGAAGAATTGCGGCACGATAAACCAGAGGTCCGCCTGCGCCGCGACGATGGCGCGCATGTTGAAAGAATCGGCCTGCGCCACCACGCCCATCAGTGAAATGCCCATGAAGACTTCGTAGCTGATGGTCTGGGCGGCGGAGCGCAGACCGCCGAGTAGCGAATACTTGTTGTTGCTCGACCAGCCGGCAAACATCACCGCGTACACCGCGAGTCCGGCCAGCGCAAAGAAAAACAGAATGCCGATGTTGAGATCGGCCACACCCCAGGTCGGGGTGACTGGAATAATCGCGAAGGCGACCAGCAGCGCGCTCATCGCGATCACCGGTGCCAGGATGAACGTAAGCTTGTCCGCGAAGGGTGGCGTCCAATCCTCCTTGAAGAACATCTTGATCATGTCGGCGATCAACTGAAACATGCCGAAAGGCCCAACCCGGTTAGGGCCGTGACGATCCTGCCACAGCGCCAGCAAACGCCGCTCGATGAAGCTCAGGTAGGCGGCAAAGAGAACGACCGCGAGCAGAACCACTATCGCCTTGACGGTGGCGAGAAGAATCTCGATGAGGTCGGGGGTCAGCCAGCTCATCGGGTACTCCTGGACGTTGGCGCGCCGCGATCAGCGCCAATGGCGACTTTGGCGGGAAACTCCGCCCAGCACTCGCCACCGAGAATTGGTATGCCCGCGAGCCCCATGGGCAGACCGGCGGTACCGGCGGCAAGGCTGCCACTGATCCTCACCGGCAGGCGTAGAGGCTGACCGCCGATGGTGATGGCGATCTCGGTATCCGCAACGATGCCGAGGTGGCTGGCATCTGCCGTCGCCAGTGCGACATAGGGCTGCGGGACAAGACTCGCGACCGCCGCGGCCTTGGCGGACAGCTCGTCGCTGCCGAAAATATGATAGAGCGGCAGCACGCGCAGCTGACCCGGTCGCGGCGAGAAGGCGGCCGGAATGTGCGAGTGGTACGCCGGATTCGCGCCCATCGCCGGTTCGAGCAGGCGCACGCCGGGGTCGCCCGCGCGCAGATGGCCACCCACCTCAAGCTGAAACTTGTTCCAGGCCTGCGGCGAGTTCCAGCCCGGTGCCCAGGCAAACGGAATCAGCGCACCCGGTTCGTTGGTGCCGACGTAGCCCTCCATGGAAAAGGCGAGCGCAGAGTCCGCATCCTGGGATGCGCGGGGTTCGTGCACCGAGATGTTCGCGCGCATCGAGGTGCGGCCACTGTAGGGCGCAGGCTGGCGTGCAATCTTGCGCCCACTCATGCGGAAGGAGGCTGCCGGTGCCGCCTCGCCAATACGGGCCAGCGCTGGCGTCGCCGCCGCGCAGGCGGCGGTGACGTCATCGAGGATGCGCCAGGCCGCGGGCGCAGCGCACAGGGCTTGCAGCCAACGCCAACTCTCTTTGATCGGGCAGGCGAGGTTGTAGTAGGCCGGGTCGTAGACCTGAAAATAGCGCTGGGCGCGGCCTTCCTGGTTGACCACGGTGCCATCGCCCTCGGCGAAGCTGGCGGCAGGCAGTACCACCGTTGCACGTTCAGCGGTTGCGGTCCTCTGGTGGTCGACGACAATAACCCCGGCAGCCGCGGCGAGTGCGCTGTCAACCAAGCGAGCATCGGCACGGCGGTAGAGATCGTTTTCGAGCACCACCAGGGCATCGCCGGCGCGCACCTGTGCCAAACCTTCTTCCACCGACAGGCCGCCGATGAGCGCAACGCCCAAGCTGTTGACCTCGGGCACGACCAAGTTGATCGCGGCATCGCGGCCGCGGTTTTTGAGTGCGGTCGCGATATTGGCGGCGGCTTCGATCGCGGCAACCGAGCCAATGCCGGTGCCCGCCACGATCAGGGGTCGCTGCGCCGCCAGCAGCAAGCGGGCGATACGCTTTGCGATCTCGTCTTGATCGGAATTGAGGTCGGTCACCGCTGGCGCCGCGGGGTCGAGGGCGTTGGCGACGGCAAAACCGAGCCGTGCCAACTCCTCGGGCGCATTGCGGTAACAGTCGGCGGCAACGTCGTCGAGACGGGTTTCAGCGAGGCTCGCGACGATGAGTGGATGGCGGTCGTGCTGGCCGATGTTCTGAATCGCCTCCGCCTGCCAGGCAAAGGCTTTCTTGGCCGCGGCCAGTTCCCGCGCCTTGCCCTTGACGGCCTGGCGCAGTGCCAGCGCGATGCGGGGTGCGGTCTGGGTGACATCTTCGCCGAGCACCAGGATGGCATCGCAATCCTCGATATCGCTCAGCGACGGGATGCGGGCAGTCGTGGTGTTCATGACCGCGACCATGGCTTGCACCACGGCCCATTCTGCGGCCCCGATGCCGACCGCGAAATGATCCGCGCCCACCAGCTCGCGGAGTGCGTGATTGGCTTCGAGGCTGGCCCGTGGCGAGCCGATGCCGATCACTCGCGGAGCCTTGGCCAACATCGCGGTCGCGACATCGAGAGCGGCGTCGACAGCGATCACGGCCAGCTCATCGTCGGTGCGCAGCAGCGGATCGCGCGGGCGGTCGGCGGCGTTGACATAGCCATAGCCAAAGCGGCCGCGGTCGCAGAGGAAGTAGTGATTGACCGCGCCGTTATAGCGGTTCTCGATGCGGCGCAGCTCGCCGTAGCGCTCGCCGGGGCTGGTGTTGCAGCCGACCGCGCACTGTTGGCAGATGCTGGGGGCAAACTGCATGTCCCATTTGCGGTTGTAGCGGGCGGAGTGCGTCTTGTCGGTGAACACGCCGGTGGGGCAGACTTCGACCAGGTTGCCGGCGAATTCGCTTTCGAGAACGCCATCCTGGGTGCGCCCAAAGTAGATGTTGTCGTGGGCGCCGTAGACGCCGAGATCCTCACCCTGGGCGTAATCCTTGTAGTAGCGCACACAGCGATAGCAGGCGATACAGCGGTTCATTTCATGGCCGATGAAGGGCCCGAGATCCTGGTTCTGATGGGTACGCTTGGTGAACCGGTAGCGGCGGCGATCGTGCCCGGTCATCACCGTCATGTCCTGCAAGTGGCAGTTGCCGCCCTCTTCGCACACCGGACAGTCGTGGGGATGGTTGATCATCAACCACTCCACCACGCTGGCGCGAAAGGCCTTGGCCTCGTCATCGGCGATGGCAATATAGGTGTTGTCGGCGGCGGGTGTCATGCAGGACATCACCAGGCGGCCGCGGGTGTCGTCGGCGCTGGCGTACTGTTTGACCGCACACTGGCGGCAGGCACCGACGCTGCCGAGGGCCGGATGCCAGCAAAAATAGGGGATATCGAGCCCGAGTGACAGGCACGCCTGCAACAGATTGTCGCCCCCATCGACCTGGTACTCTTTGCCGTCCACATGAATTGTTGCCATGGTCTCTCTGTACTTGTGTCGAACTAGCGACGGGTCAAAAGTTGTCTGCCGGCAAACCGACAGATCGGCAAAGACGGCAGCGGGTCGCTAGCTGGCCGCCATCATGGGATCAATCACAATGCCGCGCTCGAATTCCTCGCGGAAAAACTTGATCGCGCTTTGCAACGGCTCCACCGCGCCCGGTGCATGGGCGCAGAAGGTTTTGCCGGGCCCGAGTTGACGCGCGATCTGTTCGAGCACCTCGATGTCCCCGGGTTCGCCGTCGCCCTGTTCGATCGCGGTCAGCAGCTTCACCGTCCACGGCAAACCATCGCGGCAGGGCGTACACCAGCCGCAGGATTCCCGCGCAAAGAAGGTCTCTAGATTGCGTACCACCGAGACCATGTTCTGGCGATTGTCCACGGCCATGATCAGGCCCGTTCCCATGCGGCTGCCGGCTTTCATGATGGTGTCGTAATCCATCGCCAGATCGAGGTGACTCGGCAGCAGAAAGTCGGTGGATGCGCCGCCAGGCAGCCAGGCCTTGAGGGCGAGGCCGTCCTGCATGCCACCGGCGTGATCTTCAAGAATTTCGCGTGCCGTGGTGCCGATCGGCAGCTCCCAGACGCCGGGGCGCTTGACCTTTCCCGAGGCGCCGTAGAGCTTGGTGCCGCTGTCGAGGCTCTTGCCCTGGGACAGGCCTTTGAACCAGTCGGCGCCGTGCAGCACGATGGCGGGGATGCAGTTCAGCGTCTCACAGTTGTTGATGATCGTCGGTTTGCCCCAGAGCCCGGCAATTTGCGGGAACGGGGGCTTCGAACGCGGAGTGGCCCGCCGGCCTTCGAGTGAGTTGATCAGCGCGGTCTCCTCGCCACAGATGTAGCGACCGGCGCCAGTGTGCACGAAGAGGTCGAAATTCCAGCCGGAACCGAGAATGTTATCGCCGAGATAGCCCGCCGCGCGGGCTTGGGCGAGTGCCTGGTTGAGGCGCTCGGTGGCGACCACGTATTCGCCGCGCAGGAAGATATAGCCGCGCGATGCCTGCATGGCATAGGCGGTAAGAATCATGCCCTCGATAAGCTGGTGCGGCAGTTGTTCGAGCAGCACGCGATCCTTGAACGTGCCCGGTTCCATTTCGTCGGCATTGCAGACGAGGTATTTTTGCTTGGGCGCATCGGCACCCATGGGCACCAGGCTCCACTTCACCCCGGCCGGGAACCCAGCGCCGCCACGACCGCGCAGGTTCGAATCCTTCACCACCTCGGTGACATCGCTAGGGCTCATGTCCCACAGCGCCTTGCGCACCGCGGCATAGCCTTCCAGGGCTTCATAAGCCGCGAGCTCGAGAACCGGTTCGCCGCCGCGCAGGCGATAGGTGAGCGGATGGGTGGCGGCGCTCATCGGTAGGTCTCCAGCAGACTGCGCACGGCGGCCGGTACCAGCGGGCCGTGAAGGTCGTTGTCGATCATCAGCGTGGGGCCCTTGTCGCAATTGCCGAGACAGCAGATCGGCAGCAAGGTAAAGCGATTGTCCGCCGTGGTCTCGCCCAGATCGACACCGAGCTCCGCGCACAGCGCGGCTTTAAGTTCGTCGTAACCGGTGAGAAAGCAGGCGATGCTGTCGCAGACCTTGATGACGTGACGACCGACCGGCTGACGGTAGATCAGGTTGTAGAACGTGGCGACACCCTCGACGTCGCTGGCGGGGATACCGATCAGCTGGCCGATCGCCGCGATGGCGCCATCGGGCACCCAGCCGCGCGCTTCCTGGACGATTTTGAGGGCGCCAATGGACGCCGCCCGGGCATCTTCGTAGTGGCTGATCTCGTGCTTGATCGCGTCGCGCTCCGCCACGCTCAGCACAAAATCAGCGGTGCGATCACTGGCCACTAGCCGCACGGCGCCGGGGTCGGTGTGAGCGGTAGCGCTGCCAGGGGAGTTATCGGTCGACATCGGCCATCACAAAATCAATGCTTGCCAGGTAGGCGATCAGATCCGGGATCATGCTGCCCCGGATCACGGAGGGTATCTGCTGTAAATGCGCAAAACTGGGCACCCGGATGCGCGTGCGGTAGCTCATGGTGCCGCCGTCGCTGGTCAGGTAGTAACTGTTGATGCCCTTGGTCGCCTCGATCAGCTGGCTGGATTCGCCGGCGGGAATGACCGGGCCCCAGGACACCGACAGAAAGTGAGTGATCAGGGTCTCGATGTCTTTCAGCGTCCGCTCTTTGGGTGGCGGGCAGGTCAGCGGGTGGTCGGCCTTGTAGGGCCCCGCCGGCATATGGTCGAGGCACTGGCGAATGATGCGCAGGCTTTGGCGGATCTCTTCGAGGCGCACCATGGCGCGGTCGTAGGCATCGCCGTTGGCCGCGAGTGGCACCTCGAAATCGAAATTCTCATAGCCGGAATAGGGGCGTTGCTTGCGCAGGTCATAGTCGAGACCGGTGGCGCGCAAACCGGCGCCGGTGACGCCCCAGGCGAGCGCCTCGGCGGTGTTGTATTTGGCAACGCCGATGGTGCGGCTGCGCAGGATGCCGTTGCGAAAGGCCGCCTTCTCGTAGTCGTTGAGCCGCTTGGGCATCCAGTCGATGAATTCGCGCACCAGCCGGTCCCAACCAGTGGGCAGATCGTGGGCGACACCGCCGATGCGGAACCAGGCTGGGTGCATGCGTCCGCCGGTGATCGCCTCGATGACATCGAACGCCTTCATGCGGTCGGTGAACATGAAGAAAATCGGCGTCATACCGCCGACATCCTGAATGTAGGTGCCGAGGAACAACAAATGGCTGCTGATACGGAAGAACTCGGTCAGCATCACGCGAATGGTTTTGACGCGATCCGGCACCTCGATGCCGGCGAGCTTCTCCACCGTCAGCACATAGGGTAGGTTGTTCATCACCCCGCCAAGGTAGTCGATGCGGTCGGTGTAGGGGATATAACTGTGCCAGCTCTGGCGCTCGCCCATTTTCTCGGCGCCGCGGTGGTGGTAGCCGATGTCGGGCACGCAGTCGAGGATCTCTTCGCCGTCCAATTGCAGCACGATGCGAAAGGCGCCATGGGCGGAGGGGTGATTGGGGCCGAGGTTCAGGAACATGAAGTCGGCATCGTCGGAATGCCGCTGCATGCCCCATTCCTCAGGCACGAAGCGCAGCGACTCCTGCTCCAGATCCTGCTTGGCGGCATCGAGCATGAAGGGATCGAATTCGGTGGCGCGGGCGGGGTAGTCCTTGCGCAGCGGATGGCCGACCCAGGTCCGCGGCATCATGATGCGCACCAAGTGGGGATGACCGTCGAAGCGGATGCCGAACAGATCCCAGATTTCGCGCTCGTACCAGTTGGCGTTGGGCCAGACCGGGATTGCGCTCGGTATGTTCAGATCGGCCTGTAACAACGCAACCTTGATGCGGATATCGCTGTTGCGTTCAATCGACAGCAGGTGATAGAACACCGTGAAGTCGGCTCGCGGCAGACCGGCGCGCTGGCTGCGCTGGCGTTCATCGACCGCGCTGAGGTCGTACAGCATCACATAGGGGCGCGGCATCTGGCGCAGGTGGCGGAGCACCTCAATGAGACGCTCGCGCGGCACCCACAACGTGGGAACATCGTCCTTGGTCGGCTGGTAGATGAAGTCCGCGTCGGCAAAGCGCGCCCGCAGCTCGCGGATCACTGCGTGCTCGTTTCCTGGCGCCGGTTGCACGGCAAGTGCTGTATCACCCATGGTGTGTCGTTACGTCCGCGTCTTGCTGACTCAAACCTGATCCGGAGTGCGCAGGTTGGTCATGCTCATGCGCTGTTCCCGGCGCTGCTCGCGTTGAGACGGCATTTCCGGCCGATAGACGCCCTGCTCGCCGACCACCCAGGACAGCGGCCGGCGCTCCTTGCCGATGGACTCCTGCAACAGCATCAGCCCCTGCAGGAAGGCCTCCGGGCGGGGTGGACAGCCGGGAATATAGACGTCCACCGGCAGGAACTTATCGACCCCCTGGACTACCGAGTAAATGTCGTACATGCCGCCTGAATTGGCGCAGGCGCCCATGGAGATCACCCATTTGGGTTCGAGCATCTGCTCGTACAGGCGTTGTATGACAGGCGCCATCTTGATGAAGCAGGTGCCGGCGACCACCATGAAATCCGCCTGCCGAGGCGACGCGCGAATGACTTCGGCACCAAAGCGGGCCACATCGTGAGGGGTGGTGAAGGCAGTTGCCATCTCCACATAGCAACAGGAAAGGCCAAAATTGTAGGGCCACAGCGAGTTCTTGCGCCCCCAGTTGACGGCGGTATGCAGCACCTCTTCCAACTTGCCCAGAAAGATATTCTTGTGGACATGCGCCTCAAGGGGATCCTCGGCGAGCGGAATGCGTTCTTCCAAAGGATAGCGTGGCGCGCTGGCGTCCGCTCGGGTCAGGGTGTACTTCATGGGTGATGGCTGCTCGCTTTTGGCAATTCGCTCTTGGTAATCAGTTCGACGCCCTGGTCGCGCTCCGCTGGTGCCCAGTTGAGAGCCCCTACTCGCCACAGGTAAACCAGGCCGACCAACAGCACGAAGACGAAAATGCTGACTTCGATAAATCCGGCCCAACCGCTCTCACGGACGGCAATGGCCCAGGCATAGAGGAACAGTGCCTCAACATCAAAGATCACGAAGAACATCGCAACGAGATAAAACTTGGCCGAGAAGCGCAGGTGGGCACTACCGACCGAGACGATGCCAGACTCAAAAGCCTCCGTCTTCGCGCGACCCCAGGCGCGACCGCCCAAGAGCCAGGAAAACGTCAGCATCAGCGTACAGACCGCTGCGATGACCAGCAGGTAGACCCCGAAGGACCAGTGATGCGCGAGCAGTTCAACGGACATAAAAAGCCCTTATCTGCATGCAGTGAAATAAAGTAAAGATTTTAAAGACAGTAGAACGCACTCGCAGCTCCAAAGCCCGCGCGATAGCTCGCGCCGGTTGGTTGGCGGCGAGGGGAGCGGGCTTATTGCCCCGCGTGGCTGGCGGCCCGAGCACCTATGTGCGCAAGGCGCGCTTGCTGCCGCGACGCTTTCCGAAGTCGCGGTGGAGCCACAGCATCCGGTGGCGATGTCTCTGTATCTTTCAAGCCGCGCCATTCTACGGCAAGCCTTTTGGCATTCCAAGCGAGTGGACACCGGCACGACTCGATTTGTCCGGGCTTCCCCGCACGCCCTGCTGGTGGCATTGGATGGGTTGTATTGGACTGGTTGCATTGGCGCTGGCAAGCACAGATAATCCCGGTCCGCAATGGCGGCCCCCGTCGGTCCCCCCGCAATGAATACCTGTGAACCCCGCCAGGCCCGGAAGGGAGCAACGGTAGCAGCGACTGCATGTGCCGGGGTGTGGCTGGCGGGGGTTGCCTCCCGATTTCGCCGGGGTACCGGACGCCTTACCGAGCGCCTTATACTGTCGCCTCTCTTCGCCTGTCAGGAGCCTCTGTTCGGATGAGCTATCAGGTTCTCGCGCGCAAATGGCGGCCCCGTGTGTTCAACGAGATGGTCGGGCAGGAGCATGTGCTCAGAGCCCTGATCAACGCCCTCGATCATCAGCGTCTCCACCATGCCTACCTGTTTGCCGGTACCCGCGGTGTGGGCAAGACCACCGTTGCAAGAATTTTCGCCAAGTGCCTCAACTGCGACGAGGGCATCAGTTCGGTGCCCTGCGGAAGATGTGGCTCCTGTCGGGAGATCGATGAAGGCCGTTTCATCGATTTGATCGAGGTGGACGCGGCGTCGCGGACCAAAGTTGAGGACACCCGCGAGCTGCTCGATAATGTCCAATACGCACCGGTGCGCGGGCGTTTCAAGGTCTATTTGATCGACGAAGTTCACATGCTGTCCAATCACAGCTTCAACGCGCTGTTGAAAACGCTGGAAGAACCGCCGCCCCACGTCAAGTTTCTGCTGGCGACCACGGATCCGCAAAAATTGCCGGTAACCATCCTGTCGCGCTGCCTGCAGTTCAATCTGAAAAATCTGGCGCCGGAGTCCATTGTCGAGCAGCTCAGGCACGTTCTGGGCGCGGAAAAAATTTCCAGCGAAGAAGGGGCGTTGTGGTCTTTGGCCAGCGCCGCCGATGGCAGTATGCGTGATGCTTTGAGCCTCACCGATCAAGCGATCGCACACGGCGGCGGCAAGTTGGTCGACCGCGATGTCAGTGAAATGCTGGGCACGGTTGATCGCACTGTGGTGCTTGCGATCTGCCAGGCGCTCGCGATTCGCGACATCGCCACAGTGCTGGCTCTGGTCGCGCAACTGGCGGAGCACGCTACCGATTACACTGCCGCACTTGGCGAGATGCTATCTATTTGGCATCGCGTTGCCATTGCTCAGGCGATACCCGAGGTGCAGGAGAACCCAACGGCCGACTTCGCGACGATCGCCATGCTAGCGCAGCAGTTAAGTGCTGAGGATGTTCAATTGTTTTATCAGATCTGTCTGCTCGGGCGCCGTGATTTGCCATTCAGTGCGGATTTTCGCAGTGGTTTTGAAATGGTGCTGCTGCGGTTGCTGGCGTTTCAGCCAGTGCTCGACGACCAATTGCCGCTTTCGGGAAGCCTGGAGTCCGGGCGTATCCCGGGTTCGACGGCCAAGACTGCCGCTATGGCGACGGCACCCACTGTTGCAACTGCAGCGACGGAGGTCGCTGTTTCGGCAAAAAAGTCTGAGGCATCGGCGCCCGCATCGGCGCCCGAGGTTGCCAGCACTCCAATACCAAAGCCGTTTATTGAGCCGATTACGGTAGCAGACTCGGAGCGGACGGAGTTAGTGATCGCCGCTGGCGTGCCTGTTGAGTGCAGCACTCGCGGTGAAACTCGCGGTGACACTGAAGCTTCCGTGGCTATTGATCTTGGCGCTGGCACAATCCCGCTGGCTGCGGTCCGACCAGAACACTGGATCGGGATTTTTCAGGCGCTCCCGATCAAGGGCATACTGCACAACGTGACAGCCAATCTGGTATTGCTGGGCATTGAACTTGAGGGCGCTTGCGGCCGCCTGCGGTTTTGTCTCGACGACCAGGAGTCCGCGCTTTACGAGCCGGCCCACCAAGGCAAGCTGGCGACCGTACTCGAACACTATTTTTCACACCCGGTGACGGTGGAGATCACTCCCGGCGTGGTGGTTGGGGAAACGCCTAGAGCCCATCGTTTACGCATCGAGGCCGAGCGCCGCGCCGCAGCGGTGCAAACCCTGCGTGACGATCCCTTGGTGAAACAGCTGGTAAAGCGTTTCGATGGGCGGCTACTTGAGCACACGGTTACGCCGGTGGATCCTTGATCGGTGAATTCATCAGATGGAGAGAAGACCATGAAAGATCTGGATGACGTTATGAAGCAAGCCCAGCAATTACAGGGCAAAGTGGCGCAACTCCAGCAGCAGATAGCGGCCGCTGAAGTGGTGGGTGAATCCGGAGCCGGCATGGTCAAGGTGGTCATGACGGGCCGTCATGAGGTGCGCAAGGTGACGATTGATCCGGACCTGCTGGGCGAAGACAAAGAGATACTGGAGGATCTGCTCGCCGCCGCGGTCAATGATGCGGCGCACAAGATCGATACCAAGAATCGCGACATGATGGGTAGCTTGACCGCGGGCATGCCGCTGCCGCCCGGCTTTAAATTACCTTTTTGAGCGCTCTCCATGTTTGGTTCGGTGATTGACGAGTTTATCGATGCGCTGCGCTGCCTGCCGGGCGTCGGCCCCAAATCCGCCCAGCGCATGGCACTGCATTTGCTGGAGCGCAACCGGTCGGGTGCGCTGCGCCTGTCCGCCGCAATTGCGTTGGCAGCGGAAAAAATTGGTCGCTGCACGCTGTGTCGAAATCTTACCGACACCCCGAGGTGCGGAATCTGCGCCGATACACGGCGCAATTCGAAGCAGCTGTGCGTGATCGAAACCCCGGCCGATCTGTTCGCCATTGAACAGTCGGGCTCCTACCGCGGTCGCTATTTTGTGCTGCTCGGCCACCTGTCGCCGATCGATGGCATTGGGCCGGAGGCGATCGGTGTGGATCACTTGTTGCTGCGGTTATCCGAGGAGGGAATTGAAGAGTTGATTCTAGCCACCAACCTCACCGTAGAGGGCGAAGCTACGGCCCACTACATCGGTGAACGTGCGTGCGCGCTGGGGGTGACGGTGAGCCGCATCGCCCACGGTGTTCCCCTGGGTGGAGAGCTGGAATACGTCGATGGCGGCACTTTGACCCATGCTTTCAACAGCCGTAAGCGATTCTGAGATGGTGACCGCTATTTTCGAGCCCATCCTGATCGCCGACAACGCGGCATTGGCGGCAGCAGCCGAGCACTGGTTGGACGCCGAAGTCATTGCGCTCGATACCGAGTTTCTTCGTACCGATACGTTTTATCCGATTCTCGGGTTGGTGCAGGTCTGCACCGGCCCGCGGGTCTGGCTGGTTGACCCGCTGAGTATTTCCGATCTCGCGCCGCTCGCCGCTGTGCTCGCCAGCCCGAAAGTAGTCAAGGCGCTGCATTCCTGCTCCGAAGATCTTGAAGTTTTTCAGCGTGCGCTGGGCCAACTACCGGTTCAATTGTTCGATACCCAGGTAGCTTCGGCGATGACAGGAAATGGGTTTTCAATCAGTTACAGGACAATTGTAAAAAATCTATTGGGCGTAGAGCTGGACAAGCAGGAAACCCGTTCCGACTGGTTGAAGCGTCCCCTCAGCGATGCGCAACTTCGCTACGCGGCGGAAGATGTCCATTATTTGATGGAGGTGTATCGGCAGCTGAACGATCAATTGGCCGGACTTGAGCGAAGTCACTGGCTGGCTGAAGACGCCGCTGCGAAGCTGGCCGCGGTGGATGAAACACTGCGGCCGCAGGATTACTACTGGCGTATCAAAGGTGCCTGGCGTTTGGATCGGCGTGGATTGGCCATCCTGCAACGGCTTGCGGCATGGCGGGAAGAAGAGGCGCGGCGCGAGGATCGCCCCCGTAGCCGTGTCGTCGCGGATGCGGATCTGCTTGAGATTGCGACCCGCAAACCCCGGCGATCATTGCAACTATCCACGGCCTGTAGCCTTCACCCGCGGGCGATCCGCCGTTATGGCGAAACGCTCGCCGACATGGTCAACCAGGTGCTGGAGGAGCCAGAGGAGAACTATCCGGCGTTGCTAGCTCAACCGCTGCCAAGGGAGTGCTCCGCGCTGGTCAAACTCCTACAAGGGCACGTGAGCACAATTGCCGAAGCGTTGGGTGTGGCTCCAGAAATACTCGCCCGTCGGACTGACATTGAGTATCTGGTGCGCACTTTTTGGCTAGGAGAGGCGGCGTTGCCCTCCTATCTTGCCAGTGGTTGGCGAGAGGCTGCGGTTGGTAGCTCGCTGCTTCGCTTTATCAATGCGCAGGAAGCCGTCTCCTAACGAGCAGTCCCCTGACCTATTTTGATTGAATTCTTTTAACTTCACGGAGGCCAACTTTGGTCGCCACCGAAAACACCTCAAAAGTTCTTTGCACGATCTACCGCAGCCGCAAGCAAGCGGATCTGTACCTGTTCGTTCGCCAAAATGACGGCCTCACCCTGGTGCCACAAGAGCTGCTTGCCCGCTTTGGTGAGCCTGAACAAGTGGTGGTATTGGCGTTGACGCCGGAGCGTCGACTCGCACGGAGGAACGCCACCGAAGTGCTGGCAGCTCTGACAAGCAAGGGGTATTACTTGCAGATGCCGCCAACATCCGATGGACTGATGGCGTCTATCGGCGCACGTAACGAGAAGCTGCCGCGAGCCTGAATGCCGTGAATGTGGACGCCCCGAAATTCTGGGAAAGCAAGACTCTCGACGCCATGGATGCCGACCAATGGGAGTCACTGTGCGACGGCTGCGGTCGCTGTTGTCTGATCAAGCTGGAGGACGAAGACGATGGTGAGGTGGCTGTCACCGGGGTGGCCTGTCGTCTACTCAATACGCGGAGTTGCCGTTGCCGCCATTATGCACGGCGCCGTCAGCACGTGCCCGATTGCATCGCACTCACTCCCGCCGACGTTGCCACGCTTGGCTGGCTACCGGGCACTTGCGCTTATCGGTTAATACATGAAGGTAAGCCATTGTTTTCTTGGCACCCGCTGATTTCCGGTAGTCAGGATTCTGTGCATCAGGCCGGTATTTCGGTGCGCGGGAGGGTATTATCCGAGACACAGGTTCACCCGGACAATTTGGTTGACTACATCGTTCACTGGGTGGACTAGAGGGCACCTATGTACAGCATGGAAAATTATTTCTGGGGTGGCGTCGGCTATGTGCTCGGCGTCCTGCTGTTGCTACCCTTCCTCTGGCGCTGCACCCGCTGGCTTCCCTGGCGGCCACTGAAAGCGCTGTTGCGAATTTTTGTACTGGCGGTCTTGCTGGTTCCGGTGCAGCCCTATTCCGACAAGATTTTCCTGGCGCCGGCCTGGGCGGTGGCGGTTTTCGAGTACATCCATCCGACCGTGATGGAGGGGGCGGTACGCGGTCTGTTACCCATTGCCGCTTACTTTCTGGGGGCCTATGGGCTCTATCTGATGGGTTGGATCTGGTGGCAGCGTCGACGGCCAGCACCCCAAGCGGTACCCAGACAAGTTGCGCCCAACGTAGCGCCGCCCATGGCATCCCCTCCACCCGGACGCAAGCAGGATCCACTGCCACCGGAACAGCGAGTTCAATCGGTGGGCGTGCCGTCACGGCGACCGCTGTCGGAGTGGGGAAATCGCCGCGATTAGCCGAGTATCAGCGGAGACCGTGCATCGCTTTGCGCAGCGCGGGGGCGAGCAACAGCAACAGCATGGCGACCGCCACCGACAGCCAGCCGACTTGGGTGTAAACCTCTAGAGTACGAGCGAGCACGGCCTGCTTGAGGGTGTCGCCGCTGGCGTCGTCAACGCCGGTCAAGCGCGCAATTTGACTCGCGATGAAGTTCGCCGCCGCTGACGCCAGAAACCAGACACCCATCATCATCCCCACCACCCGCGCGACGCTGAGCTTGGTAATCATCGACAGCCCCACCGGCGACAGGCACAGCTCGCCGGTGGTATGCAGCAGGTAGATCAGCGCCAGCCAGATCAAACCCGTGGGTTTGCCATCGGCAAGCGTCGCGCCGAACACCAGCACGAGAAAGCCCGCCCCAACCTGGAGAATGGCCAACGCGAACTTGACCGGTGTCGAAGGCTCCCAGCCCCGCGCCGCGAGCCAGGTCCAGAGGATCGAGAACAGTGGAGCGAGGATGAAGATGAAGAGCGCATTGAGCGACTGGAACACCGAGGCGGGGATTTCGTAGCCCCACAGCGTCCGATCAACGGAGCGATCGGTGAACAGGTTGAGGGACGATCCCGCCTGCTCAAACAACGCCCAGAACAGGATCGAAAACAGCATCAGTGCGGCGGCCACCAGCATCCGGTCGCGCTCGATGGCGGTGCACTTGAACAGCGCATAGCCCACAACCACCAGCAGCATGAGGCCGCCAAATCCCAGCA
Organism: Porticoccaceae bacterium; assembly: GCA_051306415.1. Lineage (GTDB taxonomy): Bacteria > Pseudomonadota > Gammaproteobacteria > Pseudomonadales > Porticoccaceae > CBDDRG01. Next base: position 21,642 of record JBPPNE010000035.1, read on the forward strand.
GTAATTGACCGATCAACTCCTGGCGTTGGATCAGTTGCCAGGCGACCAGCACCGCGACGACGCCACCAAGATAGATCAAGCCTTCGCGACTGAGTCCGGCGCAAACTTTAGCCCGCAACAACATGGGGAAGGGTGGCTCGGCAAACCCAAGGAGATGCGGTTGGCCCTTGATGAAGGTGACGAGACCCACCAGCATGCCCACACCCGCCAGACCAAAGCCATAGCCCCAGCCGTAGGTTTCACCGATCCAGCCACACAGGATGGATGACAAAAAGGCACCCAGGTTGATACCCATGTAAAACAGCGTGAAGCCGCTGTCCCGACGCGGATCATCCGGGCCGTAAAGTGCGCCGACGATGGTGGAGATATTGGCCTTCAGGAAGCCCACGCCGACAATAATCAGCGCCAGCGACAGATACAGTAGCTGCAAGTAGACCGGATTGCGTTCGCCCCCGGCGACCGCTGGCGGCCCCTCGAACGCCATGCCGAAATGTCCGAGCACTAACAAAATCGCACCGAAAGCAACTGCCTTGCGCGCCCCCAGGTAGCGGTCGGCGAGGATGCCGCCGATGACCGGGGTGACATAGACCAGCGCCGAGTAGGCGCCATAAATAAGGTAGGCCTTGTCATCGCCGAACAGAAAGTGACGGGTCAGATAAAAGATCAGCAGCGCGCGCATGCCGTAGTAGGAGAAGCGCTCCCAGAGTTCGGTCATGAAGCAAACCATCAAGCCGCGAGGATGGCCGAAAAACTGATTGGCTGGCTTGTGCGCTGGCGACGGTGAATTCATGGAGCGGTTTCCCTCGCTGGTGAAGCCGTTATCCTAGCAGGACAGGGACGGTAACAAGGCAGCGGGCGCCACCAGCAGAGCGGTGACCGCGAAAACGGGTTGGAATCGACCGCCCCGTATGGCTAGAATGCGGGACTGACTACTTTTATTCCTAGGGGAGCACTATGGGGAGCACTATTCAATTCACCGGTACCGAACGGTACGTGGCGACGAAAGATCTGCAAATGGCGGTGAATGCCGCCGTGATTCTGCAGCGGCCATTGTTGATCAAAGGCGAGCCCGGTACCGGCAAAACCATGTTGGCCGAGGAGGTGGCAACCGCCCTGGGCAAGCGCTTGATCCCCTGGCACATCAAATCCACGACCAAGGCTCAGCAGGGCCTGTACGAATATGACGCCGTCTCCCGGCTGCGCGATTCCCAACTGGGTGTCGACAAGGTTCACGACATCGCCAACTACATCAAGAAAGGCAAGGTGTGGGACGCTTTTTCTGCCGACGAACAGGTGGTATTGCTGATCGACGAAGTGGACAAGGCGGATATCGAATTCCCCAACGATTTGCTGCTCGAACTTGACCGCATGGAGTTCTTTGTCTATGAAACCGGCGAGCGCATTGTCGCCAAGCAGCGCCCGATCGTCATCATTACCAGCAACAATGAAAAAGAGTTGCCCGATGCTTTCCTGCGGCGTTGCTTTTTCCACTTCATCAGCTTCCCAGACCGGGAAACCATGCTGAGAATCGTCGATGTGCATTTTCCGAAAATACAGAAATCGTTGGTGGATGAAGCCCTCGATATCTTTTTTGACGTGCGCAAGATTCCCGGCCTGAAGAAAAAACCCTCGACCTCCGAATTGGTCGACTGGCTCAAGCTGCTGATGGCCGACGATATCCCCGATGAAATCCTCAAGCAGCGCGACCCCACCAAGGCGATCCCGCCGCTGTATGGCGCGCTACTCAAAAACGAACAGGATGTGCACCTGCTCGAACGTTTGGCGTTCATGACACGCCGGGAAGGGCGCTGATGTTACTCAATTTTTTTGATGCCCTGCGCAAGGGAGGCGTGCCAGTTTCGATCAAGGAGTTGCTGGTGCTCCTCGAAGCCTTGGAGCAGCACGTCGCTTTTGGCAGCGTAGAAGATTTCTACTTGCTGGCGCGGACCTGTCTGGTCAAGGACGAGCGCTATTACGACAAATACGACCGTGTCTTTTCGCTCTACTTCAAGGAACTTGAAACCTTGGAGGATTTTCTCGCGGTCTTGATTCCCGAGGAGTGGCTACGCAAGGAGTTTGAAAAGACCCTCACCGAAGAGGAGAGAGCCAAGATTGAAAGCCTCGGTGGCCTCGAAAAACTCATTGAGGCATTCAAGGAGCGCCTGAAAGAACAAAAAGGGCGCCATGAAGGCGGCAACAAGTGGATCGGTACCAATGGCACCTCACCCTTCGGCAACAACGGCTACAATCCCGAGGGCATCAAGGCCGGCGGGGAGGGCGGTGAGCGAGGACAAAAAAAAGCGCTCAAGGTCTGGGAAAAGCGCGAATTTGCCAACCTCGACGATTCCGTCGAGCTCGGCACCCGCAACATCAAGATCGCGCTGCGCCGGTTGCGCAAGTTTGCCCGCACTGGCTCCGAAGAGGAGCTGGATCTGGACGACACCATTCGCTGTACCGCTAAAAATGCCGGTCTGCTCGATATCAAAATGGTGCCTGAGCGCCACAACTCGGTGAAGGTTTTGGTCTTCTTCGATGTCGGCGGCTCGATGGATCCCTATGTGCGGCTCTGCGAGGAACTGTTTTCCGCGGTGCGCACCGAGTTCAAGCACCTGCAGTACTATTATTTCCACAATATGCTTTACGACTATGTGTGGAAGGACAATTTCCGCCGCTTTCAGGAGAAGACCGATACTTGGGATCTGTTGCGCACCTACGCATCGGATTACAAGGTCATCTTCGTTGGTGACGCGTCGATGTCGCCCTACGAAATCGAGAGCGCCGGTGGCAGCGTTGAGTATTACAACAAAGAGTCCGGGGTCGAGTGGATTACGCGCATGGTGGAGACCTTCGACAAGCTGGTGTGGTTGAATCCGGTGCGCGAGGATTACTGGGAGCACACGCCGACCATTCAGCGGGTGCGTCAGCTGGTCGAGAACCGCATGTTCCCGTTGACACTGGGCGGGCTCGAAAAGGGCATGGCCGCGCTATCCAAATAGCGGTGGCTTCCTTGGCGTCATCCGGCCCCGGTTCCGCTGCTTGGTGATGCAACCCGCAGACCCCGCGCGAGAAGTTTCGGCAAAGGATCTGCGGGCCTTGATCGAGCAGTGCATGAACCGGGATCGCCCCCGATTGCAGCGGCAGTTGGCCGCTCTGCGGCCGACGGCAGGAACTGGGCGTCGCCAGCCGCAATCCGGGTGTTCGGAGCGCTCGGATAAAGCAGCTCAGGCGCGACTCGATCCATCTGAGCACATCAAACCGACCGATCTCGCGCGCGAACGGATTGTCGCCGCCATCCGAGCATCCATCGCCAAGGCGGAAGAGCGGCGTCAGCGGCGTCCTGCTATTGTATACCCCGACAATCTACCCATCGCCGCTCGCCGCGAGGACATTGCCGCGGCGATCCGCGACCATCAAGTGGTGGTGATCGCAGGCGAAACCGGTTCCGGCAAGACCACCCAGATTCCGAAAATATGCCTCGACCTTGGCCGCGGCGTGACCGGCCTCATCGGCCACACCCAACCGCGCCGCCTCGCCGCCCGCATGGTGGCCGCGCGCATTGCCGAAGAGCTCCGCGTACCACTCGGCGGCGTAGTCGGCTATCAGGTTCGCTTCCAGGATCAGAGCGGCGACGACACCCTGGTCAAGCTGATGACCGACGGCATTCTGCTGGCGGAAATCCCCCGTGATCGCCTGCTCAGTCGCTACGACACACTGATCATCGATGAGGCCCACGAGCGTAGCCTCAATATCGATTTTCTTCTCGGCTATGTGAAAACCATTCTGCCCAGGCGCCCCGATCTGAAGCTGATCATCACGTCGGCGACCATCGACGTCGAGCGGTTTTCCCGCCACTTCGATAACGCCCCCGTGCTTGAGGTGTCTGGGCGCTCCTATCCGGTCAAAGTTCGCTACCGCCCACCGCTGGATGAGGAGCGTGATCTCTACCAGGCGGTTGTCGCGGCGGTGGATGAATTGCTGGCGCTGCCCGAACGCGGCGACATTCTCGTGTTCCTGAGCGGCGAGCGGGAGATTCGTGAAGCCGCGGCTGCGCTGCGCCAGACTGACTTCGGGAAGGGGACTCTCGGCGACGGAAAGTTTCGTCATCTCGAGGTGTTGCCACTGTATGCTCGCCTGAGCGCGGCGGAGCAGAACCGGGCCTTTCAGCCCCATCTGGGCACGAGGGTGGTATTGGCCACCAACGTCGCCGAGACCTCGCTCACCGTACCCGGTGTTCGCTATGTCATCGACACCGGCTACGCCCGCATCAGCCGCTATAGTTACCGCACCAAGGTACAGCGGCTGCCGGTCGAACCCATCTCCCAGGCCAGTGCCAACCAGCGCGCGGGCCGTTGCGGGCGAGTTGCCGATGGCGTCTGTATCCGCCTGTATGGCGAAGAGGACTTCACCCGCCGTCCTGCCTTTACCGACCCGGAGATTGTCCGCACCAATCTCGCCGCGGTGATTCTCCAGATGCTGCATCTGCGTATTGGCGATGTGCGCAGCTTCCCCTTCGTCGATCCACCCGACCGGCGCTTCGTCAATGATGGCTTCAGTCTGTTGCACGAACTCAGTGCTGTCGACGCCAGTGGCGCGCTGACGCCCGTCGGCCACCAACTCTGCGCACTGCCGGTAGATCCTCGTTTGGGACGCATGCTGCTGTCGGCGGCAGTGGAAGGGAGCTTGCGCGAAGTGCTGATCATCGTGTCCGCGCTCAGTATCCAGGATCCACGCGAGCGCCCCGCCGACAAGCGCCAGGCGGCGGACGAGCGGCACCGCGCCTGGCAGGATAAGGAATCCGACTTCATCGGCCTGCTCAACCTGTGGAATCATTTCGAGGCGCAGCGCCAGGCTTTAAGTCGCAACCAGTTCGCCAGTTATTGCCGCCAGCAATTCGTGTCGGTGATGCGTATGCGGGAGTGGCGGGATCTGCACCACCAGGTGCACCTGGCGTGCCGGGAGTTGGGTTTGCGCGACAACCAGCAGCCCGCCGCCGCTGCCGCCATCCACCGCGCCCTGCTTGCGGGCCTGTTGAGCCAGATCGGTTTTCGCCATGACGAGCGGGAGTTCCTCGGCACCCGCAACCGCAAGTTTTATCTGTTCCCCGGTTCCGGGTTGGCGAAAAAGCCGCCAAAATGGCTGATGACGGCTGAGCTGCTGGAGACGTCCCGGCTGTATGCCCACCACAATGCGGCAATTGCGGCCGACTGGCTGCCGCAGCTCGCCGCCCATCTGGTCAAGAAAAGTCATAGCGAACCCCACTACGATCCTCGCACCGGCCAGGTCATGGCGTGGGAGAAGCAGACCCTCTACGGCCTGGTGATTGTGGAACGCCAGCGGGTTCCCTTTGCTGCGATTGATCCACAAAATTCCCGCGAAGTATTCATCCAGGCGGCACTGGTGGAAGGTCGTTACGGCGTCAAGGATCGCGGTCGCGGCGAGTTCGCCAAGTACAACCGCCGCCTTCTCGACGAGTTGCATGAGCTGGAAGAGCGCTTGCGGCGACGGGATATTCTCGCCGATGAGCGGGTGCTCTACCAATTCTACGATGAGCGGATTCCTGCGGATGTGGTCAGTCTCGCGACCTTCGAGCGCTGGCGCGAGGGGGCCGAGCGGGAACAGCCACAGCTCCTCATCATCGACCGGCACCTGTTGGTATGCAACGAACCGGGAGCGGAGGAGGCCGCGCAATTTCCCGGCGAGCTGGATTGGCAGGGGCACCGCTATCGGCTGCACTACCGTTTCGAGCCTGGTCATCCCGACGACGGTGTCAGTCTGGATGTTCCCGTGGGTATCCTCCATCAGGTTCCACAACATCGCGCTGAATGGCTAGTCCCTGGCCTGCTGCGCGACAAACTGATTGCTTTGGTCAAGGGGCTGCCGAAGGAATGGCGCAAACATTTTGTTCCAGTGCCGGATTATGTCGACCGCGTGCTCGCGCAGATGGTGCCCACCGACTGTGCGCTCACGGCGGCGCTGGCGGAGGGGCTCCAGCGCCTGTCCGGAATTTGCGTTCCCGCTGACTGCTGGCAGCTCGAAAAACTCGATGCCTTTTATCGCATCAACTACCGGCTGCTGGATGACCACGGCAAGCTCATCGACAGCGATCGCGACCTGGCGACCCTGCGGGCGAAGTATCGTCAGCAGGTGCAAGCGTCGATTCAAAGTGCCGGCGGCGAGACGATGGAGCGTAGCGGTTTGCGCCGCTGGGATTTCGGAGAATTGCCCGAATTGGTGGTGATTCGACGCGGCGGCCACGACATCCGCGGTTATCCGGCGCTGGTGGATGAAGGCGACAGTGTTGCCATCCGGTTGCGCGCAAGCCCGGCACTGGCGCTCAATCAGAGCCGGCAGGGGCTGATCCGGTTGGCAATGCTTGAGCACGGGCAACCCGCAATCTTTCTCCGTCGACAACTCCTCAGGGGCAAGGATTTGCTGTTGACGGCTGCCCAGCTGCCGGGGCGATCAGTGCTGGTCGAGGATCTGATAGCGGCGGCCTATCGCCAGGCATTGTTTAGCGATCGACCGCTGCCGCGTGAACAGTCCGCCTTTCAGCAGTGTCTGGAAATGGGGCGGGGACAAATCGTGACCGTTGCCCATGAGATAGAAGCATTGCTACTCAGCTGGGTGCACGAACTGACTCCTCTTCGTGAATTGCTGTGGCAACGGCAGAGTGCTTTTCTCGCCGCCGTCACCGATTGCCGGGCACAGCTGGACACCCTGTTGGGGGAGGGGGTGTTGTCACACACTAGACTATTTTGGCTTCGCCAGTACCTGCGCTATATTCGCGCCGCGAAGACGCGGTTCGAGAAGTTGCCCGCTCAGGTTGCCAAAGACCAGCGCTATAGCGCCGAGCTTGCCGAATACTCCCGGCAACTACGGCAATTTGCCACCGGTACCGATGACTACCCCCCCGAGCTGCTTGATGACTTGGAAAAATACCGATTCATGATCGAGGAGTACCGGGTCTCCCTGTTTTCGCAGCAGTTGAAAACGGTAATTCCGGTTTCTGCCTCACGACTGAGTGCTCAGGCTGATCTCATAAAGAGTACGCTGAGCAGGCTCCTAGCTGGAAACCCGCTTTGCTGAAGTAAGCAAAGCGATGGTTAACAAAGCGATGGTTAAATGGTGCCTTGTGGTGGATGCCATATAGGCAGCCAGTGGGTATAGAAATTTCGAGCTGTGTAACAGATCAATTATTTTTGCGTCTAACGGCTGCTGTACCGCGTAATAGGTTAACCTCAACAACCCCTCGACAGGAGAGTTACCATGGCAACACCAACAAAAAGACCATTAGCGGGTGCGGTTGGCGCCGCGTTCATCGCCTCCATCGCGTTTTCACAGATGGCAAGTGCTGTCGAAAATCCATTCCAGATTAACCAGTTGTCATCCGGCTACAGCGTCTCCGAGGCGGGCAAAATGCCGGAGGAAGGCAAGTGTGGCGAAGGTAAGTGCGGTGAAGGCAAGTGCGGCGCGGATAAAGCCAAAGAGGGCAAGTGCGGTGCCAACAAAGCCAAAGAAGGCACCTGTGGCGCGGACAAAGCCAAAGAAGGCAAGTGCGGTGCCGACAAGGCCAAAGAGGGCAAGTGTGGCGAAGGTAAATGTGGCGCTAAAAAGGAGTAATTGAACAGTGAGCTCGGCGCGCTATCCCGTCATTGGCGCCGGTTTGGGATTGCGGCGGACCCTTCTGGGTCCGCTAGCCGCGGTTCCAAGTGGGGCCATTGATTTTATGGAAGCGGCTCCGGAAAACTGGATTGGCGTTGGCGGACGTTTCGGCAAGCAGTTCCGGGCCTTTACCGAGCGCCACGCCTTTGTCAGCCATGGTCTCTCGCTTTCGCTGGGCTCCACAGACCCCATTGACTGGGATCTTGTGGGGAGCATCAAGCAATTCCTCGCCACTCATGGAATTCGCTGCTATTCCGAGCACCTGAGTTATTGCAGCGACGGCGGTCATCTCTATGACCTGATGCCGATCCCGTTTACCGAAGCCGCGGTGCGCCATGTCGCCGGCCGCATTCGCCAAATCCAGGATTTCCTCGGCCGGCGAATCGCTATCGAAAACGTCTCCTACTACGCCGCCCCACAGCAGGAAATGTCGGAGCTTGACTTTCTGAATGCGGTACTGACGGAGGCCGACTGCGATCTCCTGCTCGATGTCAACAACATTCATGTCAACAGCGTCAACCATGGTTATAGCGCCATGGAGTTTCTCGCGGCTCTCCCCGGGGAGCGCATAGCCTATGGCCACATCGCTGGCCACTACGTCGAGGCCGAGGACCTGTGCATCGATACCCACGGTGCGGATGTGATTGACCCGGTATGGGATCTGTTACAACAGGCCTACCGGCTATTTGGCGCATTCCCAACCTTGCTGGAGCGCGACTTCAATTTCCCACCGCTGCCAAACCTGTTGGCCGAAGTGAGTTTTGTCAGGTCGTTGCAAAAGGCTCAAACCAGGGCCGCCGGCGTCGAGTCAAGTGACACCCTTGATCTGGCTGTGTCCTGATGTCTCGCTCCACCCGGTTTCAGACAACCCAGCAGGCCTTTGCGGCGCATCTGCGCGATCCCGAGTGGCACCCGCCGCCACGCAATGTCGAGGCGCGTCGCATGGCGGTATACCGAGAGTTGATTTACCGCAATATCGAGACGTTTATCAGTGGCGGGTTTCCGGTGCTGCGTAGTTTGCTCGACGACCAGGACTGGCATGCCATGGTGCGGGAGTTCATTCGCGCGCACCGCTGTGAGAGTCCTTACTTTCTCGATATCGCGCAGGAGTTTCTGCGTTTTTTACAAACAGAGTACCTGCAAACAGAGTACCGGGCGCCTGCGGATGCTCCCAAATTCCTGTTGGAGCTAGCCCACTATGAGTGGGTAGAGCTTGCCCTCGATGTATCCGAAGAGGCTTGTCCGCACGAAGGTGTCAGCGCGGATGGTGATCTCCTCGACGGCAAGCCGGTGGTGTCGCCCCTGGCTTGGCCGCTTTCCTATGAATACCCCGTGCATCGCCTGGGACCGGATTACCGACCCACCGCCCCGCCTCAAGTGCCGACCTTCCTCGTGGTGTATCGCAACCGCGAGGACAGTGTGGAATTTCTCGAGGTCAATGGGATTGTCATGCGCGTCCTGCACTTGCTGACGGATCGGTCGCTGACGGGCCGGCAGGTGCTGGCGATCATCGCCACCGAACTCTCTCATCCTGACTCCGGCGTGATTGTGGCCAATGGGCATGAATCCCTGCGGCAACTTTTGCACCTGGGCGTCCTGTGTGGTGTGCGTCACTGAAGCTGTCACCAAGCGGTCATCTTTGAGTCATTTTTTCGTCATATTTACTGCCCACAATAGCCCCGGTTCAACCAACGGGGCTTGTCGCCTCGATTGTTCATCAACCGTAAGAGGGGACTGTGATGAAAAAAAACGCGCTGGCTATTGCTATCGCCGCCTTGAGTGCCGTAGCCGCCCATGCCGGAACCGTCACCACCGAAGGCTCGGATGTCGTTATTAACACCAAGAGTGGTTTCGAAGCCAAGACCACCAATGGCAAGTATGCGTTCAAGCTGGGTGGCCGTATCCAGTTCGATGGCAACCAGTTCGATGGCGTTATCAACGAAGAAGAAGACGAAGACGGCAATGATGTATTCTTCCGGCGGGCCCGTCTTGAACTGGACGGCAAGTACGAGGACTGGCTGTATTACATGTCCTATAACCTGACCGAAAGTGGCTCCATTGATCAGCTCCACATCTCCAACAGCGGTTTCGGTCCGCTCGCGGTGCTTACATTCGGCCAACAAAAAGAAAATTTCGGTCTCGAGGACACCGGCAGTTCCAAATGGATTACTGCGATGGAGCGATCCATGCCCACCAACACCTTTGATACGGGCAATACTCTGGGTGTCAAGCTGTCCGGGTCCACGCCGCTGATTACCTACAGCATCGGCGGCTTCAAAAACTCGATCGACAGTGACGACAACTCCTTGAATACCGCGTTCACGGGCCGCTTCGTGGTGCGCCCACTGCACGAGGAAACCCAACTGGTTCACCTCGGCGTCGGGTTCACCGAGCGGGACGGTACTTTCACCGCTCTTGGCGCCCGCTTGGGAGTGCGAGGAGGGGAGGAAGGAACCCTGGTTAACCGGGCTCGCTCGTCCTATACCGGTGGTGCTGTGGCGGACAGTTTGTCGGCCTGGAACGGCGAGCTTGCCGCTTCCTTCGGATCTTTCCATGTGATGTCCGAGTACTTCGACGGCGAGCTTTCGGGCGTTGGCACGGCTCCTGATATCGAGGCAAATGGCTACTATGTGCAGGCGGGCTGGATCCTCACTGGCGAGAGCCGTACCTATAAAAATGACATCGCTGCCTTTGACAAGATCAAACCCGCCGGCTTGAACGGTGCTTGGGAGGTGTTTTTCCGTTACGACACCCTCGATGTTTCGGACAACGTGGGCGTTCCGCTCATCTCGACGCCAGTTGGTGATGACGCCGACACTATGACTTTCGGCGTCAACTGGTATGCCAACAGCGTGGTAAAAGTCAGTCTCAACTATATCCATGCGGAAACCGACGCAGCAGTCAATGGTGTGGACGACGGCGACGCTATTGCCGCTCGCCTCCAATTCGCGTTCTGATCAATCTGTAAGCTAAAAAGCCCCGCCTCGGCGGGGCTTTTTGCGTGTATCATCCCCCCGTTAACTTTGTCTAAAATGGAACTATCAGCCCAGTGTGGCTACGGTTCAGGTCGATAGGGGCGAACGACGTCCTTCCTTCGGCGGTCAGCCGAAATGTTGCCGGCGCTTGCCGAAGATCTGCCCGGTAGACCGGCAATTCGCTGGCAACCACCGAGGTCGCGATAGCCAATCAAGGGTGGCGAGATTGATGACGAGTACGCGACGCAGGGGCCATTCGGCCCTGTCTGGAGAATGGGGCGGATAAGCCGCTATGGCGAAAGAAAACAGGCGGGTTATGGTGGTCAGTGCTGACCGCCAGCGCCGCGACCAATGGTCAGCCGAACTCAGCGCACAGGGGCGGCAAGTTGTCACTGCTGATAACGCAGTCTTGGCGATTGCGCAAATCCCGGATTTTCTTCCCGCACTGTTGTTTCTGCATGTTGCCGTCGGCACTGAAGTAGCCGAAGTCAGTCTGGAATTTGACCAGCGTTGCAAGAATTTTGGCGTTGCCGTAATCACGATCCTGGCAGATCCGACCCCGGCGGACGTGGCCGATTGTTTCCGCCGCGGCACCATCGATGTGCTGCTGGAGCCATTCGATGCCAAGACCCTGCGGGATGCCCTTGACCGAGCCGCCAGCTTCAGGAGTCTCTATCAGGAAAACATCGAGTATCGAAAGCAGCTGGAACGGGCAAACCGCGAGCTGAGAGAAAGCCTGAACACTCTGCGCATGGATCAACTCGCCGGGCGCCAGGTACAGCTGAATATGCTCCCCGAGACGCCGTTTCGCTGCGGGGACTATGAGATTGCCCACCGCATCGTGCCATCGCTTTATCTCAGCGGAGATTTTGTCGGCTATAACATCGCGCTGGATCGCTATCTGCTGTTTTATTTTGCCGATGTGTCCGGTCACGGTGCCTCGTCAGCCTTTGTCACCGTCATGCTCAGCTTTATTCTCCGCCAGATAAGACGTCGCCACATTGCCGACGATGATCATGAAGCCCTGAGCCGCGCGCCGGAGGGCTTGGTCGAGCACATCAATCGCCAGATCCTGGCCATGGGCCTGGACAAGCACCTGACCATTTTTGTCGGTGCTATTGACACCGAAACCAATATCCTGCGTTACGCTGTCGGTGCTCAGATGCCGATGCCAATATTGCTTGCCGATGGTAAAGCCAGCTTTCTGACCGGCAAGGGCAAGCCAGTTGGGCTGTTCGAGGATGCCCATTGGCAGATAGAGGAAATGGTTTTGCCAGCCGCCTTTTCTCTCGTCGTCGTGTCCGATGGCTTGCTCGATTGCCTTTCAGGAACCGGTTGGGCCGAAAAAGAACAGCAGCTTTTCGCTGCTATCACCAAGGGAGGTGCAAGCCATTCCCAACTCTGTTCTGAGCTCGGCATCGACAAGATCAAGGCGGCTCCCGACGATGTTTCCATCGTGACAGTCATTCGGGGCGGTTGACATGGGCAAATGTAAAATCCTTGTCGGGCAATGTGACGGCGTTTATCTGATCCGGATGGAGGGTGATGTTCGCCTCACTCTCTGTGCTTCTCTCAACCGTTATATCGACGGCATTTTCAACGACAAGCAGGCACGGAATGTCCTGGTCGATTTGCTCGACGCCAAGGGCGTCGACAGCACAACCTTGGGTTTGCTGGCAAAAATGGCACTGTTCAGCGCGCAGCGCTTTGAGGTCAAGCCAACGTTGTTTTGTACGGATGAAACCATTCTGCGAACACTGGAAGCGATGTCTCTGGACGGCTTGTTCGATATTATCCGCAGCCGGCCGCCGGCTCTAGCCGGAGTGGTTGAGCTGCGTTGTACCGATACCGACGAAGAAGAGATTCGTCAACAGGTACTTGCCGCGCACAAGTTGCTGATAAAAATAAACCCAGCGTGTGAAGGCGAATTCATCGATCTGATCAGCACGCTTGAGGATCAGGCAGGCTCCTAGCGACGTCCGCCGTCGAGTGCAATGTTGTCCTCCCTAACGAAGCTGTAGAAAAACCCGTTGCTGAGCGGCCAATGTGCCCGAAGGCGAATTTTTCGCGGGGCGACGGGTCGAGGAATCACCCGCCCATACACTGCTACCGGACCCTGGGCGTCCTGTAGCGAGGCCCTCGGACAAAGTCAGCGCTCCGCCTTGCCGGGCAGGCGTGCCGTCGCCCTCCGTGCGCATAGCCGTGATGGGCCAGTTGCTCGATGTTGTGCACCCGGCAATACCGCTTCCACCGGCTGTCCACCTTGTTGCGTCCGCGCCGGGTGAAGCGGTCCAGCCGCTGGTTACCGCGCAGGTTGCCAAACACCGGCTCGACGGTGGCGAAGCGCCGGGTGATCCGCTGCCGGCCCGGCGGGCTGTCGATCTTCGCCTTCATGCGGTCGGTGTGGCTTTCGTAGCCGGGCGCCTTTCCACGAAAGAACGCGACCTGCCGCGTCTTGGTCCGGTCCGGCGTGCGCACGGGGCACGGCACGCAGTCGCGCCGCGGACGTTGATCGCGGCGTAACCGTTGACCTTGCACGGCTTGCCGTTGGCGTACAGCACTCTGTCGGCCGGACACCCGCAGCCGGAGCGGTCCGCCAGCAGGATGAAGTCGGCCGGGGTGAAGCAGGGATGCTTTTGGGGCGTGACGGTCTTGTCCCACAGCGGGTCCGGCTCGGCGGTGTGGACCGCTTGCCCCCGGTAGCGTTCATCCCGCTTGCTCCGGGCCAGTGCCATGGGCCTGTGCTTCGACGATGACCTGGGCCGCTTCGTCCACCATCGCCACGCCGGTGTAACCCTCGATCACGCCCTGGCCGGTGGCCATCCCTTCGACAAGCTCAGGACAGGCCTTGGTCGCTTCGTTGTCGGTGCGGTTTGATAGCCGCACGCTGCCTTTGGAACCGTCGCGATCTTCGGGAGGCGCGGCGGCGGGGTTATCGGCTGGGGCGCCTTCACGATCATTCCGGTAGCGGGCATGGAACCGAGCCAGGTCGTCCTCGTGTTCGATGAGGTAGCACAGGGCGTGCTCGAAACGGCTTGGCTGGAGCTGCTTGTCGAAGGCGACCGGCAGCAGCTTCAGACCCCGGTGAACCGGCTTGAACCGCGCCATCCGCTACGCCCTCCCGGCTGATTCCGATGGGGCCAGTTATGGCCCACTGTAGCAATTTACGGGGGTTTTTCTACAGCCTCATCGGCTACACCTGGCCAAATTTCTCGCCTTCAGGAATTGGCTATGAGGTATGTGTAGCAACTCGGCAATGTGGCGCATCACGCCTTCTTCGTGCTTGTCCAAAATGCCATCGGCGTAGGCCACCTGCCAGAGCTGGCAGAGCAGGTCAAGCTTCTGATCGGCGGAGAAACTCTGGTTGACCCCTGATGTAAGAGGATAGAGCGAAGTAGCGTCTTTGACTGCTATCTTTGCCAGCGCGAGCAACTCCTCCGCTTCCTGTGGGGTAACGTGAAACTGATGTTGCAAGAGTTGTGTGATCTTGGCTTCTTCGCTGTCGTCGATTAGGCCATCGGTGATCATGACCTCGACCAATAGTGCGGCCGTCGTTTCACGGATTATTGCCTCCGGATCAGCTCCGGACAGGGCGATGACAGGGCTAGAAAATAGCTGTTTTATCCGCTCGATCATGAGGTCATCCGATGTTTGAGCAGTTGCTCAAGGGCTTTTTGGTCGTGGACAAACTGGCGTATGCCCTCGGCGAGTTTGTCGGTCGCCATTGCGTCTTCGTTGAGCTGATAGCGGAAATCCGATTCGATGGGTGACAGGCGAATACAGTGGTTGCTCGGCTGGTCTGGCTGTAGTCGTCGTTGCAGGGGTGCGTGATCCGCCGCCAGCTGCTCCAGCAGCGTCGGGCTGATGGTGAGCCGATCACATCCCGCCAGCGCTTCTATTTCTCCACTGCTGCGGAAGCTGGCGCCCATCACCACGGTGTTGTAGCCACAGGCTTTGTAATACCGGTAGATCTCGGTCACCGAGATGACTCCCGGATCATCTTCTGGCGTGTATTCTTTGCGTCCGCTATGGGCCTTGTGCCAGTCGAGGATACGGCCGACGAAGGGAGAGATCAGGTACGCGCCGGCGTCGGCCGCGGCCGACGCCTGAGTGAAGCAAAACAGCAGTGTCAGATTGCAGTTGATGCCGATTTTCTCCAACTGCTCGACGGCGCGAATGCCTTCCCATGTTGAAGCAACCTTGACCAGCAGCCGCTCCCTACCTCTGCCCGCCTGCTCGTACAGCCCGACCAAACGTTTTGCTCGCTCGACGGTGTTTCTAGTGTCAAAGGACAATCGTGCGTCCACCTCAGTGGAAATACGCCCAGGAATCAGCTTGAGGATCTCCAGGCCAATCTTCACGGCGAGCCGATCGCAACATTGCTGCATTTGATCGCTGGAGCTGCCCTCCACACCGGCAATGCAATCGCGCACCAGCCCGTCGTACTGGGACATCTGGGCGGCTTTCAGCAACAGCGATGGGTTGGTCGTCGCGTCATCGGGTCGGTATTGACGAATCGCATCAATGTCGCCGGTATCGGCAACGACGGTGGTCATCGTTCGGAGTTGATCCAGCTTGCTGGTCGAGTTGCTATTGGTCATGACATTCTCGTTTGGCGGGCTGACGGTGGGTCACGCTGTAACCATCGGGTGGTCTTGCATCGCTTCGAGCGCATCGCGAAGCACGGTAGCCCGAGCGTCGGGGCGATGAGCGTTTTCACTGATATGGCGGCGGAAACGGCGACCACCGGGCTGGCCCTGAAACAGTCCGAGAATGTGACGACTCAAATGGCCGAGGCGGACGTCACCGGCGGCGAGTTGTTCTGCACAAAAATCAGCAAATTGCTCCAATACTTGCCGGCGGCAAGATGGTTGGCTGCTGTCTGCAAAAAATAGGCGGTCTACGTCGGCGAGAAAATAAGGATTTTGGTAGGCCTCACGGCCCACCATGACACCATCTACTTTCGCTAAGTGCTCAGCGGCAGCTGCCATGCTGGTGACACCACCATTGAGAACAATTTCAAGATGGGGGAAGTCGTGTTTCACGCGATAGACCCGGTCGTAGAGTAGCGGTGGAATCTCCCTGTTCTGTTTGGGGCTGAGGCCCTGCAGCCAGGCCTTGCGGGCATGAACGATGAACGTTTGACAACCGGCTTCGGCAACAGTGCCGACGAAATCCACTAGCTCTGAGTAACTATCCTGTTCGTCGACACCGAGCCGATTTTTCACCGTCACGGGCAGCGTGGTCGCATCCCTCATGGCGGCGACACAATCGGCGACTAGCCTCGGCTCCGCCATCAGGCAGGCACCAAAGCGGCCCGCCTGCACCCGGTCGCTCGGGCATCCGCAATTGAGGTTGATTTCATCATAGCCGAAATGTTCGGCAGTCCGTGCGCAAGTGGCCAACTCGTGGGGATTGCTACCGCCAATCTGTAGCGCGACGGGGTGCTCATTGACATCAAGCCCGAGGAGATGGCGAGTGTCGCCGTGAAGGATAGCCGCGGTCGTCACCATTTCGGTGTAAAGCCGACTGTGTTTGGTGAGCAGGCGAAAAAAATAGCGGCAGTAGCGATCCGTCCACGCCATCATCGGTGCAATGCAGAAGCGATGGGGGGGGAGCCCTGTCCCCTCGGCAGAGAGGCATTCGGTGGTTGGACGAAGCATAAACGGTAGTCGAATCTGGGTTAGCGGGCCTGAATTATACCGCCACGGATGAGGTTATCCACGAATCCTTGGGGGCGTTGATAGAGCTTTCCAGTGCGACCAAAAAGTAATGATCACTCTTGCCGGCGATAAAGATCACGCGGGATAATTGTTATTATAGTTTACGCTAACGTAAACTGCGAATCCCGTTGCTATTGGTAAGCGCAGGCCTCTTAAGCGCGACCAAGAACCGCAATTTTCTGTCAACGAAGAGTGCAAGCGGGCGCTCTTCCCGTCCGTGAGCACAGATCATGAAGCAGGAAACGCGTATCCAACTGGCCAAACGAGCCCTGGAATTAGCCGACAAGGGTGAGCCTTGGCGAGCGAATGAAGTTGTTCATCATCCGGTGGCGGCCTATTGCGATGCGGGCTGGCTACAGCGAGAGCAAGACATCCTGTTCAGGAAATACCCCTTGCTCGCGGCTTTTTCCCAGGAGCTACCGGAGAAGGGCAGCTTTGTCGCCATGGATGAAACCGGCATTCCGGTGCTGCTGGTGCGTGACGCCACGGGCCAGGTAAACGCTTTTGTCAACGCCTGTCGCCATCGCGGCACTCGGCTGCTACAGGGGTGTGGCCGAGCCCTCAACAGCTTGGTATGCCCGTACCACGCCTGGACCTACGGCCTTGATGGCGAGCTCCGAGTAATCCCGGACAAGGAAAGCTTTCCAGGGATCGACCGGCACGACAAACCGCTGATAAAGCTACCGGTCGTCGAAAAATACGGGATGATCTGGGTCTGCCCGACACCGGGTGAAACCTTTGACATCGACCGCCAATTGGGTGGCTTGGCGCCCGAGCTCGAGAGTTACCAGTTTGGTGGCTATGTCCACTACACGCGGCGGGTATTACACCGTCAAATGAACTGGAAAATGATGCTGGATACCTTCCTTGAACCCTACCACTTCGCCGCGCTGCATGCCCGTACCGTGGGACCCTATTTTGTTAACAATCTCTGCCTGTTTGACGCCTTCGATCAGAATCTGCGCGAAGTCGTGGTGCGGCGATCGATCACTAAAGTGCGCGATCTCCCGGAGCAATCCTGGGATATTGTTCCCCACGCTGCGGTCGTGTACATCCTGTTCCCCAATACCGCGTTGGTGATGCAGATCGACCACGTTGAGCTGTGGCGCTCCTATCCCGTTGCCGGCAAGCCCGGAGAGTGCACGGTGACGATGGATTTTTTCATACCGGAACCGGCTGTCAGCGAAGCGGCCCGCGCACGCTGGGACAAGAGCGTTGATATCACCGTCAGAACCGTGTTTGAGGAAGATATTCGCGCAGTGGAAAGCATCCAGGCCGGAATTAACTCGGGCGCGCAATCCCATGTTATATTTGGCCGCAATGAGCCAGCGCTGGCTCATTATCAACAAGAAATCGCCAAGAGCATCGGCTGCTGAATCCATCAGGCCAACTCCCCACGGGGACTCCCGCCAGTAGTTCGCTTGCCTGCGGTCGATGCTGACCCCGCCGATTTTCGTATCGAACACCCTAGGAAACAGGAGAATTCACCGTGCTAATCAAAGACAAATTCTATATTGACGGTCAGTGGCGGAAGCCCGATGGAACCGGTTTCAAAGACGTCATCAACCCCGCCACCGAAGAATCGGTCGCCCGGGTTGCGATGGGCACCACCGTGGATGTGGAGAACGCTGTCCAGGCCGCGCGCAGGGCCTTTGATGCCTGGTCGCAAACCACCCCCGAGGAGCGGGCCAAGTACATCGACAAGATTGTCGCCGGTCTGGAGGCGCGCGCCGATGAAATCGCCGCGGCGGTGACTGCCGAGATGGGTATCCCGGTCATGCTGTCAAAACCCGTTCAGGTCGGCAATCCACTGTTCACCTTCAAGGACGCCGCCAGAATGGCGCGCGAGTTTGACTTTGAATCCGACGCCGGCAGTTCACGCGTCATCAAGGAGCCGATCGGCGTCTGCGCGATGATCACGCCGTGGAACGTTCCGCTGCACCAGATTGCCGGCAAGGTCGCTCCCGCGTTGGCGGTCGGTTGCACCATGGTGTTGAAGCCGAGCACGCCAGCGCCGCTGGATGCGTTCATTCTGGCCGAGATCATCGATGCCGCCGGGCTGCCGCCGGGCGTCTTCAACCTCATCATCGGCGACGGCGCAACCATGGGCGAAGCTCTGGCAGCTCATCCCGAGGTCGATATGGTTTCGATCACCGGATCCACCAGGGCTGGAGCTTCGGTTGCCCGCGCAGCGGCGGCCTCCATCAAGCGGGTGTCGCAGGAGCTCGGTGGCAAGTCGGCCAACATCATTCTGCCCGATGCGGACCTGCCCCGGACGGTCAAGGGCGGCGTCCGCCAGTCGATGTTCAACAGCGGACAGGCCTGTAACGGCCCGATGCGGATGTTGATTCCACGCAGCAAAAAGACGGAGATCGAAGCGATCGTCAAAGACGCGGTCGCTGGCATTGTGGTGGGCGATCCGCTCGACAACAACACCTACATGGGGCCCATCGCCAACAAGGGCCAATACGACAGCGTGATCAAATTTATCCAGCGCGGTGTCGAAGAGGGCGCCACACTACTGGTGGGTGGCGTGGAAAAACCCGCCGGACTGGATAAGGGTTATTACATCGGCCCAACCGTGTTCACCGATGTCGATAACAAGATGTTCATCGCGCAGGAAGAGGCATTCGGGCCGGTACTCTGTCTGATTGCCTATGACGACGAGGACGAGGCGGTCGCCATTGCCAACGACAGCCCCTATGGGCTGGCGGCCTACGTGCAGTCAGCCGATCTCGAACACGCCAAGAAAGTGGGTCGCCGGCTGCGCGCCGGCAACGTCGAGCTGAATGGCGCGCGCTTTGACCCCGCGGCGCCATTCGGCGGCTACAAGATGTCCGGCAACGGCCGTGAACACGGCGTCTGGGGCTTCGAAGATTACCTCGAAACCAAGGCGTTGATTGGCTATACCGCCAAGCAAAAGTGATTTAAGAATAGCTCATAAGTTGTTGAAAATTATCTATCGATAAAAACAAGCCCGGTAAAGAAATAAGACTTTACCGGGCTTGTCTTGACTCAACCCGCCGACCGCTCGCGCGCTGTCACCGGTCACCCAATGCCGCTCCTGCCACTGTGCCCGTCAAGATCGTTGCCGCCTCGTTACCGAGGATAGTGCCGATCATATTGCCGATGATGACGAAGGTGGCGGTCGCCATCTCGGGCCCGGCGCGGCTGGCCTATAATGGCCGCCTTTCGCCAGCCCGGATTCTGCCCCATGTCTGTTCGCACTCGCATCGCGCCCTCGCCGACTGGCGATCCCCACGTCGGCACGGCCTACATCGCGCTGTTTAACCTGTGCTTCGCCCGTCAGCACGGGGGGCAATTCATTCTCCGCATTGAAGACACCGACCAGGTGCGTAGCAGTACTGACTCCGAGCGGATGATTCTCGAATCCCTGCGCTGGCTGGGTCTCGACTGGGACGAAGGCCCGGATGTGGGAGGGCCGCACGGCCCCTACCGGCAGAGTGAGCGGATGGCTATTTATGGTCGTTATGCACTTGAATTAATTGAAAAAGGCCACGCCTTTTACTGTTTTGCAACACCTGGCGAGCTGGATCAGATGCGCCATGAGCAGATGACGCGGGGCGAGACCCCCAAGTACGACGGCCGTGGCCTGCTGCTTGGCCAAGCCGAGGTCAGCCGCCGCCTCGCCGCGGGCGAGCCACATGTGATCCGCATGAAGATCCCGGCGGAGGGCGTTTGCCGGTTTGACGACATGCTCCGCGGCCCCGTCGAGATACCTTGGGGCCAGGTCGATATGCAGGTGCTGCTGAAGGCCGACGGCATGCCCACTTACCACCTCGCCAATGTGGTGGACGACCACCTGATGGCCATCACCCATGTGATTCGCGGTGAAGAGTGGATCAATTCCGCACCCAAACACCAGTTGCTGTACCGGTATTTCGGCTGGGACATGCCGGTGCTCTGCCACATGCCCCTGTTGCGCAACCCCGACAAAAGCAAGCTCAGCAAACGCAAGAATCCGACCAGCATCAATTACTACCGGGCGATGGGCTACATGCCCGAGGCCCTCGTCAACTACCTCGGGCGCATGGGTTGGGCGATGCCCGACGAAGCCGAAAAGTTCAGCTTGCGGCAGATGCTCGACAACTTCGATATCCGCCAGGTCCGTCTCGGCGGCCCGGTGTTCGACACCGAGAAGCTCGACTGGCTGAACGGGCGCTGGATTCGCGAAGATCTCGACAACGATCAATTTGCCGAGCGCATGGCCGCCTGGGCAATCAACCGCGACAATCTCCAGCGGTTTATTCCACTGATAAAAGAGCGGGTGGAAAGATTTTCCGACGTCGCGCCGCTCACCAGTTTTTTACTTTCAGGCCTGCCTGCGTTGAAGGAAGCTGACCTTGCCTTCAGCAAGCTCGACCGCGAGACCGTGCAGAAGATACTTCAGTACAGCGCCTGGCGACTCGATAGCTTGGTGCACTGGGAGCGGGACGAGTTGTACCGCGCATTGAGCCAACTCGCCGACGCCGTCGGCCTGAAACTGAAAGACTTTCTCGCTCCGCTGTTTGTCGCTGTCGCGGGAGACGTGTCGGCGCTTCCCCTATTTGATTCGATGGTTCTGCTCGGCCCCGACATGGTTCGCGCACGAGTCCGTCACGGTCTCAATATCCTTGGCGGCCCGTCCAAGAGGCAGCTCAAGGAGTTGGAAAAGGCTTATACAGCGATTGTCGGGGACTGACCTAGCGGTGATGGCGATGCGGAATAGGTGACTTCCGCGGCGCGCACCTCTCCCGGCAGATTTAGCGTGAGCAGAGCTTGAGGCGTGATGAAGGTTTGATCCAGTTCAGCATCGGCCGCCGCGCCAATGATCAGTAGCCGGGTTTTTGCAGAGACGCCGGCGCGATCGAGGGCATCCAGCGATCCGGTGGTTGCGAACTGTAGGGCGCGCATGGCTTTCTGACCCGCTAATTCTTTGTCGTATCAATGAATTGTGCGAAGCCAGCGATAAACGCCCGCAATTGCTCGCGCACGCCATCGTCCACCATGCCGCCAGCTTCATCAAAGACTGCGTGTGCTTTGGACACCAGCAAACGGCCACCGGACCAGTGCGGCATCATCAATAGCCGCAAGATCGGTAACCAGTCGTTCTGCGCCAGTAGGGTCCCGAAGCCACCCATTGATGCGCCGATAACCGCGACCGGCCGGTGGTGAAATACGCGGGGCTGGTCCGCTGGCGGCCGCGATAACCAGTCGATGGCATTCTTGAACACGCCCGGCACACCATTATTGTACTCGGGCGTCGCCAGCAACAGGCCGTCACAGGCGATGATGCGATTTTTCAGATCGGTGACCGTCTGGGGCACGCCTTCTCGCTGTTCCAGGTCGCCGTCATAGAGCGGAATGCCATGCAGGGTGGCGAGATCCACGGTCACTCCAGTGCCTGTCAATGCCTGCGCGGCGCGAATCAATGCGGTGTTGTAGGATTGGGCACGCAGGCTGCCGGATATCGCCAGAATATTGGTCATGGGTCTGTCCTCGGTTTGCGGGTGAAGCATCGGATCATTGCCGCGAAAGCATCAGATCGATCCTTTCGCCGTGGCGTAGGCATTCATCAGGTTTCGGTAGTCGGAGATGTGGTTGGAAAACAGCGTACCCAGGCCCTCGACATCGTTGCGCCATTCGCGGGGCAATTCGCAGGCCACGCCAAACCAGTTCATCAATTGCGCGCCAGCATCAACCATCCGGCTCCAGGCGGCGTGTCGCGTGACTTCGTTGAAGGTGCCCGAGGCATCGGTGACGACGAAAACCTCGAAGCCTTCTTCCAGCGCCGCCAACGCTGGAAAAGCCACGCAGACTTCGGTGACAACACCGGCCATGATCAATTGCTTGCGGCCGGTTGCCTTGATGGCCTGGACGAAATCGGCGTTGTCCCAGGCGTTGATCTGGCCAGGACGGGCCACGTCGGCGCATCGGCAAACAGCTGCTTCAGCTCAGGCATCAGGGGACCATTGGGACCGTCCTCGAAGCTGGTGGTCAGAATCGTCGGCAACTGGAAATATTTGGCGAGATCCGCGAGCGCCAGCACGTTGTTTTTAAACTTGTCTGGATCCATGTCGCGGACCAGCGACAGTAGGCCGGCCTGGTGATCCACCAGCAACACGGCGGCGTTGTTCTTGTCGAGTTTGACGTAGGGTTTGCTCATGGCGGGATCTCCTGTGGTGGTGGGAAACTGCCCCGACGGGCTTTAAAAATCTGGCGTATTGAGGTGACTGGCGAATAGATCAGTGCGTGATCTGGCCAAAGCGGCCGCTGTTGAAGTCAGCCATGGCCGTGGAAATTTCCGCCTCCGTGTTCATCACGAAGGGGCCGTAGCCGACGATGGGCTCGTTCAGTGACTCACCACTGAGCAACAGCACCAGTGCGTCGGTATCGGCCGCAATGGATAGCGTTGCCTCGCCGCCGATCATCACCAGCTCGGCGTCCTGCGCCAGCGTGTCGCCATTGATCCGCACCCCGCCGTGCAACACGACCAGCGCGGAATTCCAGCCTGGGGTGAGGGCAATTTCGATGCTGTGGTTTTTATTCAACCGCAAATCCGCTACCCGCAACGGCGAAAAGGTATGCGCGGGGCCGGTCTCGCCGTCATAGGTGCCGGCAATGAGGCGCATGGTGCCGGCGCCGCCAGACAGCGGCAGTGAGGGAATGTCTTTCGCGAGGATGGCCTGATAACCCGGCGGTGTCATCTTGGCGGCGGCGGGCAGGTTGACCCACAGTTGCACCATTTCCAGAGTGCCGCCCGTGCGCGTGAACGCTTCGGAATGGAATTCTTCGTGGAGTATGCCGCCACCCGCGGTCATCCATTGCACATCGCCGGGGCCGATAACGCCGCCCTGACCGGTGGAATCGCGGTGGGCTACCTCACCCCGATAAACGATGGTGACAGTCTCAAACCCCCGGTGCGGGTGCTGGCCGACGCCGCGCGGACGGTTCGCCGGCCCAAACTCGGCGGGACCAGCATAGTCCAGCAGCAGAAACGGACTGAGTTGTTTACCCTCCTGCTGATAGGAAAACAGCGAGCGCACCGGAAAGCCGTCGCCGACCCAGTGAGGGCGAGGCGCACTCTTGATTTCGAGGCTCTTTTTCATTGCCATTCCTCCGAATGATTGTCAGATTCTGCTGTGCCAGGTTCTGTGAAAGAAGCTTAGTCGCGGGTTGTGATTTCGACTAGGGAGTAAACTTTGCCATCAGAGTTCCATTGGAGGAACGATAGCTCCGTCATGCAGGATTTGAACGACCTTTACTACTACGTCCAGGTGCTCGACCACCGCGGCTTCGCGCCGGCCGGTCGAGCACTGGGCATGCCCAAATCCAAGCTGAGTCGCCGCATTGCGCTGCTGGAGGCACGCCTGGGCGTGCGCCTCATACAGCGATCGACACGCCAGTTTTCGGTGACGCCCATCGGCCAGAGTTTTTACGAGCGCTGTCAGGCGATGCTGATTGAAGCCGAGGCGGCCCAGGATGTCGTCGAACTGACGCAGACCGAACCGCGTGGCATCGTGCGCATGAGCTGTCCCATCGCATTGTTACACGCCAATGTCGCCACGATGCTGGCGGACTTCCTGCTAGCCCATCCACTGGTGCGTGTTTATCTGGAGGCCACCAATCGCCGCGCCGATCCCATCGGCGAGAGCATAGATATCGCGATACGGGTGCGGCCGCCACCGCTGGAGGACAGCGATCTGGTGTTGCGTGTGCTCGCAGATCGCTGCCAATGTCTGGTGGCGAGCCCCGCCCTGGTGACGCAACATCCGCTGCCCAAAACGCCGGGGGACCTCGCCTCCTGGCCCAGCTTGGGTCTCGGGACTTCAGGTCAAAATCATGTCTGGCGGCTATTGGGTCCGGACGGCGCCAGCGTACAACAACCACATCAGCCGCGCTTTGTCACCAGCGATGAATGCGCTGCGCGCCGCGGCACTGGCTGGCGTCGATGTGGTGCAGTTGCCCTTGGTGATGGTCGTCGACCCATTGCAGGACGGTTCTCTGGTGCGCGTGTTACCTGGCTGGGAGCCTCGCGCCGAACTGATTCCTGCAGTGTTCCCGTCGCGCCGGGGTTTACTACCCTCGTTGCGCGCGCTGCTGGATCACCTCGCGCCCAGTTTCAGCGAGATTGTCGAGACCGCCGATCAATCGGTGGTCGACATCGAACGGGCTTTACTAGGGACTGGACCTGAAGACTAGCGGGTTTCTCTCCATGCTCCCGACTTTGGCTAAACACCCGCCAAAATACAGAACCCCCGGCGAATGACCGGGGGTTCTGTCGAGAGCTTTGGTCGGCTTTGCAGGGTGGTGAAACCCTGGAAATCTAAGCCGCGCGCATTAGGAAAATTGCTCTTCCTCCGTCGAGCCGGTCAATGCAGTGACCGAAGACTGGCCGCCCTGAATGACGGTGGTCATGTCGTCGAAGTAACCGGTGCCGACTTCCTGCTGGTGTGAGACAAAGGTGTAACCGCGGGTTGCGGCGGCGAACTCGGGTTCCTGCACCATTTCGACGTAGTGCTTCATGCCCTCGCCGCGCGCATAGTTGTAGGCCAAGTCGTACATGTTGTACCACATGCTGTGAATGCCGGCCAAGGTGATGAACTGGTACTTGTAGCCCATGTTGCTGAGTTCCTGCTGGAACTTGGCGATAGTGGCGTCGTCCAAGTTTTTCTTCCAGTTGAATGACGGCGAACAGTTGTACGACAGCAGTTTACCCGGGTGCTTGGCGTGGACGGCATCGGCAAATAGCTTGGCTTCGGCCAGCGACGGCGTTGAGGTTTCGCACCAGAGCAGATCGGCGTAGGGCGCATAGGAGATCGCCCGATCAATCGCCTGTTCAATGTCGGCTCTGACCCGGTAAAAACCTTCTGGGGTGCGCTTGCCAGTGACAAAGGGCTGGTCGCGCGGGTCACAGTCCGAGGTCAGCAGGTCCGCGGCATTGGCGTCGGTGCGCGCCAACACAATGGTTGGTACGTCGGCGACGTCAGCGGCGAGGCGGGCAGCAGTCAGCTTCTGAATGGCCTCCTGAGTCGGCACCAGTACCTTGCCGCCCATGTGGCCGCACTTTTTGACTGAGGCCAATTGGTCTTCGAAGTGAACCCCGGCGGCGCCGGCCTCGATCATGGCTTTCATCAACTCGTAGGCATTCAGCACGCCACCAAAGCCGGCCTCGGCATCGGCGACGATGGGCGCGAAGTAATCGACCGCGTTGGCATCGCCTGGATTGATGCCCTTGCCCCACTGGATCTGGTCGGCGCGGGAGAACGCGTTGTTGATCCGCTGGACGACGGCGGGAACGGAATTGGCCGGGTACAGCGATTGGTCGGGATACATGCTCATGCCGGCGTTGTTGTCCGCGGCGACCTGCCAGCCCGACAGATAGATGGCTTCGATGCCGGCTTTGACCTGCTGAACGGCCTGACCACCGGTGAGCGCGCCGAGGCTGTTGACGTAGCCTTTCTTGGCACCGCCATTAATCAGCTTCCAGAGCTTTTCGGCACCGCGACGGGCGACGGTGTTCTCTTTCTTCAGTGAACCACGCAGACGCACCACGTCTTCCGCCGAATAGGTGCGAGTTACGCCCTGCCAGCGGGGATTCTCGGCCCAGTCTTTCTTGATGCGTGCGATTTCAGCGGCGCGGTCGTAGTTTCCGGTGGTCATGTCTTGCTCCTTGGCTTGGTCATGGAATGGCTGGTAGATAAAAAGTTGGCAAATTCTAGGCGGAGCTGCATAATTTAGCTAATTTATCGTTTTTATTTTCGGCATTTATCATATGAATATAAGCCGCATCGATCTGAACCTGCTGGTCTATCTGGACGTGCTGCTGCGGGAGCGCAACGTGACCAAGGCCGCCAGTCATCTGGGCATTACCCAACCCGCGCTCAGCAATGGCCTGCGGCGATTGCGAGAGTTGTTCGGCGACCCCTTATTGGTTCGCACCAGCGAAGGCATGACGCCCACCGACCGCGCCTTGCTACTGCAACCGCAGGTCAGGGACATCCTCGCCAGCATCGAGAAGACCGTGCAGCCGCAACGAGAGTTCCAGGCTATTTCGGCGACCCGGGTATTCAGAATCATGGCCAGTGACTATGCCGAATCGACGTTGATTCCGCCGTTACTGGCTCATCTCGGCCAACAGGCGCCTGGCGTCACGCTGGATATACTGACGCCCAGCGACGTGCGCTTCCAGGATGTGGAGCAGGGCAAGGTGGACATGCTGCTGAATCGCTTCGATGAAATGCCGCAGTCTTTCCATCAGGTCATGGTATGGGAAGACGATTTCTCGTGCCTGCTCAGTGTCGATAATGTGCTGCTGAAGCATTTCGACCTCGACACTTACCTAAATGGTCGTCACGTCTGGGTCAGCAAAACCGGCATGGGCGCCGGCGTCGGCATGAACCCGCAGGACGCTCTGCGCCTGGGTTGGGTCGATGAGGCGCTGAAACGACTCGGCAAAAAGCGCCGCATCGCTGTGTTTACCCGGCACTATCTGGTAGCGGCATTACTCGCCGAGCAACCGGACCTGATTGTGACGGTGCCCAGCCGGCTAGCGCGCTTGCAGGCTAATAACCCGCGCGTCGCGCTGTGCCCACCACCCTTTGCGATTCCATCGTTTGAGTTGAAAATGGCCTGGAGTCCGTTGCTGCAAAATAACCCGGACCATCAATGGATGCGGCGACTGATACTGGAGATTGGGCGGGACAGCGAGCAAGCGACTATTTGACGGGCGAATATCGAGCATAAAGTCGATAAATTAGCTAAATCTTGCCCTCTTGCTTAGACTCTGCAGCGGAGACACCCCTCCGCATAAATTCGATTTACCAGAACCACAGGACCTGTGCCAGCCATGACAGCACGTATTCAAAAGGGCGGTTTGCGGATCGCTAAAGAACTGCACGATTTGGTGAAAGACGAGATCACGCCGGGTATCGGTCTCGATCCTGAAAAAATCTGGTCGTCATTCGAGACCATCGTCAATGACCTCGGCCCGCGCAATGTGGGGTTGCTGGCCAAACGTGGTCAGCTGCAGACGACCATCGATGCCTGGCATCAACAGCGCAGCGGCCAGCCGCACGATACTGTCGCCTACAAGGCGTTCCTGCGGGAGATTGGCTATCTGGTGCCCGAAGGCGCTGACTTTGCGATCACCACCGACAATGTGGACCGCGAAATCGCGAGCATTGCCGGTCCCCAACTGGTGGTGCCGGTGACCAATGCGCGCTACGCGCTGAATGCGGCCAACGCCCGCTGGGGCAGCCTCTACGATGCGCTCTACGGCGGCGACGTGATCTCGGAGGAGGGCGGCGCCAGCCGTGCTGGCGGTTACAACCCTGTCCGCGGCGCCAGGGTTATCCAGTATGCCCGTGAGTTTCTCGATCGCGCCGTCCCGCTTGCGCTCGGCCAGCACGGCAGCGTTACCCGCTATGCGATCCGCGAAGGCGCCTTGGCGGCGACGCTTGACGACGGTCGGGTGGCGTCCCTGAAGAGTCCGGGCCAACTGGTTGGCTATCTGGGCGATCAGGAAAATCCATTATCTGTTCTATTAATTAACAATGGCTTGCACATCGAAATTCAGATAGATCCGACTCACTACGTTGGCAAGGATGACAAGGCCAGCGTCAAGGATTTGTACATCGAGTCGGCGATCACGACGATTCAGGACTGTGAGGATTCCGTCGCCACTGTCGATGCCGCCGACAAGTGTGCAGCCTACCGCAATTGGCTCGGATTGATGAGCGGCACTCTCGCGGAGTCCTTCGACAAGGGCGGCAAGATGATGACGCGGGCGCTGAATCCGGATCGGGAATTCAAGACCCCGAGCGGTGGCGCGTTGACCTTGCCCGGGTGCAGCCTGCTGCTGGTGCGCAATGTCGGCCACCTGATGACCACGGATGCGGTACTGGACCGCGACGGTAACGAGGTGCCCGAGGGCATCCTCGACGCGATGATGACGAGCCTGATTGCGATCCACGATCTCAAGCACACCGGCCGCTACCGTAATTCCCGCGCTGGCAGTGTCTATATCGTCAAGCCTAAGATGCACGGGCCCGAGGAAGTGGCCTTTGCCGTCGAGCTGTTCAGCCGTGTCGAGCAGGCGCTGGGCCTGCCCGCCCGGACGCTGAAAATCGGCATCATGGACGAGGAGCGGCGCACCACGATCAACCTGAAGGAGTGCATCCGCCAGGCCAAGGACCGGGTCATTTTCATCAACACCGGCTTTCTCGACCGCACCGGGGACGAAATTCACACCAGCATGGAAGCCGGCGCGATGGTGCGCAAGGGTGCGATGAAACAGCAACCCTGGATCACCGCCTACGAGGACTGGAACGTGGATATCGGCCTGGCCGCCGGTTTTCAGGGCCGGGCGCAGATCGGCAAGGGCATGTGGGCCATGCCCGATTTGATGGCCGACATGATGACCGCGAAAATTGCCCACCCGCAGGCGGGCGCCAACTGTGCCTGGGTACCGTCACCGACAGCGGCGACCCTCCACGCCATGCACTATCACCGGGTCAGCGTTCGCGCGCGTCAGGACGAATTGGCGCAACGGCAGCGCGCGAGCCTCGACGATATCCTGACCATTCCCTTATTACCGCCGGAAGCGCGGAAAGCCCTCAGCGCCGCGGACATTGACCAGGAGCTTGCCAACAACATCCAAGGCATTCTCGGCTATGTGGTGCGTTGGATCGACCAGGGAGTGGGCTGCTCCAAGGTGCCCGACATCAACCACGTCGGCCTGATGGAAGACCGGGCGACGTTGCGCATCTCCAGCCAGCACGTCGCCAACTGGCTGCATCATGGTATTTGTAGTGTCGATCAGGTCTTGGCCGTGCTCAAACGTATGGCCGCCGTCGTCGATGCACAGAATGCCGGCGATTCCGTTTACACCAACATGGCGCCAAACTTTGACACCAGTGTTGCGTTCCAAGCCGCTTCCGACCTGATTTTCAAGGGCAGGGAGCAACCCAACGGCTATACCGAACCGGTCCTGCACGCGCGTCGACGGGAGGCAAAGTCCAGATCCGTAAGCTGACCGGGCTCAGGTCTGGTTGAATGTTGCGCTGGGCAGAAACGCCGCCCAGCGATGTGAATACGCATAACAAGATTTTCGGCAATTGACGCACGAAAGCGGAAGATGATCACGCTACCCATAGGCATTCGGACAGGGAGCATGGCGCAAGCTGTCTGTTCAACAACGGGTGTTCAGCAACGAGCGCTCAACAAAATGCCGGCTCACCATGCTTAAGGCCATGCATCCGCGCGGAGTCAAGTCCGCGCGGCGCCCGCATGATCACTTGTTAAGGATCGAACCTCGGTGACAGGTCGATCCCCAGGATACTGTTATTTTTGTCTCGACTTGATGTAATCGACTATATGCCTAATGCGCGTCTCGGCAATGATGGTGCGATCTCCGCTGTCCTCAAAAATAATTTTGCCCCACACCGACATGACTGCGGGGCCATGGCTGCGGAAGTTTTTGTCGTAATCCGCATTGCCCTGGATAATATCCATTACGCGTTTGTAGGGAAACGCGCCATCGGTCTCCTGTTGATGGAGATACGTCAAATCCGGTGGACGATTCTTCAACGAACCGGCGACCGGGCCATTGCCCTCGCCCTTTTCACCATGACAGGACGCGCAGTAAGTCATGTAATCTTCTTTCCCCTGCTTGATGGCGCTGCCTTCTTCCGCAAAACCGGCAGTAGCGAACCCCAGAGACTAACCAAATCCCAAACCTACAACAGCCGTCCTCGGTTTCCTTTGACCGGTCCGCGGAGTGCGCGTTGAAGCGAGCGATTGAATACCGGCTATGCTATTCATGATGTCTCTCCTCGTGTTGATATTGTTATCTGTGGCAAACCTAACCGTGATTGTGAAACTATTGACTGATCCAGATCAAGTGTGTTGATTAGTTGACGCATTATCGCCCTCATGACCTAATGCCAGCGCGGCATTTTGCATGGGAATTTCATGGCTATAAGACGCTTCACCAGGCCTCCGGCTGATGCAAAAAAGACGCTGAATGGCGCAAAGGCAAATAGTCCTGGCCGTTTCAGTAGCACAGGCATGCGCCCCGGCGGGGGTGTCTGTTGCCGCGGGCAATCCAGTGATTGTACGCACCGGTTGGTTCTTCGCTGCCGGTTTCCAAATAAGCAGGAACCGCATCCCGACATCCTCGGCAATACGTGAGTTCAACAGGGTGTCTTGCTGATCCAGCCCCGGTTGCATAACATGGCGAACCCGCCCATCCGGGCGTTGCCGATGAAGATAAGATTATGGCGACCACTGCTGCCATCGCCGCCGTTACCGAGATCAAACCGCAGCGCTATCCCGACCTCGATTCCTACGGCCTTTACATCAAGGTCATCAGCGAATTTCAGCGCGAGTGGGATGTGCGGCCCGGCGATATCGACGGTTTGCTGGCTTGTCCGGCGGGCATGGCCACCGGCGGCGCGGCGGATATCTTTACCCACGAGCAGCTCTACGAGGAGTTGGGCATTCAGCCGGTGTTTTCCGAAACCCTCAACGCCGGCGGTTCCACCTATGGCCTGATGGTGCAGCGAGCGACGCTGGCTATTCGCGCCGGGCTTGCGGAAGGCGTGCTCTGCGTTGGCGCCGGTAAATTTCCCAAGGTCGGTGGTGGCGGCGCCGAGGCGATGGCGCGCATGATCAGCCACGAGGGCTTCGAATTTCCCTACGGCACTTTTATCCCGGCCATGTACGCCCAAGTGGCCAGCCGCCATATGTTTGTTCACGGCACCACTCCGGAACATTTTGCAGAAGTCGCTGTGTCGTCGCGGCAGTGGGCGCTGATGAATCCCAACGCAATCACCTATGGCGGCGCTCCATTGACGGTGGAAGCGGTGCGCAAGTCGCGCCCCATCGCGACACCCTTTCATCTGTTTGACTGCTCGATTCCCGTGGAGGGCGGCGCCGCTGTGTTCGTCACCAGCGAGCGGCTGGCCAAGCGGATCAACCCGCAGCCGGCCTATATTCTCGGCATGGGTGAGCATCACAACCATCGCAATATCCATCAGGCCAGGGATCTGCTCGACATCGGAGCCGGCAAGGCCGCTCGCAAGGCCTTTGCCGAGGCCGGCGTAACGCCGAGCGATATCGATGTGGCACAGATTTACGACGCCTTTACGGTGAATCCCCTGGTGTTTGTCGAGGAGCTCGGCTTTTGCGCGCCGGGCAAAGGCGGGGAGCTGTTCCAGTCCGGGCGAACCCGGCCTGGCGGCGATCTGCCGGTGAATACCTATGGCGGCTTACTCTCCTACGGCCACACCGGCGATGCTTCCGGTATGTCGATGATCGTCGAGGGTGCGATCCAGATCATGGGCCGGGGCGCGGAGAGGCAGGTGAGCGGAACCAATCTCGCGCTGGTGCACTCCTATGGCGGCATGATGAGCGAGCATTCAACACTGATCCTGGGGCGGCAGTCATGAGCCAGAACGAAAATCCCAAGCCACTGCCCAAGATCACGCCCGGCGCCGAGCTGTTCTGGGATTACTGCCGCGGCGAAAAACTGGTGCTGCCGTTTTGCAACCAGTGCGCGGCGTTTTTCTACTATCCGCGGGTCTGGTGTCCTAGTTGCTTTAATCAGGATCTCGAATGGAAGCCGGTGAGTGGGCGAGGGGTGGTGCACAGTTTTTCGGTTATTCACCAGTCACCGATGCCCTCCTTCGACGCGGAAGTGCCCTATGTGCTGGCCATCATCGAGCTGGACGAAGGCCCACGCATGTTGACCAATCTGGTGAATTGTGACTTCAATGCGGTGACGGTCGATATGCCAGTCAATGTTGTGTTTGAAAAGCGCGGCAACATGAAAGTGCCCCAGTTTGAACCCGCCTAAGCACCGTCGATACGTCGACATCAGATCAGTGCGAGCTAAACGAGTGCCGGGAAAATAGAAGCCATAACAACGAAAGCGACTCTCAATTAACCACGCGGCTCGGGAGAACAAGCCATGCCTGATACCAGCTCCGCCAAGGTGCCTTTTGATCTGCAATACGGCACCTACGAAGACGCCCTCAAACAGCTGAATGTGGAAGGTCAGCCCACTGAGGCGGAATTCAGCGTCAACTGGGAGATGATCAAGATTTACTGCTCCTTGACCGAAGACGCCAATCTGAGCTACTGGGACGAGGCGTTCGCCAAGGAGCAGTGGGGTGGCATCGTCGCGCCGCCGGGGCTGCTGCTGACCTGGGCAATGCCGCTACAGTGGCATCCCACATCCAAACGCCGCCACTACTTTTGCGCGTTAAGCCTGCCGCTGCCGGGCAATACCGTCATCAATGTCGCG
The DNA here is from genome assembly GCA_051306415.1 of Porticoccaceae bacterium. Taxonomy (GTDB): domain Bacteria; phylum Pseudomonadota; class Gammaproteobacteria; order Pseudomonadales; family Porticoccaceae; genus CBDDRG01. The sequence goes on from JBPPNE010000035.1 coordinate 54,311, forward strand.
ACCACGACGGAGTTTTTCGAGCATCTGTTCCTGGGCGACCGGATCACTGTCAGCGATCGCTTGATCGATCTCACGCCGGAGAAATCGACGCGCCTCGGAGTCGGACATTTCCTGAAAACTCGGGCGACGTTCACGAATCAGAAAGGCGAGCTGATCGCCGAGCAAACCAACAGCCTGTTCCGCTTCAATGCGCACAAGGAGTAATCCCGTGACCCAACCGATAACATCAAAAACCTGGGCCGAAGTGAAAGAGGGCGACAGTGTCACCCAGGTCACCATGGAAGTTCCCTTCGCGAAGGTGATCCTCGATGCCGCCGCGACACAGGATTACTTCCCCGGCCACCACAACCCCGACTACGCCAAGGGCCAGGGGCAGAAAACCATCTATCTGAACACCATGGCTATCGAAGGCTTTATCGACCGAGTGGCGACGGATTGGGCCGGCCCCCGTGCTTTTATCGTCAAACGCACGATGTCGATGAACCGCTCCATCTATGCCGGCGACACCATGTCCGGCGGCGGCACCGTCACCAAGTGCTACGAAGACAACAAGGGGCGCAAGCTTGTCGATCTGGCCATTATCATCGGCACTCAGGACAATCCCTGCGTACCGGCACAGGTGACTCTGCGCCTGCCTTGATTCATTCCCTGATCGATTGATGCGCCGGCTATTCCGGTAACGCTGGGAGACCACTGATGGCATTGAAAGATTTCACGTCCTGGTTTGATCTGCCGCTGTCCAGTCAATACTACGGCGAGGATCACGAGGCGTGGCGGCAGACGCTGCGCCGCTTCATGGATCGCGAGGTCGCGCCCTTTGTCGATGAGTGGGAGGAGGCGGGCACCTTCCCGCGCGAGCTGTACAAAAAAGCCGCGGCCGTGGGCATGTTACAAATGGGTTACCCAGAGGAATATGGCGGCGTCACCCAGCCCGATTACTTCTTCGGCATCGTCACCGCGATGGAGCAGGCGCGCGCGGGCGGCGGCGGGGTACATCCGAGTTTGAGTAGCCACTCCATCGGCCTGCCACCGATCGTTGCGCTGGCAAACGATGAGATCAAACAGCGGGTAATTCCGGCGGTAATCAGCGGCGACAAAATAGCCGCCCTCGCGATCACCGAGCCCTCTGGCGGCTCGGATGTCGCCAACCTCGCGACCACCGCGCGTCGCGCCGGCGATCACTATGTCGTCAACGGCTCGAAGATCTTCATCACCAGTGGCATCCGCGCCGATTATTTCACCACCGCCGTGCGTACGGGTGGCCCCGGTCGCAGTGGCATTTCGCTGCTGTTGATCGAGAAGGGCACGCCAGGGTTCACCCAGCGGGAGCTGAAGAAAATGGGCTGGTGGGCGTCGGATACCGCCGAGCTATTCTTCGACGATTGCAAAGTGCCCTGCGCCAATTTGATCGGTGAGGAGAACAAAGGCTTCGGTGGCATCATGATCAACTTCAATGCCGAGCGTCTTTACATTGCGGCCAGCGCCAATGCCTTCGCGATGGTGTGCATGGACGAGGCCGTCGCCTGGGCGCGGCAGCGCAAAACGTTCGGCAGCCGCTTGCTGGATCACCAGGTCATCCGCCACAAGGTGGCGGAAATGGCCAAACGCATTCTCGCCACCCAGGCCTTTCTCGAAACCACGACATGGAAAATGCAGCAGGGCGAAAGGCCGGTGACCGAGCTGAGCCTGCTGAAAATCCAGGCCACCGAAACCATGGAGTATTGCGCGCGCGAAGCCGTGCAGATCTTTGGCGGCATGGGGTTCATGCGCGGCACTAAGGTTGAACGCATCTATCGGGAGGTCCGCGTCAACGCCATCGGCGGCGGCTCGGAGGAAATCATGCGCGACCTGGCGGCCCGTCAGCTCGGCCTTTAGGTTTGCCGACTCATCGCGCGGGGAAGTCCGCAATCCAGTGCACGGAAACTCCATGCGCCTAGCGGCTTGCCGGGCGCGCTAGTGTAAAATGCGGCCTCAGCCGCGTCAGCGGCGTCGCTTGGCAATGCAGACTCCCCATGCTCCCCGTAATCGCCATTGTTGGCCGCCCCAATGTGGGCAAATCCACGCTGTTCAACCGCTTGACCGGGACCCGTAATGCCATCGTCGCCAACTATCCCGGTTTGACGCGGGATCGGCAGTATGGCGAGGGCGAGCTGCTCGGCCGCCGATTTGTGCTCGTCGATACCGGTGGGATCACGGGTACGGAAGAAGGCCTCGATGCCGCCATGGCCAGCCAATCCATGCGCGCGATGGAGGAGGCCGACGCCATTCTGTTCATGGTCGACGCCCGCGATGGCCTGACTCCGACCGATGAAGCCATTGCGAATTACCTGCGGCCAAAGGCGGCCTCGGTCTATCTGGTAGTCAACAAGATCGATGGGCTGGATCCGAATACCGCACTGTTCGATTTTTACAGCCTTGGTTTTGCAGCACTGCACGCCACCACCGCGACCCACGGTCGCGGGGTCAAGGCGCTGGTAGAGGCCGTAATCGCGGGCATACCGCCAGCTCCAGCAGATATTTCCTCCCTAGCTAGCGGCATCAAGATGGCTGTTGTCGGCCGTCCCAACGTGGGTAAGTCGACGCTGGTGAATCGCCTGCTGGGCGAAGATAGGGTGGTGGTGTATGACGAACCCGGCACCACGCGCGACAGCATCCACATCAATTATGAGCGCGATGGCAAGAGTTATACGTTGATCGACACGGCGGGCAT
>JBPPNE010000036.1:0-2906 GCA_051306415.1 Porticoccaceae bacterium
CGGCCAGACGTAGTCAATCTCATCTGATGCAGTGGCTTAATTCGCTAAATCGGCCGGATTCCGGCCCTGTGACCCTCTCAAACCAAACCGTCAGCCGAGCGCCACCCTTGCCTGGTGTCGCCGGCAACGTCCTCGTTATTCACGAACAGATTTTTCTTACCCAAATAAGCTCGTTTGCGGCGGGCCGCGACTCTCGGGCAACCGAAACGCATTCTGATATTCACCCTTTTCCTTCAAGTGATTCAGGATCTTCTGGATCACCACCGGGTCTTCGATACAGGCAATGACTTTCATGGCGCCGCCGCATTCCCGGCAGGTCTCGATGTGACGTGAAGGGATGCACTAATGCCGCGGGCGCAAGGATGCGCAGGAGCGGTCGATATTGAACACCCGCTTCAGGCGTTGCGCCCAAGTCATCGATGCTCGGCGCTCGGCGGGCGTTGGCGGTTCATCCGATACTTCAGCCTTGTTCCCTTTGCCCCGCTTTGCCGGGGTCACCAGTGGTAGTGCCGATCGCGAAGCGTTACGCTTGGGTCACCATCAAAGACTTCTCGCGCGCAATCGTTGAGCATCTGACCGGCGTACTGCCCATGCGGTTCGTTGCCAAAAGCGGACCACGCAACAGGGTGGGCAAGATATTTATCGATTATCTACGCAATGGCTTCGGTGCGACGACGGTCTGCGCCTGGTCTGCGCGAGCCCGGCCCGGGCTCGGCGTGTCGGTGCCGATCGGTTGGAGCGAGGTTAACAAGATCAGCAGCGGGGCGCACTGGACCGTTGGCAACATCCACACCCGTCTCGATCACGGAAATACCCCTTGGGACGGCTATCGTGAGTCGGCTAAGGGCCTGTCATCGGCGATGAAGATTTTGGGGTTCACCCCGGACAAGCGAGCGTGAAATGTGGCCACTGTTCCAACTCTGCGGCGCGAACGCCGTCGCCGTTTTTGAAATCAGTCCCCGCCCTCGCGGGCGTACGTGACCGATCCGATCCGCCACCGCGTTTCGGCTTACTTTCGGCGACAAGGTTGTTGTTCGCAAACCAACTGACTACACTCCGCGATAATCGTGCTGCTGACATGGCTGTACCCTAGCGCATTGACGCTTTGGTTGGCGGCAAGATCAGCGCCGAGATCGAGCACGCCTTGGTTCACGGCAAGGACAAGGGCGAGTAACAGGCGCCGCCATAGAATTCTGCTGCTGCCAGCTGTACGCTTGGGGCGTCGCTCCCAAGTGCCGATTAACTCGCTGAGGAGACGCCGCGCCGTGAGTAACGTAGTGCAACTATTCCCCCAGCCGGGCATGGAGCTGTCGCTCGAAGGCCTTTATCTCAGTCACCGCCTGGATCTGTTGACCGGCTCCGGCCGACCCTTTGTCTATACCAACTTCATCAGCAGTCTTGACGGCCGCATCGCGCTGAAACAGCCACGCGGCGATCACCTTGAGGTGCCCGCTGCGGTGACCAACAGTCACGACTGGCGTCTGTTTCTGGAGCTCGAAGCGCAGGCGCATGTGGTCATCACCAGCGACCGCTATCTGTGCGAGTACGCGCAGGGCAAGGCGCAGGACATTCTGTCGGCGCCCTATACCGATGATCGCTATGCCGATCTGCAGCGCTGGCGCCAGGCCCATAACCTGCCGCTGCGGCCGGCGCTTGCGGTCCTCAGCGAGACCCTGGACTTTCCGTTACCCGATATTCTCGACCCCCACCGACAGCCGGTGCTGGTATTCACCGCGGCGGCGGCCGATCGCGCGAAGATCGACGCTTTGCGCCAGCGGGGTGTGGAGGTCGTGGGAACGGGCGAAGGCAGTGGTGTCGATGGTCGCATCGTCATCGCAACGCTGGCGGCTCGCGGCCATCAGCTGATTTACTCGGCAGCGGGACCGCGCGTTCTGCATGCGTTGCTGGCCGGCCGTGTCCTAGACAGGCTCTATCTGACCACGGCGTGTCGCCTGTTGGGGGGCGATGAGTTTGCTGCCGTCGTAAAAGGGCCGGTATTGAATCCACCCTACGATTTACAGCTGGAGGCGCTTTATTACGACCGTGAGGAACCCGCGACGGGCGGTCAGTTGCTCGCTTGCTACACCGCGCCGACACAGGAAAATGGCGGTGGCATTGATCGGGCACCGGCCGATCGGGGCTAAAACGACGCCTGCCGCGGCGACGCCAAGCGACGTGGCGCTTTGGCGTGCAGCGATATTCTTCGGTTCTTGCGCAAGATAGCGCTCGCAGGCGGCGATGATCTCGGCATGGGCGGCGTCGGCGTTGTGCCGGTGACTCACTGGTTGATCAAGCCGTTCAGGACCCACAACCACGCCTGGCGCGACGGGCCGTCCCAGAGCCGGAGGCATACGCTAGCGGGAGAAGCCAGATACGCGTCCGGGCAGCTGGACGTTCAGTGCGGGCCGGCTGTCAGGACGACTTGCCAGATGGAGTTTATAATGCCGCGCAACGGCCCCCCAACGGTTGGTTGTCACTCATCGCCAAGGGGGCTTTGGGAGTTAGGAGTTAACTGTGGAATTTCAGCTGTTGAATCTTGTTAACACACGAATAAATTTCCTTCTTATCGGTAGAGACCACATCTCGCCCGGGTGGCGAAACAGGTAGACGCAAGGGACTTAAAAACTCCTGTGTCAAGTCTTTTTCTCATCGGCGATATTGGCGCAGAGCTAGAAACGGCGGGGGTTTCCCGGGCTTTCCTGCAAGTGGCATCAACGGCCCTCTGGCTGCTAGGTGTCATGTAGGAGCCAGGACAGCAGTACAGTTGAAACAAGCGAAGTATAAACCCCCTTTTCACTGAAAAACCACTCTGACCACTCCGCAGCAACCCGGCCATTTTGCGGCCAGACGTAGTCAATCTCATCTGATGCAGTGGCTTAATTCGCTAAATCGGCCGGATTCCGGCC
>JBPPNE010000037.1:0-2443 GCA_051306415.1 Porticoccaceae bacterium
GACGCGATGCCGTCCCACCAGCCGTAATGGCTCAAGGCCTGTTTGGCGTACTTGCCAACCGGCACATGGTCGGGTTCACCGGTGCAGAGGTGCCCACTGAAACTGGCCGAAAAGTCGAATGATCGATCGAGTGTCAACTCGACCGGCTGCTCCGTGGGTGCGATCAACACCAGCTCATTGCGGAGCAGATTCTTGCGCGTAGCCGTCAGCAACAGGCCGCGCTGTTCGAGGTAATCGCCCCAGTCGCTGTCCGCCGAAATGAACAGTTCCGCCGGCGCGCCGTTTTCGATTTGTCTCGCCAACGTTGAGGAGGCAGCAAAGGAGCGCTTGATGACGATGTCCGGGTGTTGCTTCTGATAGCTGTCAGAGAGCTCGGTCAACACAGCGGTCAGACTCGCCGCCGCGTACAGCGTCACTTCTCCCGCTATCGCCGCTGTCGCAACCAGCAGCAATCCTGCCAGGGCGAGCGCACGGCTCAGCGTGCGGCGGGCGGGTAACTTCCAGCCTCTGCCGATGGCAACAGCGATAACCGAAGCAGCGACAACCGAGCCATGGATCATGACGGATTCTCCCGACAACAACGGGTTGAATTTTGCAGGTTCCGCGGGAGCGTGAACGGGCTCTTGTTTCGCTGTATACCGTTACATATTTCGGACAACAACGTCAAGATCAACGATTCGATATATTTTTACGGCTATATTGAAAATGGGAGACACGGCGCTTGGCGCGGCGACTGCCATTTTTTATTCATCACCGGAGATTTCTTCAATGCGCAACTCGAATAAATACAGGGCAGCCACGCAAGCACTGCTCGCGAGTTTTCTTCTCGCCACCAGCACAAGCATATTTGCCGTCGATATGATCGCAGAAATACTCGCAAAAAAAGGCGTTATCACTGCCGAGGAGTATGCCCAAATCAAGGCCGCACAGAGCAAACAGCCAACCATCGACACCAGCGACGGCCTCAAGGTGGTCAGCCCTGACAAAAGTTTCTCCGCCCAGCTCGGCACTTTGCTGCAAATGGACGCGGCGAGTTACGACAGCAACATCAAGGACTCTGCCGGCCGCGACATCGCCAATTCCGGCAGCGAATTCCGCCGCGCTCGCCTCTCCTTGAGCGGTACGTTCCTGACCAACTGGGATTACAAGACCGAAGTCGATTTTGCCAATAGCGCCCAGATCACCGATGGCTATGTCGCCTATCTTGGCTTCCAGCCACGCTGGCCCATTCTGCTCACCGTCGGCCATTTCAAGATTCCGTTCAGCCACGAATCGCTCATGGCCGACAAATCCCTCACCTTAATGGAGCGCTCGCTACCCAATGCCTTTACCAATTCGCGCGCACCGGGCGCGATGCTCTCCGCCGGGCAGAACCACTGGAGCGCGGCTGTCATGGCCTTTGGGGAACAGTTGTCGAATACGCCCAGCAATATCAGCGATGAAGGCGGTGGCATGAGCCTGCGCACCACCTGGGCACCCTGGATCGAACCCGGCGCCACGCTGCATTTTGGCGTCGCCTACAGTCTGCGGGAGCCCACCCGGAACAACGTCATCCTGTCATCCACCACTGCGACAGAAGGGGTGCGGCTGCGCAGCAAACCGGAATCCAACGTCATCGAGACCCGCCTGGTGGACACCGGCGCCACCGGCATTGTCGATGTCGATCAGCTGGAACTGACGGGGCTCGAACTGGGTGCGAGCTGGCAGGCGCTCAACGTCAATGCCGAGTACATGGACAGCCAAATCCAGCGCAATAACGGCAAATCGGCTGTCGATCTCAGCGGTTGGTACGCGCAGACTAGCTGGATGCTGACCGGTGAACAACGCACTTACAAAGGCGACAAGGGACTGTTCGACGGCATCAAGCCGGCCCGCAACATCGATCAGGGCGGCATTGGCGCCTGGGAAATTGCGCTGCGGCTTGCCGAGATCGATTTGAACGACGGCAGCCCGGTATTGCAGAGTGGTCAATGCGTGCCGGAAGTGAATGGCGGCAAGGAGCGCAATGCCACCTTCGCGCTCAACTGGTATCTGAATCCCTTTTTGCGCATCAGCACCAACTATGTGAAGGTGCTGGATATCGAGCAGGGCCCCGTTGACGGCAAGGATCTGGATGCCTTCCAGGCAAGATTCCAACTGGCCTACTAGCCCGCTGAAATCCGCCGGAAGCCAAGGCCATGGATCAGTGCCGGGGAGAAAACACCAGGTTGCCTTCCCTGAGCTCGGCGCTGATCGTATCGCCCGGCGCAAAGGTGCCCGCCAATACCGCCTGCGCCAGGGGATTTTCCACCAACTGCTGGATAGCACGCTTGAGCGGACGCGCGCCATACACCGGATCAAAGCCGGCCTCGCAGAGCTTGTCCATCACCGCATCGCTCAACTCCAGCGCAAGCTCACGCTCGGCCAGCCGCTTGCGCAACAGCCCCAGTTGAATCTCCGCGAT
>JBPPNE010000038.1:0-3492 GCA_051306415.1 Porticoccaceae bacterium
TCAATCGTCGCCGGCGGCTTGCTCGATACATCGTAAACCACACGGGAAATACCCGCTATTTCGTTGACGATGCGGTTCGATACTTTTTCGATGAATTCGTAGGGCAGATGCGCCCAGCGCGCGGTCATGAAATCGATGGTCTCCACCGCGCGCAGCGCGATGACGTGCTCGTAGCGGCGGGCATCGCCGACGACGCCGACGGATTTCACCGGCAGAAACACCGCAAATGCCTGGCTTACCTGGTGGTAAAGACCGGCGGCGCGCAGTTCGTCAATGAAGATGGCGTCCGCCTCGCGCAGCAGGTCGGCGTAGGCTTTCTTCACTTCGCCGAGAATGCGCACGCCCAGCCCCGGGCCGGGAAACGGATGACGGTAGACCATGTCGTGGGGCAGCCCGAGTTCCAGCCCGATATTGCGCACTTCGTCCTTGAACAGCTCCCGCAGCGGCTCCACCAGCTTGAGTTTCATGTGCTCGGGCAGGCCACCGACATTATGGTGGGATTTGATGACATGGGCCTTGCCGGTTTTGGCGCCGGCGGATTCGATGACGTCGGGGTAGATGGTGCCCTGCGCGAGCCAGTGAACATCCTTCAGACGTGCTGACTCGGCGTCGAAAATATCAATGAAGGTGTTGCCGATTATCTTGCGCTTGCGCTCGGGGTCCGCTTCGCCCCGCAGTCGCTCAAAGAACTGGATCTCGGCATCGACCCGCACCACGTGCACGCCCATGTTGCGGGCAAACATGTCCATGACCTGGTCGCCCTCGTGCTGGCGCAGCAGGCCGTTGTCGACGAACACGCAGGTGAGCTGGTCGGCGACGGCGCGGTGCAACAGCGCGGCGACCACGGACGAATCCACCCCGCCCGACAATCCCAGCAGAATGCCGTCAGCGCCCACCTCGGCGCGCACCTTGTCGATGGCATCGGCGACGATATTGGCCGGCGTCCACAGCGCTTCGCAGCCGGTTCGCGAAGGGATTGCGGTTTTTTGCGAAGTCATCGAGCAGGGGCCGCATTTCAAGTGTCTCGCCGCAAAATCCCGGAAGTTAAAATCTTGGCCCGCAGACCGCCGCGAACGTTGACCTTCATGAACGCCTGAACTCCCTCGGCCACGGTGCGGTCCATCCAAGCGCAGGGAGTGCATTCCTGACAACCCTCAAATTGGATGCCCTGAAACGAGAATTTCTTACCGATAAGGAATTTCAAATTCATACCGGCAATGACCAGATTTCGTCGAAACACGGATGGCGGCAGCTTTGGGAGGTTGAATGTCCGTTTGATCTCTTCGTAAACGCTGTAGTCGAAGAACGTCACCTGGCCTTTGAAGTCGGGGCGAAAACCGAAATAACGATCGCCCACCAGTCCTTTGCCGGCGACGCACTCGATCTCATCGCATAGTTTCACGCCCGCCTGCATCCGGCCTTCGCCTTGGCGTCCCCAGTAGTCATGGCCCGGTGATATGATGATCTGGCGCAGTTCTGCCTGCAGGTAAAAGAGATCGGCGGCAGGGGGAGACGGGATGTCATTCAGTTCATTCATGGCCGCATGGTCAGATTATTGGGGGAGGTCTTTATTTCTCATGCGAATGTTGCAGCATCAACGTATGTATGGGGAATCTTCGGTCACGGCAGGGAATTAAATACATGACGTATAAATTAGGCAATTTAGCAGTGGTGGGAAGCGGGCCTACAGCTCTTTACGTGTTTGAAACTTCGTTTCGAAATTACTTAGGTCGGTCAAAAGACGTCATCGGCCTAAATTTTTTGAGCGTTTTTTGAGTCGTTAGTTGAAGTTTTCGACATCATTCGCTGTACAATCACACTACAAGACCAATTTAGTTCTGGTTAGGTTCCGATAACGGTGACATTTTCCTACGCAAAGCCTATATTTATTTAACAAAATTTTATATGAGGGTGTCCGTGGGCGCATGCCTGCCGCGCGACAGCGGCGCGTTAGCTGCAACTCACGCCTGCAGCATCCATCGATTAACCCCAATTTCCCAGAGGACACACGTTATGAAAAAGTCAGTTTTCGTGCTGAGCGCGATTTGCGTCGCACTTGCAGGCGCGGTTTCCGCGGCAGACAAGGGCAAAGCGCCCTCCGGTGTGCGCGTGGATGCAGACATGCAGGCGGTGCTGGATGCGCATGCGGCGCTCGGTCCCAAACCGCTTGAGAAACTGGATCCCAAAGCGGCACGCTCGGGACCCACGCCCACCGATGCGGTGATGTCTGTTCTCAAGGCGCAAAAGCGCAGCACCACACCGACCGACCTCGTTCCAGGCGTTACGCACAACGATCGTTCGATTCCCGGTGCATCCGGATCCATTCCCGCACGCATTTATACGCCGGCGGGAAACGGCCCTTTTCCGGTGATCGTGTATTTCCACGGTGGCGGCTGGGTGATCGGCAACAAGGAAGTCTATGACGGCGGTGCGCGCGGTATATCCAAGCAGGCAAACGCGATCGTGATATCGGTCGATTATCGCCTCGCACCTGAAAATAAATTCCCCGCGTCGTGGGACGACAGCTTTGCAGCGTATCAATGGGCGCTACAGAACGCAGCGTCGATCAAGGGTGACGCTAAACGCATGGCGCTGGCGGGTGAGAGTGCGGGCGGGGGGCTGGCTTTGGCTACGGCGATTGCGGCGCGGGATGCTAAAGTGCAGATGCCGCTGCACATACTGTCGGTGTATCCCATTGCGCAGACCGGAACTGACACCGAATCGTATAACCAGCACGCGATGGCCAAGCCGCTCAATAAAACGATGATGCAGTGGTTCTTCGGGCACGCAGCGCGTAACGCCGCTGACTTGAAGGATCCTCGTATGAATCTGGTGGCTGCCAATCTATCGGGACTGCCGCCGGTGACCCTCATCAATGCCGAAATCGATCCGCTGTTGAGCGACAGCGTGATGCTCGAAGCAGCCTTGAAAAAAGCCGGCGTGCAAGTAGAGCGTCGCAACTATGAAGGTGTCACGCATGAATTCTTCGGAATGGCCGCGGTGGTCAAAGATGCGCAGGACGCGCAGAGCTACGCCGGGCAACGCTTGCGTAAGGCATTCGGTAATTGAGAATTGAGTAATCGCGCCCGAACACACGGTAAATATTTCTTTAACTCTTTAGCGAGATAATCAGCGATGAAAGCTATTGTTTACAACGGGCCGCGTGACGTGCGCGTGAAAGAAGTACCCGACGCGGAAATCGAGCAACCGACCGATGTGCTGGTGCGCATCACCACCACCAACATCTGCGGTTCGGATCTGCACATGTACGAAGGTCGCACGAGCTTAGAGTCCGGCCGCATCATAGGCCATGAAAACCTCGGTGAGGTGATCGAATGCGGTAAAGCGGTGTCAAGTATAGGAAGTATAAACCCCCTTTTCACTGAAAAACCACTCTGACCACTCCGCAGCAACCCGGCCATTTTGCGGCCAGACGTAGTCAATCTCATCTGATGCAGTGGCTTAATTCGCTAAATCGGCCGGATTCCGGCC
>JBPPNE010000039.1:0-28327 GCA_051306415.1 Porticoccaceae bacterium
GCCTTCGGCACGATGACCGCGCTGGAGCGGTATCAGGGGCATTTCTACAACTGGTACGACACGCTGTCTCTACAGCCGCTGCCGCCCCGCTACATCTCGTCGGTGGACAGCGGCAACCTCGCGGGCCATCTGCTGACGCTGCGCGCGGGTCTGCTGGGCCTACCCGATCAGCAAACTGTCAGTGCGCGTCTGTTCGACGGACTGGCCGACGCGCTTGGCATCCTCGCCGACGCCACGGCAAAGGAAAATCAGGCGCCCTTGGTCCGCGTGAAAGCGCTACTGGACGCCACCCGCGCTTCACCGCCGGCAACACTGCCAGCAGTGAAGCGGGCTCTTGAATCGGTGGCCAGCGGTGCCACCGACATTGAGACGGCACCTGAAAGCGAGGCGGCTGTGTGGTTAACCGCTTTCAATCGGCAATGCCAGGACGCGCTTGACGAGCTGAAGTTTCTGACGCCCTGGCTGTTTCTGTCTGCTGCTCCGCAAGGCCTCGACGAGTTTTCCGAGTTTCAGGAAATGCCGACACTGCGTGATCTCGAAGCCGCCAAGTTACTGGCGGCCATCGACGCCAGACTCCGCGCGGGACTGACACCAGAGCAACAGCAGTGGATGACCGAACTTCGCAGCCTGATCGCGCTGGCAGGCGAGCGCGCAGCGGTGCGCATCGCGGCGATCGAGCAGCTGGCGCGGGAAGCCGGCGAATTTGCCGCGATGCCCTTCGACTTCCTGTACGACCGGACCCGTCACCTGTTGGCCATCGGTTACAACGTCGACGAGTTCCGCCGCGATATCAGCTACTACGATCTGCTGGCCTCGGAAGCGCGACTGTGCAGCTTTGTCGCCATTGCGCAGGGACAGCTGCCGCAGGAAAACTGGTTTGCCTTGAGCCGTTTGCTGACGATCGCGGGTGGCGAACCTATCCTGGTGTCCTGGAGCGGCTCGATGTTCGAGTACCTGATGCCGTTGCTGGTGATGCCAACCTATGACGGCACGCTGCTCGACCAGACCTGCCGCGTGGCGGTCGCACGGCAGATCGCCCAGGGCAACCAGCTTGGCCTGCCCTGGGGCGTGTCGGAATCGGGCTACAACACCGTCGATGCGAGCCTCAACTATCAATATCACGCCTTCGGCGTGCCCGGCCTGGGACTGAAACGCGGCCTGGCCGAGGATATGGTCATCGCGCCCTATGCGTCCGCGCTGGCCCTGATGGTGGTGCCCGAAGCGGCCTGCGAAAACTTGCAGCGACTGGCGGCCAGCGGCTTTGAAGGTCGCTACGGCTTCTTTGAAGCCATCGACTACACGTCGTCGCGTCTGGCGCGTGGCCAATCGAATGTCATTGTGCGTTCGTTCATGGCCCACCACCAGGGTATGAGCCTGCTGGCGCTGGCCTCCGTGTTACTCGACAGACCGATGCAGCGACGCTTCGAAGCGGATCCGGCGTTCCAGGCCACCCTGTTGCTGCTGCAAGAGCGGATTCCGAAGAACTCCGTATTCCAGAACGGCGCAGCGGAACATCCGGGCGGTAGTGCTTTCACGGATGCCGCGGCAACCTCAGTGCTTGCCACCCTAGGCGCGAACACGCCGATACCCGAAGTGCAGCTGCTGTCGAACGGCCGTTACCAGGTCATGATCACCAACGCCGGCGGCGGCTACAGCCGCTGGAAAGAACTGGCGGTCACGCGCTGGCGCGAGGACAGTACTTGCGACAACTGGGGCAGCTTCCTTTACCTCCGCGACCTGGACAGCGGCGAGTTCTGGTCGGCCACGCACCAGCCGACGCTAAAATGGGCGGATAGCTACACAGCGATGTTCCCCGGAGGGCGCGCCGAGTATCGTCGCCGCGACCAGGATATCGAGACCTATACCGAGATCGTCGTCTCCCCGGAAGACGACATCGAGTTGCGCCGGCTGCGTCTCACCAATCGCTCGCGCACGCGCCGCACCATCGAAGTCACCAGCTATGCGGAAGTGGTGCTCGCGGCACCGGCGGCGGACGCGATGCAGACCGCCTTCGGCAACCTGTTCGTGCAAACCGAGATCATCGGCGAGCGCCGCGCGATTCTCTGCACGCGGCGGCCTCGCTCCGTCGGCGAACAGACGCCCTGGATGTTTCACCTGCTCGCGGCGAACGGGACCTCTGTCGGCAAAGTTTCCTATGAGACTGATCGCATGCGCTTCATCGGTCGCGGGTATACCGTCGTTGCACCGCAGGCGATGCGTGATGCGGGCGCGCTGTCTGGCACCGCGGGTTCGGTACTTGATCCCATCGTCGCGATCCGCTGCCAAATTACACTGGAGGCGGAACAATCGACAACCGTCGACTGGGTGACCGGCGCCGCGGACAGCCGCGCGGCATGCATGGCGCTGGTCGAGAAATATCGGGACCGTCATCTCGCCGACCGGGTCCTGGATCTCGCCTGGACCCATGGCGGCGTGACGCTGCGGCAGATCAACGCCAGCGAAGCCGATGCGCAGCTCTACCGTCGCCTTGCCAGTTCCGTTGTTTACGCGAACGCCTCGCTGCGCGCCGAAGCCGGTGTGCTGATGCAGAACCGGCGCGGGCAGTCCGGGCTCTGGGGCTACGCCATTTCCGGCGACCTGCCAATCGTGCTGCTGAGGATCGCGGACAGCGCCCACATCGATCTCGCGCGGCAATTGATCCAGTGCCACGGCTACTGGCATCTGAAAGGCCTGGCGGTCGATCTGGTGATCTGGAATGAAGATCACGGCGGCTACCGGCAGCAACTGCACAACGAGATCATGGGGCTGATCGCTACGGGCATCGAAGCCCAGCCGATCGACCGCCCCGGCGGCATCTTCGTGCGCTCGGCCGAGCAGATCTCGAGCGAGGACAGCATCCTCTTGCAATCGGTCGCGCGGGTGATCATCGCCGACGACCGCGGCACCCTGGAGGAGCAGGTCAACCGCCGGGGTCTTGCGGACAAGCGACTGGCGCGGTTGGCGCCCACCCGCACCCATCGCGCCGAGCCCGCGGCGGCGCCCGACGCGCCGCGACCTGACCTCATACTCGGCAACACCTTCGGGGGCTTCGCCGCCGATGGCAGCGAGTACATCATTACCACCGCGCAGACACACAGAACACCGGCGCCCTGGGTGAATGTGTTGGCGAATCCGAACTTCGGCACGGTCGTGTCCGAGAGCGGCCTCGCCTACACCTGGAGCGAGAACGCCCATGAATTTCGGTTGACGCCCTGGAGCGACGACCCGATTGGCGCAACTGGCGGCGAGGCACTGTACCTGCGTGACGAAGAAAGCGGGCACTTCTGGTCGCCAACGCCGCTGCCGACCTCCGGGGCGATGCCTTACCTCAGCCGGCATGGCTTTGGCTACAGCGTGTTCGAACACACAAGTGGTGGCATCCGCTCGGAGCTGTGGGTCTACGTCGATCTGGAGGAGTCGGTCAAATTCTCCGTGCTGAAAGTGCGCAACGGATCGGGTCGGACCCGGCGGCTTTCCGCTACCGGCTACGTCGAATGGGTGCTCGGCGACCTGAGGTCAAAATCCGCGCTGCACGTGGTCACCGAGATCGACCCCGCCAGCGGCGCTCTGCTCGCGCGCAATAGCTATAACACCGAATTCGCCGGGCGTGTCGCCTTCTTCGACGTCGACGATGTAGCGCGCACCCTGAGTGGTGATCGCACCGAGTTCCTCGGCCGCAACGGCTCGCTCCAGAGTCCGGACGCGATGACCGGCACGCGGCTTTCCGGTCGGCTCGGCGCGGCTCTGGATCCCTGTGGCGCGATCCAGGTTCCGTTCGAGCTAGCCGATGGGCAGGAGCGCGAAATCATCTTCCGGCTCGGCGCCGGGCGCGATCTCGACCAGGCGCGCCAGCTGGCGCAGCGCTTCCGGAGAACCGGCTCGGCGCGCAACGCGCTCGAAAAGGTCCGGCAATACTGGAAGCACACGCTGAGCGCCGTGCAGGTTGAGACGCCCGATCCAGCCCTGAATGTGTTGACCAACGGCTGGCTGGTCTACCAGACGCTGGCCTGCCGTCTCTGGGCGCGCAGCGGCTTCTACCAATCGGGCGGCGCCTTCGGCTTCCGCGATCAGTTGCAGGACGCGATGGCGCTGGTGCACGCGGAGCCACAGCTGCTGCGCGACCATCTGCTGCGGGCGGCGGGACGCCAGTATCCCGAGGGCGACGTGCAGCACTGGTGGCATCCACCGCAGGGGCGCGGGGTACGCACGCGCTGCTCGGACGACTACCTGTGGCTGCCGCTGGCGACCTGCCGCTACGTGTTGAGCACCGGAGACACTGGCGTGCTCGACGAGACCGCGCCTTTCCTTGCGGGCCGTGCGCTCGATGCCACCGAGGAGTCCTACTACGACCTGCCCGGACACACCGTGGAACAGGCCAGTCTTTACCAGCATTGCGTGCGCGCAATCCTGCATGGGCTGCGCTTTGGTGAGCATGGCCTACCCTTGATGGGCTCGGGCGACTGGAACGACGGCATGAACCTGGTTGGCATCCACGGCAAGGGCGAAAGCGTGTGGCTCGGCTTCTTCCTTTATGAGGTGCTGATGTCATTCGCCGAGTTGGCGTGCCGGCACGACGATCCCGTCTTCGGCACACGTTGTCGCGAGGAAGCGGAACAACTGCGCGTGAACATCGCGCAACATGCCTGGGACGGTGAGTGGTACCGTCGCGCCTGGTTCGATGACGGCACGGCGCTCGGCTCGGCGGCGAATACCGAATGCACGATCGATTCGATCGCGCAGAGTTGGTCGGTGCTGTCGGGCGCCGGCGATGCCGACCGCTCGCGTACGGCGATGGCGGCACTGGATCGGCGCCTGGTGCGGCGCGGATCGAACCCCGGACAGGGTCTGATTCAGTTGCTCGACCCGCCGTTCGACACCTCGGCGCTCGACCCCGGCTACATCAAGGGCTATGTCCCCGGCGTGCGCGAGAACGGCGGTCAGTACACGCACGCGGCGGTATGGGCGACGATGGCGTTCGCGCGCCTGGGCGACAGCCATCGCGCCTGGGAGCTGCTGGCACTGATCAACCCGGTTAACCACGGGCAGTCCATGCAGGATGTCGCCACCTACAAGGCCGAACCCTATGTCGTCGCCGCGGATGTCTACGCCTTGCCGCCACATACCGGCCGCGGCGGCTGGACCTGGTACACCGGCGCGGCGGGCTGGCTGTACCGGTTGATCGTGGAGTCGCTGCTGGGCCTCACGCGGAAGGCTGACCGGCTGCACATCACGCCGTGCCTGCCAGAGGACTGGACGACATACTCGCTCAACTACCGTTATGGCATCACGGTTTATCGGATCGTGGTCGTGCAGACAGTGGTGGCGGACGGCATGGCCGCTATCAGGACTACGCTCAACGGCATCGATCAGGGCGATCAGGGCATTCTGTTGGTCGACGACCAGCGCGAGCACGCGGTCGAGGTGACAATCAACCGTCCCGGTACGCTCATGATGACGTCAACCATGATGACGTCAACCGCGCAGCCTGCGATACCGTCACCACCGTCACCGCGACGCGCCGATGGCAATCCTGGAGAAACGGAAACGACATGACCACAATCAGTTCGGACGTCCTGGTTATCTTCGGCGCCACCGGCAACCTGGCGTACAAAAAGATCTTTCCGGCGCTGCAGGCGATGATCCAATACGGACAGATGAATATACCGATCATCGGGGTGGCCCGCGCCGGCTGGACCCTTGACCGGTTCCGTGAGCATGCGCGCGACAGCCTCGAGCACAACGGCGGCGTCGACACCGAGGCGTTTGCCAGGCTATCGGCGCAATTGAAGTATGTCGACGGCGACTACCGCGATCCAGCGACCTACCAGCAGCTGAAGCAGGCGCTGGGCGACAGCGCGCGCCCGTTGCACTACCTCGCCATTCCACCCAGTGCATTCGGCACCGTGGTCCAGGGCCTGGCGCAGTCCGGTTGCGCCAGGGATGCCAGCGCCGTCGTCGAAAAACCGTTCGGTCGTGATCTCGCCTCCGCGCAGGCCCTCAACCGCTCGCTCCACGAGGTCTTCCCGGAGTCGGCGGTATTTCGCATCGATCACTACCTCGGCAAGGAAGCTGTACAGAATCTGCTGTACTTTCGCTTCGCCAATGCCTTCCTCGATCCGATCTGGAACCACCATTACATCGACAATGTGCAGATCACCATGGCCGAGGATTTTGGTGTCCAAGGGCGTGGCGCATTCTATGAGGAAGTTGGCGCCATCCGCGACGTGGTGCAGAATCACCTGCTGCAGGTGATCGCGCTGCTGACGATGGATGCCCCGATCGGACACGATCCGGAGTCCATGCATGCCGAGAAGCTACGGCTGTTCCAGGCAATGCGACCGCTGGATCCGGCCCAGGTGGTGCGCGGCCAGTACCGCGGCTATGGTGATGAGAAAGGCGTGGCGACAGCGTCCCGGGTCGAGACTTTCGCCGCCCTCTGTCTGCACATCGACACTTGGCGCTGGGCCGGCGTGCCGTTTTACATTCGCGCCGGCAAGTGTCTGCCAGTCACCACGACCGAAGTGATGGTGAATCTGAAGTGCCCACCGCTGGCGATCTTCGACGCGGTCAGTCCGGCGACCTCAAACTATTTCCGCTTCCGACTCAGCCCCGAGGTGACGATCTCGGTGGGTGCGCGAGTCAAGCAACACGGCGAGGAAATGCGCGGCGAGCCGGTCGAACTGATCGCCCGCCATCAGCCACGCAGCGCAACATTGCCGTACGAGCGCCTGCTGCGCGATGCGCTGCGCGGCGATCAGTCGCTGTTCACCCGTGATGATTGCGTGGAAGCGGCATGGCGAGTGATCGACCCGGTACTTAATTCGGGCCCTGACAGCACCGAACCGGTGAGTGAATATGAGCCGGGTAGCTGGGGACCGCCGGCGGCAGCGGACATCGTGATCAGCGCGGTAGGCTGGCACGATCCAACGCCCGAGGAGACGGCGCCGTGCTGACGACGGTTAAAACCGGATGCACGCCACCGGATGCACGCCAGCGCGCTAGCGTATCTCGTTGACGCCGGTGGGCAAGAGCGCCGCTGCCACCAACACATCGACTCCAACTTGTGGGCGGATGGCGCGAGCCGGAATGCCGGCACCCATGCGCCATCTCGCCACCGCAGCGCGCTTGGATTCGCCGTCGACCAGGAACAGCACAGCGCGCGCCCGACTCAAGCGCGTTGCGCTCAGCGACACCCGCTGCGGCGGTGGTTTGGGCGCATCGAACACGGCCAACACTTCCGTGGCACCCCAGTTGATGCCCCAGTCATGGTTCGGAAACAGGCTGGCGACGTGGCCGTCCTCGCCGAGACCGAGCAGCACCAGGTCGAAGTCACCGACGCCGCGCAACGTTTTCGCATAGGCGAGCGCCGCCGCGCCCGCGCCGAGTTCGGCGGGAATCGCGTGGATCTGGTCTCGCGGAATTGACACCTGATCGAGCCAGGTATCGGCAGCCATCCGGCTATTGCGCGCGGCGGCGTCCACCGGCAGGCAGCGCTCGTCGCTGAAGTACACCTGCCAGCGGGACCAGTCGGTGTCCGCAGTGCATAGCATCCGGTAGACGCCGCGCGGCGTGTTGCCGCCGGCGAGCACGATGAGGAACCGGCCGCGCCGCTCAATCGCGCGCGCGGCGGCGTCGAGAATGCGCCGGTACGCGACCTGCCGCAGTGTCGCGGCGTCGGCAGCGCCGATCCAGCGCACACGGTCGGAGCCGGCATCACTCTGGGTATCCGTAGTGCTCACTCCTGCTTGATTGCGTGCCCACCGAACTGGTTGCGCATGGCCGCCAGCAGCTTGTCGGCGTACGAGTCGGCGTCGCGCGATCTCAAGCGCTCCAGCAGCGACAGCGTGATGATCGGCGCTGAAACATTGAGATCGATCGCCTCGGCCACGGTCCAACGACCTTCGCCGGAATCGTCGACGTAAGGCGCTATCCCGGTCATTGTCGGATTGTTCTCCAGTGCCGCCGCCGTGAGGTCCAGCAACCAGGAACGCACCACACTGCCGTGGCGCCAGATCTCGGCGACCTGTTGCAGGTCAAAACCGAACTCGCTCTTGTGTTGCAGGATCGAGAAGCCTTCGGCATAGGCCTGCATCAGCCCATATTCAATACCGTTGTGGACCATCTTCGTGAAGTGGCCAGAACCGACCGGGCCAACGCGGCCCCAACCCTGATCCTTGGCGGGCGCCAGGGTTTCGAAGATCGGCCGCAGCCGTTCGACGGCCGCTTCGTCACCGCCGATCATCATGCTGTAGCCCCCGGTCAGGCCCCACACGCCGCCACTAGTGCCGCAGTCGACGGTGTGAATCTGCTTCTCCGCGAGCATTTGCGCGCGGCGCAGCGTGTCCTTGTAGTTGGAGTTGCCACCGTCGACGAGGGTGTCGCCCGCCGCCAGCAGCGGAACTAGCGCGCTGAGGATGCTGTCAGTGATGTCGCCGGCAGGCACCATCAGCCACAGCACGCGCGGCGGCGCGAGTGCCGCGACCAGCGCATCGAGTGAAACGGCCGCTGTGGTGCCCTGCGCCGTGACGCGTTTACGCGTTTCAAAGTCGGGATCGAAGCCCACCACGCGATGACCGCCGCGCACGAGCCGCTGCGCCATGTTGGCGCCCATGCGCCCCAGGCCGATCATGCCAAGTTCCATGGTAGTGCTCCGGGTAGAGGGGTGGAGTGCCTGCAAACATCAAGCGCAAGAGTGCGCCAAGTGCCGGTGTAGCTTACGACCAACCGGCAACGGCGGAGTGCATGGGCCACGGCCCGTGAACTGCCACACCAGACCGCTGCAATGGTTCTCGACCATCACCAGCAGGGTTCCAGGGCCAGCTCGAAGGTAACAGCAACGCCCAGCCGCCGGGCGAGCCGCGGCAGTTCCGAGGGCGCCTTGAAGGCGGATTCGAAACTGGCGGTCGCAGTCGTGCCATCGCGGCCAGCACAGGGAGCGAAAACGGGTTCGGTGCGGCGGGCCCGGGGCATATGCCCTCAAGCCCCCGCACAGAATCCGAGCATGGAGTCACCCACCGCATACCGCGGCGGGATCGCGAAGCCACAGCGCTTCATCATCCGGCAGCACCTCGCTGCCACAATCCGGCAGCACCTCGCTGCCACAGCGCTGTGAAACGATTACTTGGTGTCGCCCTCTGCCGCGTCCTGGATCTTTTCGCCGGCGTTTTCAATCTTCTCGCCAGCCGCCTGTGTCGCCTGGTCGGCTTCTTTGCCGGCTTGCTCGGCCGGGCCTTCCTGCTTCGGACAGCCGGAGAGTGTTACCAGCAATGCACTCATGACCAAGGCTGCGCTAACGTTCTGTACTAGTTTCATAATTGATATCTCCTGGTGAACTATTTGCCCGCTACGATAACGACCAACAAGGCCCCTCTCGCCGCGGGATCGGGTAAACAAGCGACTACGAGACAACAACTATTCAGGCCAAACCGCTCAGGCCAAACCGCAACGCCCGCCGATCATCACTGAATAGGTTTGCTGACTACACGGCCGGCGACAAGGATAGCGCCTCCGACAACACCGGGCTAGTGCCAACGGCAATGTTCTCATGCTGCGCCAACATGCCGGCACGGATACCCAACCGCCCAGGGCGAGCAACATTGCTGCGGCTACTTCACCCAGGGTGCATTGCCACGGTGCGGGGCAATGCACGGCATTGGTTCCGATGAATGAAGCTTACGCAGAACCTTCACCGTCATCAGTCTGCTAACGTACATAAGTCGCCGGGTGAGTTGTGTACCCTTTGCGGCAACGGGGGACGAGGCTGTTGTCGTTCGCATCCGGGCTAGTCCGCTCCCCATCGCTCGCCGTCCGGGATCAACACGGGAGTCGGCCGGCACTGGCCAGTTGTGGTCACACAATTTATCTTAACCCACTGCACAATTTATCTTAACCCACTGATTGAACCGCCCGAGGCGACATTCCATGGCCTTTGCGATCTGGGCGCTCATCATCGGCGCCCTGCTAACAACGATGGCGCTGTCAGGGACGTTGCTAAAGCGACTCCCCCTGAGCACCGCCATGCTTTATCTGGCCGCCGGTTACGGGCTCGGTCCCGCCGGATGGGCTCTGATGGCGCCGGACCCGCTGATCTACTCGGTCATTCTGGAACGCGTGGCGGAAGTGGCAGTGCTCATCTCGCTGTTCTCCGTCGGTCTCAAACTCGGCCGCCCCCTGTCGGACACAGGCTGGCGTCTGCCGGCACGGCTGGCCATCGTTTCGATGACGATTACGGTGGCTTTGATCGCAGGGATCGCGGTGCTGGGTCTCGACCTTTCGCTGGGCGCGGCTATCCTGCTCGGAGCAATTATCGCGCCCACCGATCCGGTTCTTGCCTCCGATGTCCAGGTCGTCGAAGCCAATGATCGGGATCGCCTGCGCTTTAGCCTCACCGCCGAGGGTGGCTTGAACGATGGCGCCGCCTTTCCATTTGTGATGCTCGGGTTGGGCTTGCTCGGCCTGCACGATCTGGGCACGGCGGGCTGGCGCTGGCTCGCGGTTGATGTCCTCTGGGCGATCACTGGTGGCTTGCTGATTGGAGGCGCGCTGGGAACGCTGATCGGACAACTGGTGGTCTATCTGCGCAGCCGTCACCAGGAATCCGTCGGACTCGACGAATTTCTCGCGCTGGGCCTCATCGCGCTGACCTACGGACTTGCGGTTCTTAGTCATACTTCCGGCTTTTTGGCGGTTTTTGCCGCCGGCCTCGCTCTACAGCGGGTGAAGGAGCGGCCGCGGGCAGTGTCCATTTCAGCCGCTCGGGAAACCAGTCCGCCGAGCAAGCCGGCCACCGCGGCGCTGGCCACCCATGCGAAATATGCCAGCGCCTACATGCGGCAAGAAGTGGAGGGCTTCAACGCCCAACTGGAGCGGATCGCCGAGGTGGCGATCGTCCTGGTAATCGGCGCGATGCTCGCGTACAGCTACCTCTCCGCCAGCGCGGGCTGGTTTGTGCTGCTCTTGCTCCTGGTCGTGCGCCCGGTATCGGTATGGCTTGGGTTGCTCGGCGCACCGGTATCGCGCGACCAGCGCATGCTGATCTCCTGGTTCGGTATCCGCGGCATCGGATCCATCTACTACTTGATGTACGCGATCAACCATGGCCTGCCGCGCTCCCTGGCGGAGGAAATCATCGCCCTCACGCTCACCACGGTAGCCGTCTCCATCGTGCTTCACGGAATCTCCGTGACCCCGCTGATGAATCTCTACGCGCGGCGGAAAGCCAGGCGCGGCAGGCGCTGATGGATGCGCGAGTGCCGTGTCTGCGGGGGGGATTTCCCTGTGCGCCGGCGCCGACTGTGACGATCCACGCAAGGCGGGCCAATTGGCCGCGGATACGCCACGCTGATTTATTGGCGCGCTGGGCTCGTAAACTCTATGATGTACGGTGTAATACATAACAGGAAAGACGCCGGCGCCCCGCGGTTGCGACTATTTCCTTATTTAGCCGCCATTCCGCCACGTCGGCGAGTCTTTTGATCGTCGCTGCCATTCGGAGATATGATGCCCTCCCCCCACGATCCCCGCCAAAACCATCTTCTAGTCGCGCTGCCCACGGACGAATACGCGCGCCTGTTGCCGCATCTGGAACTGGTCCCGATGCCGCTCGGTCAGGTGCTTTACGAGTCCGGCACGTCGATGCGCCACGTCTTTTTCCCCACCACCGCCATCGTGTCCCTGCTCTACGTCATGGAGGATGGCGCATCGGCCGAAATCGCCGTGGTCGGCAACGACGGCATCGTCGGTATCTCCCTGTTCATGGGCGGCGAAACCACGCCCAGCCGAGCCGTCGTGCAAAGCGCCGGCGATGCCTACCGGCTCGGGGGACAACTGCTAAAGGATGAATTCCATCGCGCCGGCCCGATCCAGCATTTGTTGCTGCGCTACACCCAGGCACTGATTACGCAAATGGCCCAGACCGCGGTGTGCAACCGCCATCATTCGCTGGATCAGCAGTTCTGTCGGTGGCTGCTACTGAGCCTCGACCGCTTGCCCGCGAACGACCTGATCATGACGCAGGAGCTGATCGCCAACATGCTGGGGGTGCGCCGCGAAGGCGTCACTCAGGCCGCCAACAACGTCCAGAAGGCCGGCCTGATCACGTACCGTCGCGGCCACATCACCGTGCTTGATCGGGTCGGGCTGGAGGCGCGAACCTGCGAATGCTACGCGGTGGTCAAGAAGGAATTTGATCGCCTGCTCCCGGAGGTAATCTTTCGGACGAAGGAGTAGCCATCGCTCCATAGCTCTAGGGAAACGCTGAACAAATGGATTCCATTCATGGTTCGACAAGCTCACCACGAACGGAATCAATAGGTTACCGTTCGTCCTGAGCCTGCCGAAGGACTTATTCAGCGTTTCCCTAGTTCCATAGTTCTCGCCTCATGCCCCTGGTCGGGCCTGCGACGCGATCGCCACCCAATCGCACGGGTGTGAAATACAGAACCGGCTGATCGGTGGGCTGGCGGCGACTATCAGGCGACGGTAGCCATACCCTCGCGGTACCGCACATCGGACAGCAAGCGGCTTAATTCCTTCTTGACCACCGCGTAGCACTCGCAGGTTCGCGCCTCCAATCCCGTTCGATCAAGCACTGCAATATGGCCACGGCGGTAACTGACAAACCCGGCGCGCTGCAATTTCCCCGCCGTCTCCGTAATGCCTCCCCTGCGCACTCCGAGCATGTTGGCGATCAGCTCCTGGGTCATGATCAACTCCCCCGAGGACACTCGATCGAGCGTCAACAATAACCACCGGCACAACTGCTGCTCTATTGAATGGTGCCGATTGCAGGCCGCGGTCTGGGCCATTTGCGTAATCAACGCCTGGGTGTAGCGCAGCAGCAAATACTGCGTCGGGCCGGCGCGAGTGAATTCATCCTTTAGCAGTTGTCCCCTGAGCCGGTAGGCATGGCCGGCGGTCTGCACCACGGCGGAGCCCGGCATGGTATCACCGCCCATGAACAGCGAAACACCCAGCATGCCTTCGTTGCCGACCCCCGCGGCTTCGGCCGATGCGCCATTCTCCATGACATAGTGCAGCGACACGATGGCGGTGGTAGGGAAATAGGCATGCTGCAACGGTCGGCCGGGTTCGTAGAGCATTTCACCGAGCGGCATCGGGACCAGCTCCAGGTGCGCGGTCAATGCTTCGAATTCCGCCGCTGGCAGGGCGGCGAGAAGATGGTTTTGCCTTGGATTATGGGGTGATGACATCGCTGAGTATCGGGATCTTGCGTTCTATTTCTTAGCGGTGAGTTCGACACCGATTCCACGGTAACCGACAAACCGGCTGGACTGGTTGAACATCGGCTCTCCACTCACCCGAAATTGTTGTTGTGAACCATCGGCATTGGTACGGCTGAAGACGAAATCCAGGAAGGGCTGACGGGCGGCAATGGTCGCCTGCAGCTCCGCCCGCTCGGCCTCATCCCAGCCTGCCACCGGAACACCGCCGGCATCTCCCGCCAGGGGCTCGACCCGGATTCCTAGCATCTCCAGAACCGGGCCGGACACCTTGGTGAAGGTCATGTTCTCGTCCTGCTCCCAGTACCAGTCGGAGGCCAGTTCGGTCAGGCTGCAATAGCGGGCTTCGCTCTCGCGCAGTTCGGCGGTCCGCTCCTGCACCGTCTGCTCCAGCACCTTGCTGTAATTTTCGAGTTGCTTGTACAGCAAGCGGACTTCCAGCAGGTTGTGAATGCGCGTCTTGACTTCGACCAGATCGAAGGGCTTGCTAATGAAATCCTTTGCGCCGGCTTGCAATGCGCGCAGCTTGTGGCCGGGCTGCGCGGTGATCACCAGCACTGGCAGGTAGCTGTCCGCGGCGTTCGTCTTGAGGCCTTCCATCACCTGGAAGCCATCCATGCCGGGCATCTGCAAGTCGAGCAGAATCAGGTCGTAGTGGTGCTGGCGATGCAGCGCACAAACCTCGCGCGGGTTCTCGGTCGAGGCAACACAGACATAGCCCGCTTCGGCAAGCATTTGCTCCAGTAGCCGCACATTGGCTTCCTGATCATCGACGATCAGAATACTGGCGTTAAGCAGTTCGGCGGTACTCACCATAAAATTCGCTTGCTTTCATTTGTATTGAAACTCTGTCCTCAGAGGACAGGTCATGTCAACTACGCGCCCTCGCCAACAGGTCGGTGCGCGCTGCGATGCGATAGCTGTTCTTGCCGGTGCGCTTGGCCTCATGCAAGGCCATATCCGCGCTCTTCAGCAGCGTCTCCACCTCCTCTCCATGGGTGGGATAAATACCGACCCCAATGCTGGTGGTGATGTCCACGTCACAATCCTGCATGCGGTAGGGTTGTGACACCGCCTGTATCACCTTGGATACCAGCGTGGCCACATCATCGACATGACTTATTTCCGACAACGCGATCACGAACTCGTCGCCACCCAAGCGCGCCACCGTGTCTTCTTCGCGCACCAAAGCCACTAAGCGAGTGGCGACCATGCCCAGTAGCTTGTCGCCCGCATCGTGTCCCAAGGTGTCGTTGATCAGCTTGAACCCGTCCAGGTCCAAATACATGACTGCCATGGTGCGCTTGTTCCTGCGCGCATGGGCAATGGCCAACGACAGTCTTTCCATCAAAAGCCGTCTATTCGGCAGCCCGGTCAGCGCGTCATGCAGCGCCAAGGATTCCATCGCACGGCTGTAATGTTCGAGTTTTTTGTACAGCAGTCGCACTTCCAGCAGGTTGTGGATGCGTGCCTTGACTTCGTTCAGGTCAAACGGTTTGCTGATGAAATCCTTTGCACCCGCTTGCAACGCGCGCAGCTTGTGGCCCGGCTGGGCGGTGATCACCAGCACCGGCAGGTAGCTGTCCGCGGCGTTCGTCTTGAGGCCTTCCATCACCTGGAAGCCATTCATGCCGGGCATCTGCAAGTCGAGCAGAATCAGGTCGTAGTGGTGCTGGCGATGCAGCGCACAGACCTCGCGCGGGTTCTCGGTCGCGGCAACACAGACATAGCCCGCTTCGGCAAGCATTTGCTCCAGCAGCCGCACATTGGCTTCCTGATCATCGACGATCAGAATACTGGCACCAAGCAGTTCGGTGGCGCTGATCATCACGAGTCCCCCCGTCACAACCGTGCCATCCAATCTGGTTGCCGCCAATTCCAGCGCCTCATCCAGCGCCTCCATGAACTCGCTGACCTTGATCGGCTTGGTGAGATAGCGGAAAAATCCGGCTTCCAGGCCTTTGCTGATGTCATGTGGCACGGCATTGGCACTGAGGGCAAGCACCGGGATATGCGCGGTTAGCGGATCTTGATGCAGGATTTTCAGCGCCTGAATCCCGCTGATACCGGGCAGATTGATGTCCATCAGAATCACCTCCGGTTGATGGCTGCGCGCCAGCGCGATGCCTTCGGTGCCATCCTCCGCGCTCAGCAAGCGCAGATCGGGACGGCGCGCGACAAGTTGCTTTACCAGTTCCATGTTCGCCCGGTTGTCTTCCACATACAGCAGGGTGCGCAGCCCTACACCAGGGCTAACATGCGCTTGAATCGGCGCCAGCGATTCGTCGACGTCGACGTCGAATTTAGGTTCAGCCGCCAAGTTCAGTTCGAACCAGAATACACTGCCCACCCCGACCGTGCTTTCCACACCGATTTCGCCCCCCATCAATTCGACCAGCCGCTTGCTCACCACCAGGCCGATACCGGTGCCCTCCTCGGCGCTGCCCTCTTGCCCGAGACGATTGAATGGCTGGAAGAGTTGTGCGAGTTTTTCGGGCGCCAAGCCTTCACCGGTGTCCTGCACACAAATGCGTATGCGGTTTGCGGTGTTAACGCGACACGTCACCTCGACCGTTCCGCCCACGCGGTTATATTTGATCGCGTTGGAAAGCAGATTGAAGATAATCTGCTTCACCCGGGTGCGATCGGCATCAACAAAGTAATTGCTTTCGAACTGGAAAAAACCTATGCGGACGCCGCTTTTTTGCGCCTGCGGTTCGATCATGGCTTGGCATTCGAGCAGGGCGTCAACCAGCGACATGGGCTCCAGCGATAGCGACAGCTTGCCCGACTCGATCAGCGCGAGATCGAGAATTTGGTTAATCAGCGCCAGCAGATACCATCCGGCCTGAAGAATCTGGTCGATGCTGGCCTTTTGGGTCGGCGTTGGCAGCGGCGAACCCGACTCCATCAATTGGGCGAAGCCGAGGATCGCATTGAGCGGGGAGCGCAACTCATGGCTCATGCTGGACAAGAAATCCGATTTGGCGAGGTTGGCCTTTTCCACCACGGCCATGGCGTTGGTCAGCTCCGCTTCCACCTGCTTGCGCACGGAATTGTCGGCGCCGATCAGCAGATAGCCGATAATCTCCTCATAATCGTCGCGCAGCGCCGTGATCGACACGATCGCTGGAAAGCGGCTGCCATCCTTGCAGATGTAGGTCAAATCATAGCTGTCCTCGATCCCGCGCGAAGCCTTGTAGGCCAGCGCCTCGAAGCCCGGCGTAATCGGGGTGGCCAGTTCCTTGCTCAACGCCTGCGCGCGCGCCATGACCTCCTGCGGGTCATGAATGTCGCTGGGGTTGATCTTGTTGACGACTTCGACGGCCAGATAGCCCAGCATGCGCTCGGCGCCGATATTGAATAATTGAATGATGCCCTTCTCGTCGGTGGCGATAATCGAGAAATTGGCGCTATTGAGAATCGCGTTCTGCAAGGCCCCAGTTTTGAGCAATGCCCGCTGGCGCCGCACTTCGGTGCTGCCGTTCTCCTTGCCAACATCGTCGGCGAGGGTGACGCCGTTTTCTGTCTCGGACATGACTGAATCCCGTGAAAAAAATGTACAAGGATGCGGAGAAGAACTGAGCTGGTCGGGCCGACAAGAAAAGCTGCTGCCTCCGCAGGTGGACAAAACCCGCGCCTGTCTCAAGTTAAGCGTGGATTATCGCGGCCTCTGTACCGGCCATCTGTCCGTTGCCACACACAGGCTGGCCTATGGTAGGCGGC
Organism: Porticoccaceae bacterium; assembly: GCA_051306415.1. GTDB lineage: Bacteria > Pseudomonadota > Gammaproteobacteria > Pseudomonadales > Porticoccaceae > CBDDRG01. Next base: position 16,968 of record JBPPNE010000039.1, read on the forward strand.
TTTGCCCGGATCGAGGGCCCGCCAGATCAAATGAGCGGCGGGTATTCCACCAAAACGACAGCCATTCCCGCCGGAGGAGCACTCTGTTCGATAGCGTCCAGACAAGCATTAGATTTCCCCTCAGACTACGAAGTATCCATCTTGGCGCATCCGCTTGCCCCTGATTCGCATCCGACATCGAGATTGCATCGCAACCGCTCCGCTTGCCGGGTTTTACGCAATAGTTGGAGAGTCCACGTGCAGCGAATTCAGCCCGCCCCTGCCACCAATCGTCTGCTCGCGGCCTTGCCGCGCAAAGACCGTCAGCGTTTCCTCGCGGGCTGCCAACCGATCGATCTGGTGCTTGCCGACACCCTGGCGGAACCCGGCGAGCCCATTTGCCACGTCTACTTTCCCACGGCCAGCTTTATTTCCCTGATATCGCCGCTTGATGGCCTCGCCAGTCTGGAGGTGGGGTTGGTCGGCGACGAAGGCATGCTGGGAACCGCTGTCATTCTCGGGGTGGCGGTGTCGCCCTTGCACGCCTTGGTGCAGGGCGCGGGCCCGGCGCTGCGCATGGATGCTGCGCTGTTTCGCCGCGAACTCGAACAGAGCCCTGCACTGCAACGCCTGCTGAAACGTTACCTCTACGTGATAATGGCTCAACTCGCGCAAAATGCCGCCTGCACCCGCTTCCATGTGGTGGAAGCACGCCTCTGCCGTTGGCTGTTGATGACCCGGGATCGGGCGCACTCGGACGAGTTCCATATCACGCACCAATTCCTGGCGTACATGCTGGGCGTGCGCCGCGTCGGCGTCACCAAGGCCGCCGCTTCGCTGCAAAATCGCAAACTGATCAGCTATAGCCGCGGCAATATCCGCATCCTCGACCGCGACGGCCTGAAAGCCGCGTCCTGCGGGTGTTATGTCGCCGACAGCGCCGTCTACAACCGGGTGATGGGTTGACGATAGCCCGTTTGAGCCCCTACTCGAAGGCCAATCGGGGCTACGCGCTATATTTTGCCCAGCACCAGCAAAATGACCAGAATTAATACAATCAGCCCGAGGCCACCGCTGGGACCGTAACCCCATCCCCGACTGTGGGGCCAGGCTGGAATTGCACCCAGGAGCATTAGCACCAGAATGATCAGCAGAATTGTTCCTAAAGACATGTCATCTCTCCTCATGGCAAGCCGTAATAGCGGAGTATCCGCAAACTCTTTTTACAGCGCGCCAATGCTGCTGGTCTCGACACACCGGCGCTCTTCAGTCCAGGACGCGCTGACCAGAGAGCTGAGAAATCCCTTGACCACCGTACCGGTATAGTGCCCCGGCGACTTTGACCACTACATCATGGCGGTGAAGGATGACACGCTGCTAGAAGCAGTATGCGGCGCAAACGCCACGGAGGTCTGTTCGCAACCGTACACATAACCCGGTTTTCACCCGGGAATTGCTGAGCCAGTTTACTTTCGTCGCTCCTACGAATGCGGGGGTCCCAGCCGTGGAAACAGGCGCAATGCGCCTTAGACGAGCAAAAATCTGTTACTTGCGTACGGTGTCGAACAGACAATATTCCCAGCCTGCGCAATATTGCACCTCACGAAAACATAGATTGTCGGGATCGCAGCAGTCGTCGCGCCGTCTTGCAAAAACCGGGTTCCCGTTTTAATAAATCTGCGCAGATCATTATTTTTTCTCCTAGAAATGGCATTGAAAACGCATGAAATTCAATCGAGAAAATTCTAGCGATGAAAAAATAAACAGCTAATACGGTGTAAGAACAGAATTACGTTGCCAAACACGAAGTGAACAAACGCTCGAACAACTGGTCAGTATATTCAGGATAGCGATGAAATTTTGTTTTCGACGGCCATTGGCATGAAGACTTGTTCACAGCTTTCCTGGAAATTATCGACGCCTTTTGGAGGACATATGAAAATCCATTCGATGAAACACCTACTTCCGCCCTTAGCGTACGAAGTCTCGGCACTGGAGCCACATATCGATGCACGCACAATGATTTTGCATCACGATAAGCACCATGCGTCATACGTGGAAAAACTGAACCTGGCACTGGAATCGGCGACTCAGCAACTACGGGAGAAGACGGCGGAATGGTTGTTGCTCAATTTGAGCGAGGTGCCAGATAAAATTCGCACAGCGGTCCGCAATAATGCCGGCGGGCATGTCAACCACAGCCTCCTGTGGCAGGCGATGTCTCCGCAGGGTGGGGGCGCGCCCTCGGGCCCTCTCGCCGACGCCATCGACGATAGCTTTGGTAATCTGGCCGAATTCAAATCCCAGTTCGAGAAAGCCGGCAGCGAATTATTTGGATCGGGCTGGGTCTGGCTGGTCAAGTCACACAGTGACGCCAAGCTCAGGGTGGTCGCCACCTCCGGCCACGACAACCCCCTGATGCAGGGCGACACTCCGCTGTTGGTCAATGATGTCTGGGAGCATGCCTACTATTTGAAACATGAAAATCGGCGTCCTGAATATCTAAAAAACTGGTGGTCCATAGCGAACTGGAAAAATGCAGAGCAAAGACTTTAACAGTCCGATCACACCCAGCACGCAGATCAACAGTTGCGGAAGTGAATCGTTTGGTTTCACTGAAGGTATCTGAATGCCTTCGACGCAGCTCCTGTCCTAATCGACACCCAGGAAATAGGCAGAAGAATTTGGCGGTAAGAAATCTACTGCGACGACAACAAGCGGGACGGGTATTCGTTACGATGCGCGTTTGTCATCGGCTGGCTCTGTATTGATGCCACCTAAGTCGAATTAACATCCATAAATCAACACCGATATAACTAACACCGATGGAGATACCGATGGCCACATCATCTACATTAACCGACGTCAAAACACTGCGCAGCCGGGCGCGCGAACACATAGAGCAGGGAGCGGTAACTGCGGGTTACTCCGCAGATCGGCCTAAAGTGCTCACACTCCTCAACGAAGCCCTTGCCACCGAAATCGTCTGTGTCCTTCGCTACCGACGTCATCATTTCATGGCCCGTGGTATTGACGCGAAAAGCATTGCTGATGAGTTTCTAGTTCACTCCAACCAGGAGCAGGGACATGCCGACCAGCTTGCGGGGCGCATCGTGCAACTGGGCGGCGAACCTGATTTCGCACCCGATGGGCTCTCCGGTCGCAGCCACGCGGAATACGTCGCTGGCGATTCATTGCTTGAGATGATCAAGGAGGATCTGGTCGCAGAGCGTATCGCTATTGACAGCTATCGCGAGTTGATCCAGTACCTCGCTGACCAGGATCCAACCACCAGCCGAATGTTGAAGGAAATCCTGGCGGTGGAAGAACAGCACGCCGACGAATTGGCGGATTTGCTGGCGGATTTTCCAACGAAACCCTGACCCCTTTATCGCTGGATGCAGAAGAACTCCCACCGACAGAAACGGGATTCATTTGCCGTGAGATGATGTTGAACTGCGCAAAGTTCAGAGTCTGGTCGAGAAAACATGATCTCCGACGTAGCTAACAAAATCAAAGGAGCCAAGCTCTGATGGCAATCGGTTAAGCCGTTGGGTGCAAATAAATTCCCGTGCCTCTCCACAAACGAGTTCAGCATGCTTAGCAGCCCTTGAATACCGCTGCGCGCTTTTCCAGCGCCGCATCGATGGCTTCCAGATGATCCGCGGTGTTCTGCAAGGTCGCCTGCATGCCGGCGGCCATTTCAAGCGCGGCGGACAGCGGCATCTGCTGGGATTCGATCAGCAGTTTCTTCGCGTAGCGTACGCCCATGGGCGGATGGGCGACGATACGACCAGCCATCGCGAGTGCGGCGTCCAGCAGCTTTTCTGGTGCCACCACCTCGGACACCATGCCCCAGCGCTCGGCTTTTTGCGCGTCGATCATGTCGCAGGTGTAGCTCATCTCGCAGGCGCGGGACAGGCCGATCACGCGCGGCAGGAACCAGGCGCCACCGTCGCCGGGGATCAGGCCGACGCGCATGAAACTCTCGGCAAACAGAGCTTTTTCCGATGCGATGCGGATGTCGCACATCATCGTCAGATCGCAGCCGGCGCCGATGGCGTGGCCGTTAACCGCGCAGATCACCGGCACCGTGAGTTTGGCCATGGTGCGCGGAATCTGCTGGATGCAGTCGAGGTACCAGTTGCGAATCTCGTGCACGCTGAGCTTTTTCTCCTGGGTCATCGCGCGGATTTCTTTCAGGTTGCCGCCGGAGGAAAAACTCGGGCCGGCGCCGGTCAGGATCACGCAACTGACGCCGGTGTCGGCCTGCGCGCGCTCCAGTTGCGCGATCAGCGCCGGCACCAAGTCATCGGACAAGGCATTGCGGGTATCGGGCCGGTTCAGGGTGATGATAGCGATGCGGCCTTGCTGCTGGTAGAGCACCGGTTCTGTCATGATAATTCCTCGGTTGCGGTATGAATAATTAGATCTGATTGAAACGCGATGCTACCGACGGCGGCTACCGGCAAGAGTCGTGACGACGCAATACTTCCCGTGCCCTAGCCACCACCGGCGCGTCGATCATCTTGCCCTTGTAGGCGGCGGCGCCACGCCCCTCGGCGAGTGCCTGATCGTAGGCTTCGAGCAATCCACGCGCGTGGTCAACCTCGTCAACACTGGGCACGAATTCCTCGTTCATGATGCCGATCTGGCTTGGGTGAATGCCGAGCGCACCGACAAAACCGAGCGCGCGGGCCTCGCGGATACGGTCACGGAACAGGTCGAGATCAGAGTAATCGGCGATGGAGCCAACGAAGCCGAGCGGCAGGATGCCGGCGCGGCGGGCGGCGAACACCACCTGCTGGCTGGGCAGGAACAGCCCTTGATGCGTGGGCTGCATGCCGATTTCGGCGGAGAAATCCTCGGCGCCGAGAAACAGCCCAATGTTGCGCGTGGAAGCCGTCGCGATCTGCTGGATATTGGCGAGGCCGTCGAGCCCTTCGATAAAGGGCAGCAGCCGAGTGTGGCCGGGCGGCAGACCCCTGTCGATCTCAATCTCGTCGATGATCTCGGCAATGAACGCGATGTGGTCGCCGCTCGCGACCTTGGGCACCGCGATAGTGTGAACCTCGGCGCAGACGCAGGCCTCCAGATCGCGCACCGCCAATCGCCAGGGCCGGTTGATGCGCACCAGTACATCGAGACCCTGGGCCGCGACCGTCGCCGCCGCCTGCGCAACGCCCGCGCGGGCGCCGGCCTTTTCGGCCAGCGGCACGCTGTCTTCAAGGTCGAGAATGATGGCGTCGGCGCCCCGGGTGTGGGCCTTGGCGACGAATTTTTCGACGTGCGCCGGCACGAACAATGCGGAGCGCCAAGCGGGCAGTTGTTTATTCGCGATCATTTGCTCGCCCTCAATGTAGCGATCGCCTGCATGGTGACGGCCCCGTTGTGATCCAGCGTCCACAGACTAAGCCCGGTGTCCGTGCGGCAACCCTGAACGCGAAACGGATTGCCGTCGATGAGCGGGCGCACTGCGCGATAGTCGTAATGGGCGATGTCGGCGCCGGGCAATTGCGCGCGCACGAGGTCAAGAAGGAGTGTTGCGCTCAGCGGCCCATGTACAACGAGGCCGGCGTAGCCCTCCTCGCCCATGGCGTAATCGCGGTCATAGTGGATGCGATGGCCGTTGAAGGTCAGCGCGGAAAAGCGGAACAGCAGCACCGGATCGGGCACCAGTTCGCGCTCGAATTCGGCCACGGCGGACGCGGCGACGGGCTTCGGCGCCGGTGCGTTGGGATCGGGATCGCCGCGGTAGACCAGATTCTGCGTCTCGCGGATCACCATCTGGCCGCCGGCAGCGATCTCGTGTTCGACAGTCACAAACACCAGATCGCCAGTGCCGCCGCGCTTGTGAGTGACGCTCTTAACCGTGCTCGTACGCGTGGCTTCAGCGCCAACCCGCAGCGGCGCCAGAAACTCCACCGCACCCGAGGCCCACATCCGCCGCGGCAGTGGCACCGGCGGCAGAAAGCCACCGCGCTCGGGGTGGCCGTCACGGCCGATTTTCGACTGCCGCGCGGTGGGCAGAAAATACAGCCAGTGCCAGGGTTTGGGCAGTTCGGCGCCGACGGCGGGCGCGTCGGCCCAATCCAGCGTGGCCGCCATCGCGCGCACCTTGGCGGGTTCGATGGTGTCGCTGGCCGACTCCTGTCGGCCCTCCCACTGACGCAGATGTTCAATGTCGATGGCGGTCATGGCACAGTCTCAATGGGCTTAATCTCAAGGGGCATAGTCTTAAAGGACATAGTCTCAAAAGGATTTCGGCAGGCCCAGCTCGTGGGTCGCGACATGGGACAGGATCAGGTTGGTGGAGATCGGCGCGGTCTGGTACAGCCGGGTCTCGCGGAATTTGCGCTCAATATCGTACTCCTGCGCATAGCCGAAGCCGCCGTGAACTTGCAGGCAGGTATCCGCCGCGTGCCAGGCCGCTTCCGAGCCGAGCAGCTTGCTCATGTTGGCCTCGGCACCGCAGGGCTCGCCGGCGTCGAACAGATTGGCGGCGTGGTAGACCATCAGCGCCGCCGCTTCGGTCTCGACATGGGCTCGCGCGATGGGAAACTGCACCCCCTGGTTGACGCCGATGGGGCGGCCGAAGACTTCGCGCTCACAGGCGTACGCACTGGCGCGCTCGATGAAAAAGCGCGCATCGCCGATGCATTCGGACGCAATCAAAATACGCTCGGCATTCATGCCGTCGAGGATGTATTTGAAACCCTTGCCCTCGTCGCCAATGCGGTTGGCGGCCGGCACCCGCAGGTTGTCGAAGAACAGCTCGGTAGTGGAGTGGTTGATCATGGTTTTGATGGGTTTGATGGTGAGGCCGTTGCCGACCGCGTCGCGCATATCGACGATAAACACCGACATGCCGTCGGAGGATTTTTTGACCTCCTCGTAGGGCGTCGTGCGCACCAGCAGCACCATCAGGTCCGAGTGCTCGGTGCGGGAGATGAACACCTTCTGGCCGTTGATGACATAGTCGTCGCCGTCGCGTACCGCGCGGGTGCGAATGCGGGTGGTATCGGTGCCGCTAGTGGGCTCGGTCACGCCAAAGGCCTGCAGGCGCAGCGAGCCGTCGGCGATGCCGGTCAAGTAACGTTGCTTCTGCACGTCGCTGCCATGCTTGAGCAAGGTGCCCATGGTGTACATCTGGGCGTGACAGGCGCTGCCGTTGCAGCCGCTGCGCTGGATTTCCTCCAGCACCGCGCAGCCCGCCGCGATGGGTAGGCCGGCGCCGCCGTACTCTTCCGGGATCAGCACCGACAAAAAGCCGGCTTCGGTCAGTGCTTTCACGAATGCGGTCGGGTAGGTACGGCTATCGTCGAGCGCGCGCCAGTACTCGCCGGGAAACTGGCTGCACAGCTTGGCGACCGCGTCGCGAATTTCGGGGTAGTTTTTGCTAGCCTTGTTCATGGGTACGGCGCTCTTTTGGAAAGGCTGTCGGGACATCGCACTGGGAATCACACCGGGTAGACGACTGCCCCGGAAAACCCCCGGTTTCTCGGGGGATCAGTCCCTTAGGGAAACGCTGAATAAGTCCTTCGACAGGCTCAGGACGAACGGTAACCTATTGATTCCGTTCGTGGTGAGCTTGTCGAACCATGAATGGAATCCATTTGTTCAGCGTTTCCTTAGGGCGACGCGGCGACGCATTCTAGCGGCATTTTTGCAGCCGGTAAATTTGTGGGGCCGACCGACACACAAGCTAAGCATGATAGTTCGCTGGCATCGCAAGTCGCCAGCCAAACCCGCGGCGACACCCGGCCTTGGTCACCCGTTAAAAAACTGTTAGCCACTCACACCACGCCCTTGAGCCATGCGGCCAGATAGGCGAGACCGCCGAGCACACTGACGACGATCCACAGCACCAAGAGCAGGCGCAGTGGCCGATAGGGTTGGCGTTCAACTGAATGCACCGGTGACGATAGATACTCCTGTACCCGGTCGAGATCTTCCTGCGATAACTTACTGCTTTTTGCCATGCGTTTTGCCTCTCGGTTATAAGACCTGCCCCAGGGCTGTTTCAGGGGCTGCCTCAGGAGCTCATGAAGCGGTCTTCGGTCATTGCCATCAAGGATTCGGCGCCGGTCTTCATCGTCGCCACCAAGCTGCGGGTACGCGGCAACAGCTTGTGGAAATAAAAGCGCGCGGTCTGCAACTTGGCTTCGTAAAAATCCGTTTCGCCGCTGCCGGCGCGCAGCCGCGCGCTGGCGACAGCGGCCGCCCGCGCCCACAGATAGGCCAGTGCGATATAACCGGCGTACATCAGATAGTCGAACGAGGCTGCACCGACTTCTTCGGGGTTCGCCGCCGCCTTCACGCCGAGGTCGCGGGTAATCTGCTCCCATTCGGCCAGCAGCTCTTCCAGCGGAGTGATGAACTCGGCCATCTCCGAGCGTGCGCGCTCGCCCTCGGTATAGGCGCGAACCCGGGCGATGTAGCGGCCGAGCAGTTTGCCCTGGGTGCCCAGCACTTTGCGTCCCAGCAGATCGATGGCCTGAATGCCGTTGGTGCCCTCGTAGATCATCGCGATGCGGGCATCGCGCAGGTTTTGCTCCATGCCCCACTCGCGGATATAGCCGTGACCGCCGAATACCTGCACGCCAAGACTGGCGCTCTCGAAGCCGACCTCGGTACAAAAGCCTTTCGCGATGGGCGTCAGCACCGCCAGCAGGTCCTCAGCTTCGGCCCGCGCGCTCGCATCGACAGCCAGTTGCGCGATATCGATTTGGTAGGCCAGGCTTTGGATCAGCATGCGCGTGCCTTCGGCAAACGCCTTGATGGTCAGCAGCATGCGCCGCACGTCCGGGTGCACGATGATCGGATCGGCGGGCCCGGCGGGATTCTTGGGGCCGGTGGGTGAGCGCATCTGCAAGCGCTCGCGGGCATAGGGCACCGCACCCTGCAACGCCAGCTCGGCATTGACCACACCCTGCATCGCGGTGCCAATGCGCGCGGTGTTCATGAAGGTGAACATGGCCGCGAGACCGCGGTTGGGAGCGCCAAGCAAATGGCCGACGGCGCTATCGAAATTGATCACACAGGTGGCGTTGCCGTGAATGCCCATCTTGTGTTCGATGGAACCGCAGCTGACACCATTGGCCGCGCCGGCTTCGCCATCGGCGCCGGGCAGGCGCTTGGGCACCAGAAACAGCGAAATACCCTGGGTGCCGGGCGGTGCGTCCGGCAGGCGCGCCAGCACGATGTGGCAGATATTGTCGGCGAGATCATGCTCGCCCGACGATATAAAGATCTTGCTGCCGGTGATGCGATAGGTGCTGTCGCCCACCGGCTCGGCGCGGGTGTGCAACATCCCCAGGTCGGTGCCGCAGTGGGCCTCGGTCAGGCACATGGTGGCGGTCCACTGCCCGGCTACCAGCTTGGGCAGATAGGCATCCTTCAGCGCGGTGTCGCCGTGCACCGTCAACGTGTAGCGCCCACCCTTGGACAGGAAGGGATACATGCTCCAGGACCAGTTGGCGCTACCGACGATTTCGTTGAGCACGCTTTCTAGCGACGGCGGCAGGCCCTGGCCACCGTAGTCGACGGGCCCGGTCAATGACGGCCAGCCACCATCAATATATTTTTGATAGGCGTCGCGAAAACCGGCCGGCGTTTGGACGCCCTCTGGTGTCCAGGTGCAGCCCTCCTCGTCGCCACTGCGATTGAGTGGCGCCAGCTCTTCCTCACAGAACTTCGCCATCGCTTCATAGATAGCCGCGATCAGCTCCGGCGTTACCTCTTCGCAACCGGGCAGAGTCCGCCACAGGGCCGGGAAATCCAGTAATTCGTCCCGCACAAAGCGGAGTTCGCGCAGTGGCGCTTTGTATGGCATCGTCGTCAACTCTTACTTGTTCGTCAGTGCAGAAGTGTATGCCTGCGCCTGAAAAAATGACAGGCAGGGCATCGGTGATCAACGCAGGCGCGTCAGATCAGACAACTGAGATCGACAAACTGTCGCGCCCGCGCAAACGCCGCGCTATCGCCGCCATCGAGATAGGGGATTTCGCCGAGCAACGGACAACCGAGGCGAGCCTCCAGCGTTTCCCGGTTTTCGCGGTAGTGGCTCATAACCTCCGCGCCAGTTTGATTGGCCACCCAGCCGGCGAGTTCGAGGCCATCGCGCCGAATCGCCTCCGCGCTCAGCAGCGCATGACTGAGGCAACCCAGGCGCATCGCAACCACCAGAATCACCGGCACCGCGAGCAGTCGTGGGATGTCGGCCAGGGTTTCCCGATCACCGAGTGGCGCCCGCCAGCCACCCGCGCCCTCGATCAAGGTGAAATCGGCGCCCAGCGCGAGCACCCGCGCGCAGTGCTCGGCAAGATCGGCGGCGGTCAATGTCCGGCCCGCCGCCGCTGCCGCCAGATGCGGCGCGATGGCGAGCGGTAGCGCCACCGGGTTGACCTGCTCATAGGTGAGCGACAGCGATGCCGCGCGTTGCAGCCGCAGCGCATCCTGATTGCGCCAACCAACGGGCGAGCGTTCACAGCCCGCGGCGACCGGCTTCACTGCCGCCGTGGTGAGCCCGCGAGCGCGAGCGGCGCGCAGCAGCGCACAGGCCACCAGCGTCTTGCCGACGCCGGTGTCAGTGCCGGCAATGAAATAGGCTCGGGTCACGGTGCCGGTGACGGCTCGCGCGCCGGATATTCGCGGAAGGCCACCGCCAACGCGGCCAGCAGACCATCCACCTGGGCGTCGCTGTGCTCCGCATTGAGCGCGATGCGCAGGCGGGCGCTGCCCCGCGGCACCGTCGGTGGGCGGATCGCGCCGACCCAGTAACCCTGATCGTGGAGACTGCGGCTGATCGCGACAACGCGCTGGTCGTCGCCGACCAATACCGGCTGGATCGGCGTCGGCGATGGCAACAGAGGTATCTGCAATTGCTGCGCGCCGTGGCGAAAGCGCTGCACCAGCGCCCGCAACCGGTCCCGCCGCCAACCTTCCTCGCGAATCAAGCGCAGGCTCGCGCGACTCGCGGCGGCCACGGCGGGCGGCAGCGCGGTGGTGTAGATATAGGTGCGGCCGAACTGGATCAGGGTTTCGATCAGCGCCTCGCTGCCAGCCACGAAGGCGCCGAAGGTGCCAAACGCCTTGCCCAGGGTTCCCACCAGTATCGGCAGCCGCTCGCAATCGAGGCCGAAATGCTCGGCGATGCCGCCGCCGTTGGCGCCCAGCACACCAAAACCGTGAGCGTCGTCCACCATCAGCCAGGCGCCGTGGGCATCGGCGATGTCGGCAAGTTCAGGCAACGGCGCGAGATCGCCGTCCATGCTGAACACGCCATCGGTGGCGATCAGCCTGCGCCTGTTTTTCCCATCGCCGTCGTTGAGCAGTTGCCGTAGCGCAGCCACATCGCCGTGGTCATAGCGCTGAAACCG
>JBPPNE010000040.1:0-2019 GCA_051306415.1 Porticoccaceae bacterium
GCAGGTTCCAGTACGGCGGTGCGATAGTGCTGCTCCTGGGTCATCAGGTGGTGAAGGTGGGTGTGGCTCTGCAACAGGCGGCCAGTGAGCTCGCGGCGCAACGCATCGAGGTGAGCCTGGGCCTGGCTGACCCGGGCGCCGACCTCCCCGAGGCGGCCCTGGTTGCGGTCCCACAGCGGTAGCGAGATTGCAACGCCAAAGCCGGTGACATTCTGCTCGCGGCCGGCGAGCACTTCGCGGTCGCGAAAGAAGCGCAGCTCCGGGTCGGGCATGCGCTCCGCGCGGGCCAAGTTGACCGTGTCCCGCGCCGCCGCCACGCGGTACTCGGCGGCGCGCAGCGCCGGGTGGCGGGGGAGTTCGTCGCGTAGGACATCCAGCTCGGGAATGGCGGTGATGGGCACCAGCGGCGCGAGGCTGGGCGGGGCTTCGATAGGCAGATCGAGATAGATGCGAAGCTGGCTCAGCGCCTCGCTGTATTCCCCTTCGGCGCGTTCGGCGATCTGCTGTGCGGTTTCTCGCAGCAGATCCAGGCGCAAGCGCTCCAGCCGCGCCATTTCGCCGGCCTGCTGACGGCGCTGGCCGATGCGCTGAAATTCATCGGCGAAGGTCAGCCGCTGCCGGGCGACTCGCAGATGGGCCGCCGTCAGTTGCAACTGGTAGTAGCGCTGCGCAACCTCGGTTTCGAGTAGCAATTGCTGGTAGCCGAACTCGCTGCGCGCCGCGTTGACATCGGCACGGGCAGCCGCCTTGCGGTGGCCGATATGGCCGTTCAGCGGGATCGCCTGGCGGATCGCGAACTGGCTGAATTCGGTGCTGTTGTCGCCGAATTCCCTGGCGACCTTGTCGTCGGCGCGGATCTCGATGCCAGGGTTTGACCAGAGCCCGGCCTGGCGCAGTGCGCCCTCGCGAGCCGCGACCTCGGCCTGGGCGGCGCGGATATCGGGGGCGATTTCAAGTGCCCGCTGCACGCTGCTGGCCAGCGTCCAGACCGTGTCCGCCGGCGTCTCGGCCAGTGCCGGAACCAGTGTGGCCAGGAATATCCAGGCGAGCCGCGCTCGGCCTCGCCCGGCAGTAGTGCTGAGTGTCATCATTGCCAATCTCCCTCGCCACCAGGGGCTGGCGGCGATACGGTGTCAGGAAACGCCAACCTCGGCCGGCTGTGTGTCACAGCGGGCGGTGGCGCCAACAAAGTTCAGGGAGTCAGACGGGCGGGGCGCGTAAAGGCGGTGGGTGGGAGCCATCCCAATGGCGGAAAAACAGGTGGTCGGCAAAGCCCCAGCGGGTACGCTGCGGACGGCGGAGCAGCGTAAAAAGTAAGGTCAGCGCGATGGCGGCCAGAGTGACGATGGCGCTCGCGAGTTGGTGCGCCAGCGCCAATAGCTGGAGGTCGATTTTCGCCGCGGGCTGGTTGCGGTTGTCCGCGGGCGCGGCCACGGCGTGGGACGGGTGATCCTGATAGATCGAGTGAGCGACCGGGGCAGGGCCGCTGGCGGTGGAGCCAGCGAAGCCGACTTCGGTATGCAAGTGCAGGGGGATGATTTGGCCGCCCACAAAGCCGGTCAGGGCGACCAGCCAGAGGAGGAGGGAGGGAACGTTGAGTCGGCGCATAGCGCGCGAGTCTACGGGATCGACGTCAGCCGCTCAATAGTCGCTATTCTAAGGGTGCTGGAGTTCAAGGGGGCACCGTCTTGTGCGGAGGCTCGCGATTTGCGCCAAGAGCCGTGGATTGCCGCTAACGACTCGGCCCGCAATCAGTTTGAAGCCGTTCGGGCTGAGCTTGTCGAAGTCCGCTGGCATGGCTCTTCGACAGACGCAAGGCGACTGTATTTGCGGGCCGGATCAGCCAGTGTGTGTTCAGGGCATCCTCAAGCGAATTTCTTGCCGATGGCTGCCTTCCACTGCTCCCAGCGTGCAGGGTTGTAGGTAAACTTGGGGTGGTCGTAGGCGGCGGCGAGAAAGGTTTTGCCGGCGCATTTCCCGCTCACCGAGCCGATGAATTGCATTTCCTTGGCGTACATG
>JBPPNE010000041.1:0-5307 GCA_051306415.1 Porticoccaceae bacterium
GACGTCGTAGAGCGGCAGTGCGCTGAGCATGGTCTGATGCGTCTTGGCATTGAGCGGTCGGCCGTTCTGGCCCGCCAGCAGTTGCCAGACGCCGTCATCGAGAAAGAGCACGCTGGGCTGCTGACCGTAGGCGCCGGCGGCGAGTGCGGCTTCCAGGCCTTCGCGCGCGAGCGCGCTGCCATAGGGGGCGTGGCGGAACATGAACAAAATCCGTTTGCCGCCCGCGGTATCGGTGGAGGTGTTGGTGGCAGTATCGGTGTCGGCCACGTCAACTTCCGAAGGTGATCAGACGATCGGAATGGATGGTCGCATCGACGAGTTCGCCGAGTCCGCCGAGGCGGAATTCTGGCGCCAAATTGGCGGCGGATTTTCCCAGCCGTTCGGCCTCGGCGCCATTCAGAATACCGCGGCGAGTGGCGGCGGCGATGCACACCACGGCATCCAGTCGATACGCGCTAATGAGGGCCTGCCAGCGTGCGGTCAAGCTGTTTTCGTCGGTCGGTAGCACCGCCAGCATCGAGGCATTGTGAACGCCGTCGTGATAGAAAAACAGTCGATCAATAGCGTGGCCTTCGTCGAGCACCGCGACCGTGAACCGGTACGCGGTTTCCGCGGCTGCGCTGGTGAAGGGAGCGCCATGGATCGCCAGTGAAAAGTTCATCGCAATGCGGGTGGTGATTTGTCGCCGCTATTGTAACAGCGGCCAGGGTGGCAGCGGCCGGGTATGCACACGGGCACTCAACCCAGGAGCTGGCGTTCGCAATGGGACACATAGCCATCGACATACTGGTGAACGTGATCCTCGATGCGTTGCAACTGGGCGAGCACGATGGCCTTGTCGGCGCCGATGACGACGAAACACCATTGCGCGCAATCGTGGCGATCATGAAGGTCATTTTCGCTGACGGCGGTGTTCGCATCGGCACCGAATTTGTCCTTGAGATGGCGCAAGCGACCACGTTTCTCTTTCAGGGAGCGACAGCCGGGAAGCTGGATGTCGAGCAGCAATTGGGCGATGTGCATGCGTGCGACTGGCTCAGTCGCCGCGATAGATGCAGCCGCTGCTACAGGTTTCGCGCACGACAATTTTGTTCAGCAGCGGCAGTGTGGGTTGCAGTTGACGCCACAGCCAGCGCGCGATGTTCTCGCTGGTGGGGTTGTCGAGGCCCTCGATCTCGTTCAGATAGCGGTGATCCAACGCCTCGATGACTGGCTTGCACGCTTCTTTCAGCACGGCGAAATCCATCACCCAGCCGCTGTCGGCGCCGACCTCGCCTTCGACATGAATGCTGACGTGAAAGGAGTGTCCGTGCAGGCGCGCGCACTTGTGGCCGGCCGGCACATTGGGCAGGCTGTGGGCGGCTTCGAAGGTGAAGGATTTGAAAATTTCCATTCGCGGCGGTATCGATACGGGATGGCGTTGCGTGCGGGCGCCTATGGTACGGGGGAGCCTGCGCCAAGTATAGCGGGGAACCCCAAATCCTTTGACAGCGCGGGAGATTTGGGTAGAATGCGCGTCTCCTTTCAGGGTGGTTCAGTCGGGGTGGTTAGCTCAGCTGGGAGAGCGACGGCCTTACAAGCCGTAGGTCACAGGTTCGATCCCTGTACCACCCACCAGGTTAGTCAGGTCAGGTTAGTTCGTGTTGGTTCTGTTAGTGCAAGCGGACCGGTAGTTCAGCTGGTTAGAATGCCGGCCTGTCACGCCGGAGGTCGCGGGTTCGAGTCCCGTCCGGTCCGCCATTTATCCTTTCCCATCCAGTCCTTCTCATCCAAGCCTTCCCGTTTCAGCGCCGGTCACCGGAGCAGCGGCCCAATACCCTTGTGTATAATCGCCCCTTCGCAAATTGTTGTCGGTGACGATCATGGCAGATTTTCAGCGCATCGGCGTATTGGCTCGGCTCCGACACCGAGAAGTTGTTGAAAGTCTCGCGCGGCTGGTGAAATTTCTGCGTGCCGACGGCCGTACGGTGGTGGTCGAGTCGAGCACCGCGGAACTGCTGCGCGGCAGTGCGATGGCGGTGAACGTGGCGGTCGATTTCCCCCGCGATCTGGATCTCGTCATAGTTGTTGGCGGCGATGGCAGCATGCTGAGCGCGGCGCGGGATCTGGCTCCTCACGATGTACCGCTGCTGGGTGTCAACCGCGGTCGCCTCGGATTTCTGACCGACATTCTGCCCGAGCAGATGGAAGTGGAAGTCGGCAAGGTGCTCGCTGGCGAGTACTTGCTGTGCGAACGCTTTTTGCTGGCGATGCGGGTGGATCGCAACGGGCGTACGATTGGTACCGGCCTGGCGCTCAACGAGGTGCTGCTGCACACCGGCAAATCGGTGCGGATGATGGATTTCGAACTCTACATCAACCGTCAGTTCGTTTACAGCCAGCGCTCCGACGGCCTGATCATATCGACACCCACCGGCTCCACGGCCTATGCGCTATCGGCCGGTGGTCCCATCATGCACCCCAGGCTCGATGCCATCGTGCTGGTACCGATGAATCCCCACACGCTGAGCAGCCGACCGATCGTGGTTGACGGCAACGCCGAGATCGAAATCCGGGTTGGCACCCGCAACGAACTGCACCCGGAGATTGCCTGCGACGGTCAGCAGGAGCTGATTAGCGAGCCGGGCGATGTCATCCGTATCCACAAGAGCCCCTATTCGCTGCGGCTGATTCATCCAGCGGGGCAGAATTTCTATGAACTCTGTCGCACCAAGCTGGGTTGGGGCAGTCGCCTAGATTCGATCAGTCGTGATCCTATCATTCCAGACCCGGATATCGATCAGTGACTGCTCTGCTGCAACAGTTTCGCCGCACCCCGGTAGTGATGGCGATGCTGGTGCTCGGCGCTATTGGCGGTCTGTTGGTGGACTGGCTGCCGGGCGCGATTCACTGGCTGACATTCCAGGATTTTGTGGTGACGGCGGCGGATGGCATCAGTTATCGCAGCCTCGACGATGGCTTGGCGAGTGGCCAGTATTGGCGCCTGATCACGCCGGTGTTTCTGCATTTCGGGCTGTTGCACATCGTCTTCAACGGCCTGTGGCTGTGGGAGTTTGGTCGCCGTATCGAGGGCCTGGTGGGTGGCTTTGGATTTCTCGGACTCTTTGTCGTCGTCGCCGTTGGTTCCAATGGTGGTCAGTACCTGTGGTCGGGCAGCTCATTGTTCGGCGGCTTGTCCGGTGTGGTCTATGGTCTGCTCGGCTATATCTGGCTGCGGGGTTCCCTCGCGCCGCATCCGCTGCTGATGATCCCGAGTGGTATCCTCATCTTCATGCTGGTGTGGCTCGTGCTTTGTCTGGCTGGCGTGATCGATCTATTCATCCAGGGCGGCGTTGCCAACGGGGCTCATGTAGCGGGTCTGGTGATGGGTGTCGTCCTCGGCGGGATCGCCGGGTTCCGGGCACGCGGTAAAATCGGGTAAGGGCCTTGCCGATGAACTTGCAGCAGATTCTCGATGCGATCACGCCGGAAGTTTACGAGCGGCTGAAACAGGCGGTGGAATTGGGCCGCTGGCCCGACGGCAACCGGCTGACCGCCGCCCAGCGCGAGCTCTGTTTGCAAGCCGTCATCGCTTACGACTTCGCGCACAAACCGGAGGCGGAGCGCGTAGGCTATATCCACACCGAGGCTCACCCGCACTGCGGTGCTGATGACCCCGCTGCCGTGGCGCTGGAGCCTGCTCCCATTAAATGGCAGCACTGACCATGACCGCGCATATCGCCGCAGCGACGCACAGCGGCCCCCTCGACAAGATGACCGTCGAACTGGCTGAACAGGTGCAGTATGCGTTGCCCCTTGGCGATGAACGCATCCCGTTGAACCCACTCCTTGGTCACACCCTCAAGCTGGTCTACCGTGGCGACATCCGCTGCGTGCACTGTGGCCGCGCTAGCAAGAAGAGCTTCAGTCAGGGCTATTGCTACCCCTGCTTCAAGACCCTCGCGCAGTGCGACACCTGCATACTCAGTCCGGAGCGCTGCCACTTTCACCTGGGCACCTGTCGCGAGCCGGAGTGGGCGCAGGGCTTCTGCATGAGCGAGCACATCGTTTATCTCGCCAACGCATCCGGCGCCAAGGCCGGCATCACCCGTGCCAATCAACTGCCGACCCGCTGGATCGACCAGGGTGCGGTGCAGGCGCTGCCGATACTGCGGGCAAGCACTCGCCAGCAGGCCGGGTTTGTCGAGCACCTGCTGCGCGAGCATGTCAGCGATCGCACCAACTGGCGCGCGATGCTGAAGGGCGATCCAGAACCCATCGATCTACCGGCGCTGCGCGACGAGCTGTTGGCGCGGTGTAGCACCGCCTTCGCCGAACTTCAACAGCGCTTCGGTATTCAGGCGTTGCAGCCGCTTGACGCGGCCGTCTGCATTGATATCCGCTATCCGGTTATCGCCTATCCCGCCAAGGTGGCGAGCCATGACCTCGACAAGAATCCGGTCATTGAGGGCACGTTGCTCGGTATCAAGGGCCAGTATCTGCTGTTCGACACCGGGGTGTTCAATGTGCGCAAATACACGGCCTATCGCGTCGATGCGGTGCTGTGACGCCATGAAGCCGCACCCAACCATGCCAATCTTTTCTTCACCCGCGTAGTCCAGCGAGGAGCCAGACCATGTCCCTGCGTGATGCCCAAGCCCGCACCATCTACCTGAAGGACTATCAACCGCCGGCTTTTTTGATCGACCAGACCCGGCTGCGTGTCGAGCTGGGTGACGACGAAACCCTGGTCCACGCAGAACTGTCGCTGCGCCGCAATCCCGCCGCGGCGGGCACCGACCCGCTGGTGCTGCACGGCGAAGGCCTCGGCCTGCGTGCGCTCGCGATTGATGGCCGTGAACTTGCCGCGAACGAGTACCGCCATGTCGATGGCATGTTGCACATCGTGGGCGCGGGCAGCGCGCTGAAACTCAGTTCGACCGTCGCGATCCGCCCCCAGGACAACAGCTCACTGGAGGGCCTCTACCGCTCGCGCACGATGTACTGCACCCAGTGCGAGGCGGAGGGCTTTCGCAAGATCACCTTTTATCTCGACCGCCCCGATGTGATGGCGGAGTTCACCACCACCATCGTCGCCGACAAGAGCCAATACCCGGTGCTGCTCGCCAACGGCAACCCCATCGAGCGCGGCGAGCTGCCCGACAACCGCCACTGGGTGACCTGGCACGACCCGTTCAAGAAGCCCGCCTACCTGTTCGCGATGGTCGCCGGCGACCTCGACTGCGTGGACGACAGTTTCGTCACCAGCAGCGGCCGCGAGGTCGCGCTGAAGATTTATGTCGAGGCCAAGGACGTGGACAAGTGCGC
>JBPPNE010000042.1:0-3308 GCA_051306415.1 Porticoccaceae bacterium
ACGTCACCGTACGGTTAACCTACCAGTTCTGACCCAACCCGTAGCGCGTCAAAAAAGGGCCGACACCTAAGTGTCGGCCCTTTTTCTTGGCGACTGCTTCAGGAAAACAGTTGGGCTATTCAATTGCTGGCACCAACTGGGCTAAGATGGCGGCAATAATTATTACAGGGGTTGGCGATGGAATTGATGGAGTTGATCAGGCTCGGCGGCCCGGTGGTGGTGGTGTTGATTGCAATGTCGGTGTTTGGCCTTGCGGTGGTGCTGTACAAACTGCTGCAATACGAACGCTACTCCAGAGCAAAGCTGAACAAGACCACAAAAGCGGTTGATGCTTGGATTGGCGGCGATAGTCAGCAGGCACTCGCACTGTTGGCCACTGTAAAAACGCCTCATGCCCAGCTGCTGCGCCACGGCATGAACTGGATCGCGGCGGGCAATCGCGACGAAAACACCATTCGCGAAGAATTGACCCGGCAGGGACAGCGGATTGTCACTCAGGTCAACAGTCTCAACTCCCTGGTCGAACAGGTTGCCTACCTTTCCCCCATGCTGGGCCTCCTGGGTACTGTCCTCGGTATGGTTAGCGTGTTCCAGGGCGTTGCGAGCCAGAGCGGCGGCGCCGATTCCGGCATGCTGGCGGGCGGCATCTGGGAAGCACTGTTGACGACAGTGGTCGGCCTGGTGGTCGCCATTCCCTTTTCATTGATTCACTCCCTGCTGGAAAGCCGCGCGACAACCATCCGCCGTAGTTTGGAAGATCAATTGACCCGGCTGTTTACCGTGAACCTGTACCAGTGATCAGCCGCCGGCACGCGGCGATTCCAGTTCCGCAGTCAAATTTGTCTCAGTGAAAGAGGGCCTTCGCGATGGCCGTGGACCTGAATTCTAAAAGCGTAAAAGCGGCGCGGCGGATCAGCATGACGCCGCTGATTGACCTGACGTTTATCCTGCTGGTGTTTTTTATTCTTGAAACCAGCTTTACCCAGTTCCGCGAGATTGGCTTCCATGTTCCCCGCGAAAAGCCGCCGGCCGGGGATTCTGCAGGAGAGAGCAAGACACTCGAAATCCAGCTATTTGCCGACGGCAATCTGTGGATTCGCGGTGAAACCCTGGACGCCAAGGCGCTGCCCAACTATCTGCGCACACTCGCGCTGGCGAAGGACACGGTGGTTACTCTGAAGGTTGACGATGCGGTGCCCCTGCAACTCGTGGTGATGACGATGGACGAGCTGCAAGCCCAGGCGCTCGACCGGATTCAACTGCAGTCGCTGAACAGGCGTTGACGATGTTCGATTTTGGACCGGAGGTGGCGCGCAAAAAAGATCGGGAGCACAGTCTGATTCCGGTGATCAACGTGACGTTTCTTTTGCTGTTGTTTTTTATCGTCGTCGGCGATTTCACCGAGTCAATCGCCAAAAAAATCTTTCCTCCCGCCTCGCGCAGCACCAGCACCAGCGATCCCGCAGTCGCGGAATTCACCCTGACGCGGGAGGGCGCCTTGTTGTGGGAGGATCAGGTCGTCACGGTGGCCTCCTGGGGCAAGCAGATCGCGGACCGGGGCAGCAAGATGCCGGCGATGGTGCGCTTGCGCGCCGATGCGGGCACCCGAGCGGCGATGGTCATGCCAGTGCTCGACGAACTTAAAAAACTGCAAGTTAGCCGCGTCACCCTGGTGACGGTCAATGATGCGCGTAGGCACTGAGTCAAAGTGGTGGTGCCGGTGAGATGGTTGCGCTCTATCAGCGTCTGGATCAGCCTGTTACTGGTGTCCTTGATTATCCATATCCTGTTGTCATGGCAGGGCGCGCGCACGGTGCTCGCCCCTGCGCCTGGGGCCGACAACACCAGCGAGGTGCAGATCAACCTCGATGCGGTCGCCGCTCCACCAGCCGAGGAAAAAACGCCCGAGGAAAAGGCCAAACTGGTTTTTGAAGACGCCATCGAATTTGAGCCGCCACCGGTACTGGTGCCCTCGGCGGCGGTGGCGCCACCGCCGCCGGATGTGAATCTGGCGATGGAAGCGGCGGCCGGTGACAAGACTCCCGCAGGCAAGCCAGCTCTCTCTGGCTACGGTGGCACCAGTTTCACTCTGCCCCTGCTCGCTGATGGCAATGCCACCGGCACCGCCGGGCAGGGCCAGGCAGGGTTCGGCACGGGGATTGGCAACGGTCTCAGCAACTCCACCAATCGCTTTGCCGCCTACGTCCAGGGCCTGCGTGAAACTGGGTTGGATGTGGTGTTTGTCGTCGACTCAACCGGCTCCATGGATTGGGTCCTCAAGGAGGTGCGCGGACGTATTGTCGATATCGTCGATGCCATCCGCCTGCTGGTGCCCATCTCCCGTTTCGGCGTTGTCGTCTACCGGGATGTGGGCAGCCCCGAGTATGTCACCCGCATCCAGCCGCTGACCTTCAGCCTGAGTAAATTGTCCGGATTTCTCGGCTCAGTAAAGGCCGAGGGCGGCGGCGATCTGGCGGAAGCCCTTGACCAGGGCTTGCGCGTCGCCATTGAGCAGGGCGGCTGGCGGATGGGCGCCAAGAAAGTGATCATCATCGTCGGTGACGCGCCGCCCCATGACGACACCCTGCGGCACCTGTTGGCCACGCTCAAAGAGTTCGCCGCCGGTGGTGGCGAAGTCTCCACGCTGGACGTCAGCCACGATGGCAATCCCGCGGTCGTCGAGGCCTCGGTCGGACGCAAGGTCAATTGGGTGCTCTACCGCAACAAGCCGATGCTGATGTTTCAGCAGATCGCTGAGGCGGGCGGCGGCGTGGCTACCACCTTGGAAGGTGAAGTACGCATCACCCGTCAGTTGGTGTCGCTGATCATGGGCGGGCAGTTCGCCGCCGAGATGGCGCTGCTGCTGGAGGGCCTGTGAAGCCGGTAGCCCTGCTCGTGCGGCTACTCGCGGGCTGTCTTTGCGTCGGTTTGATGGCCCCAGCGCTCGCCCGCGATCTCGGCGGTATCGCCGCCCAGGCCGCCAACGCCGGCTCGGCACGGGATATCCTCCGGCTGAGCGACGAGTTGGTGCAGGCGGCGGGCAACGCCGGTGCCGATCTCAAGGCCGAGCAGTTTGACGCGGTCGCCGACATCTACGGCAAGCTGGTGTCGCAGGCGCGCGACAAGGGCGCGGATCGGGACGCGTTCCGGCAACTGGTAGCCCGCGGCGAGGCCCTCCACGACAGTTGCCGCGGAAAAATTCGCGCGCTGGAGCAGGCGACCGGCGAGGACGAAAGCGCCCTCGAAAGACTCTATCGCTCGGACGTTTGGCACAACATCAATTACGCATTGTCGGGCTTCGATTACTG
>JBPPNE010000043.1:0-13666 GCA_051306415.1 Porticoccaceae bacterium
GACAGCTGGGCAAAGCGCTGCAAGTGGTAGCGCTCGTCGCCGAACAACTGCTGCAGCGTCCGCGCGCGCTTCAGGTAGAAACCGATATCGAATTCGTCGGTCATGCCGATGCCGCCGTGGAGTTGCACCGACTCGTTGGTCGCGAGTTCAGCGACCGCGCTGGCCTTCGCCTTGGCGACGCTGACCAGCCGCAGCGCCTCGGGGCTCTGGTCATCGAGCGCTTGCAGGGCTTTCAGCGCAACCGATTTCACCAGCTCGATCTCGCTGAACAAATGGGCGGCGCGATGCTGAAGCGCCTGGAAGGTACCGATGATGACGCCGAACTGCTTGCGCTCTTTCAAGTACTGCACGGTGCGCTCTAGCACCTCCTCGGCAATGCCCTGGAGTTCGGCCGCAACATGGGCATTGCCGACAGCGAGAATCTGCTCGACTACCGGCCCGGCGGCGTCGACCTCGCCGAGCAGCGCATCGCTGCCGACGGCAGCGTCATTGAAGTGAACGCTGGCCCAGTTGCGGGTGTCGGCCATCACCACCCGCTCAACGACAACGCCGGTCTGATGTGCATCCACCAGAAACAACGAGATGCCGCGCGGCTCGCCCGCCTTGCCCGCGGTTCGCGCAGCCACGACGAGCTGATCGGCCACATGGCCATCGACAACAAAGTGTTTGCTGCCATTGAGTACATAGCCGGCGCCATTTTTTTGCGCTGGCAACGCGATATCGACGAGGTCGTGATGGCGGCCGCCCTCGTCCACGGCGAACGCCAGCAATTGCCGGCCCTCGACAATCGCTGGTAACAGAGCTTTTTTCTGCGCCTCGCTGCCGGCGAGAGCGATGGCGGTAGCGCCGAGGATGGCCGTGGCGTACAGCGGCGAGGCGGTCAGCGTGCGCCCGCCTTCCTTCATGATCTGGCCCATACCGACGTGACCGAAGTCGAGCCCGCCAAAGTCTTCACTGATCAGAATGCCCGGCCAGCCGAGCTCGATGATCTGCTGCCACAACGGGCGGGAAAAGCCCAATGCGTCGCGGTCATCGCGCAGTTTGCGCAGCGCGGCGACCGGTGCGTGCTCCTGCAGGAAGCCGCGGGCGGACTCCCTGAGCATCTGTTGTTCTTCGTTGAGTACCAATGCCATCGTCAAAAACCCCTGTACTTTGCCTGTCGAGCGGCGCTGCCGGCCCCGATCTGGCTGTATTTATCGGCGGTCAGCCGAGACCGAGAATGCGCTTGCTGATGATGTTCAGCTGCACTTCGGAGGTGCCGCCCTCGATCGTGTTGCCCTTGGTGCGCAGCCACTGGCTCGCCATCAGGCCATCGCGGAACGCTTCGCCCTCCCACCCCAGCGCGGTCATGCCGTGGATGCCGAGCATCAGTTCGTGGCGGCGCTTGTTGATCTCGGTGCCGGCGTATTTGAGCATCGACGACGCCGCGCCCGTGCCCTGGCCAGCGGTAGCTTCGTCGTTGATGCGTTCGGCGGTGAGCTCAAATGCTTTGGAATCGATTTCCCAGCGTGCAATATCCGCCCGCAGCACGCCGTCGCTCAATACGCCATTGCCATTCCCCGCCAGGTTGCGTCCCACCGCGTCGAGCGCGTATTCGTGCAGGGTTTTGGTGCTGGCCGAGGTCTGGCCCATGTTGCCAATCATCTCCCGCTCGTGAGTGAGCAGGTATTTAGCGTAGTCCCAGCCCTTGTTGACCTCGCCGACGACCTGGGCTTTTTCGACGCGGACATTGTCGAGAAAGGTTTCGCAGAATGGCGATTTGCCGGAAATCAGCCGGATCGGCTTGGTGGTCACCCCCGGCGTCGTCATGTCGAACAGCACCAAGCTGATGCCCAGGTGCTTGGGCGCATTGAAATCGGTGCGCACCAGGCAGAACATCCAGTCGGCGCGATCGGCGTAGGAGGTCCAGATCTTCTGGCCATTGACGATGAAGTGATCGCCGCTATCCTCGGCGCGCGCCTGCAGGCTGGCGAGATCGGAGCCCGCATTGGGCTCGCTGTAACCCTGGCACCACCAGATCTTGCCTTTGACGATATTGGGGATGTGCTGGTGTTTGAGCGCCTCGGAGCCGTACTTCAGAATCGCCGGGCCGATCATCGACAGGCCCATGCTGAACAGCGGCACGCGGGCATCGAGACGGTACATCTCCTCGCGGAGGATCTTGGTCTCCTCCTTGCCGAGACCGCCGCCACCGTACGCGGCGGGCCAGTCGGGCGCGGTCCAGCCACGCTCGGCCATGCGCTCAAGCCAGAGTTTCTGGTCGTCGCTGATGAACTTCCACTTAGTACCGCCCCAGCAACGGTCCTCGAATTCCTCGACCGGGTCGCGCATCGACGGCGGACAATTGGCTTCGAGCCAGGCCCGCGTTTGCAGTCGGAACAGCTCCAGGTCACTCATACTCCACACCCCATGATTCTGGATTCTTGTCTGCTAACGCGACTGTGCCCGCATCGCCGCGAATCACCCACGGGCACCGGTACGACAGTCAAAAAATGAGCGTGGGCCACTATAGTTTAACTCCGGGTAGCGGTAAACCGGCGCCTGTGGCCGGCCGGTATCAGTCTTTCACCTCGATGCGATCGATGTTCTGGAAGCCTCGCGGCAGCTTGTTGCCGCGCCGTCCGCGCTCGCCCAGGTAGTGCTCAAGATCCGTCCTTTTGAGCGCCAGATGGCGCTTGCCGGCGTAGGCCAGCAACTGCCGACCCGGACCCACGACCGCTAGGCCGACGAGGAATTCTTCTCGCGCTTGGAGCCGCGCGGCGGGAATATTGACGATGCGGTGACCCTTGCCACGAGCCAGTAGCGGCAGCTCTGAGAGCGGGAATGCCAGCATCCGGCCCTCGCTGCTCACCGCCACCACCAGACAGTTCTCCGTGCCCTCACCCGCCGGAACCAGTATCGGGACCAACACGCTGCCGCCCCTGGGAATGCTGATAACCGCCTTGCCCGCGCGATTCTTGCCGTGCAGGTCGCCGAGCCGGGCGACAAAACCGTAGCCGGCATCGGTGGCAAGCAGTACCTGTTGGCCGTCGTCGCCAAGCAGCAGGCCGACAAAGTTCGCCCCGGACGGCGGATTGAGGCGGCCGGTGACCGGCTCGCCCTGGCCCCGCGCCGAGGGCAGCGCGTGCACCGCGAGACTGTAGGCGCGGCCGGTGGAATCGAGCAGCAGCGCCTGCTGATTGCTGCGCCCGCGCACTGCCGCCAGCAGGCTGTCGCCCGCCTTGTAAGTGAGGCTGGTGGGGTCGATGTCGTGGCCGCGCGCGGCGCGAATCCAGCCCTTCTCCGACAGCACCACGGTGACGGGCTCGGCGGAGGTGAGCTCAGACTCGCTGAAGGCACGCGCTTCCGGTCGCTGTACCAGCGGCGAGCGGCGGGCATCGCCGTGTTCGGCGGCAATGGCTTCCAGCTCCTTGCGCACGAGTGTTTGCAAGCGCTTCGGCGAGCCCAGAATGCCCTGCAGCTGGTCGCGCTCGGCGCCCAGCTCCTTCTGCTCGGCGCGAATGCGCACTTCTTCCAATCGCGCCAGGTGGCGCAGACGCAGATCGAGAATGGCATCGGCCTGCAGCTCGCTGAGCCCGAAGCGGCGCATCAGCTCCGCCTTGGGGTCATCCTCGTTGCGGATGATCGCGATGACTTCGTCCAGATTCAGAAACGCGATCAACAGACCATCGAGAATATGCAGCCGCGCGAGCACTTTCTCCAGCCGGAATTCCAGCCGCCGGCGCACGGTGGCGACGCGAAAGCCCAGCCATTCGCCGAGCACGACATTCAGCGGCCTGACCGCAGGGCGGCCATTGAGGCCGATCATGTTGAGGTTGACTCGCTGGCTGCGCTCCAGATCCGTGGTCGCGAACAGGTGGCTCATCAGCGCCTCGAAATCGACGCGGTTCGAGCGCGGCACGATGACCAGCCGGGTCGGGCTCTCGTGGTCGGATTCATCGCGCAGGTCCGCCACCATGGGCAGTTTTTTCGCCTGCATCTGCGCGGCGATCTGCTCCAGCACCCGCGCCGGCGAGGTCTGGTGGGGCAACGCGCTGACCACGATGTCGCCGTCCTCGCAGCTCCAGACCGCGCGCATGCGCACCGAGCCGCGCCCACTCTGATAGATGCCGACCAACTCCTCGCGCGGGGTGATGATCTCGGCGTCGGTGGGATAATCCGGCCCCTGGATGTACTCGCACAGCTCCGCCGCCGTCGCTTTGGGTTGCTCCATCAGGTGAACACAGGCGAGTACCAGCTCGCGCAGATTGTGCGGCGGAATATCCGTGGCCATGCCCACCGCGATCCCGGTGCCGCCGTTCAGCAACACATGGGGCACCTGCGCCGGCAGCAGTTCCGGCTCGTCGAGAGTGCCATCGAAATTCGGCTTCCAGTTCACCGTGCCCTGGCCGAGCTCGCCCAGCAGCAGATCGGCAAACGCGGTCAGCCGCGACTCGGTGTAGCGCATCGCCGCGAAGGATTTGGGATCGTCCGGCGAACCCCAGTTGCCCTGGCCATCGACGAGGGGATAGCGATACGAGAACGGCTGCGCCATCAGCACCATGGCTTCGTAACAGGCGCTATCGCCGTGGGGGTGAAACTTGCCGATCACATCGCCGACCGTGCGCGCCGATTTTTTGTGCTTGGCGGTGGCGCGCAGGCCCAGCTCGCTCATCGCATAGATGATGCGCCGCTGCACCGGCTTCAGGCCGTCGCCAATGTGCGGTAGCGCGCGGTCGAGAATCACGTACATGGAATAATCCAGATACGCTTTCTCGGCGTACTCGCGCAGCGGCGTGGTTTCCTGGGGGTCGATCAGAGTATCCATGGCCATAGAATAATTTTCAGCGTGTGTTCAATCCGGTTTCATTTACGCGCTACAGCTTGAACTCGCTCAAGGGAACCGTTGTGGCCGTGATTCGATCACTGGGTCGCCCGGTCGTTTCAAGCTGCCCGCGGCATGTTAGCCACTATCCCGCAACATGTGGAGAAGGAGTATCGCCACCCATCATCGACCGATAGGCAGTGTACGCTGGGGCGACGGCAAGTGACTCCTAGCGACCACCGAACTTGACCTTTTTAAGCTTGGGCCTGACCACCACTGTACTGGCCAGCTTATCGTGCCAACCTTTCAGCAAGCATCAGAGAAAGCATCTCTCTATTCTGGCGAACAAGCGCCGGTAGGCTCATGACATGAAGAATATCACCGATCATCTTTGCATCACCCACAATGCCCTGAATGACCCCAAACTTCCGCGCTTTTACCGGACTGACAACCTTGTCCCACCACACCACAGCGAGACGACACTGCTCCTGGATGATAAGACGATTCATATAGACCTCGAGCGCAAAACCCGGAAGCCGAGCGATCTCCCCGGCGCAACCGAGCAACAACGACCGCGGCACCACGCGCTCCCCGGAAATATAGTCAAGACCGATGAGCCGGGAGATCAGCAAGCTGTTCTTGCGAAGACTGATGGATACGTCGGCCCGCTTCTCTAAAACCGGCTCTAGAAGCGCGGTAATATCACCGGCCTCGATACCAAGAAGATCCGCGTCAAGGAGCAGCAGCACGTCGTTTTGTGCCGCGAGAATCCCGCGGGCGAGAGCAGCGCTTTTCCCGTTATTTTTCTCCGAGATTAAAACCGTTACGCCCTCGTAGCTCTGCGCGAGAGTGGCTGTCCCATCGTTTGAACCATCATCGATGACAATAATTTCATCAACCAGTGGATGATCTCTCAGCGCTGCGAGTACGCCGCCAATGCGGGGCGCTTCGTTATAGGCGCAAATAAGACACGAGACTTTTACCATAGGCCAAGCCTACTGACAAAAAACCAAAGGGAGCGTAAAAAAACGGGGAGCCAAGCTCACATCGTTTTCCGCAATCTGGATCACCGCTCTATTTCCGTTGGCTTGAGGTTTGCCCGAGGATTGGTCGCTCAGCACCGCTCAGCACCGCTCACGCCAGCGGACCACCCTGTTCCAGCCATTTCGCACAATCCGGCGTCAGTGTGCGGGCGATGGCGGCGTCGCACTCTTTCAGCTCTGCCGCGCTGAGCACATCCTTCCAGCGGCCATTGGTGCCCTTGTGGATGAACGACTGGGCGCCGCCGGCGAAAATCCGGTCGATGCTCGGCAGCAACTGCTCGGCGTTGGCTTTCATGGTTTCAAAGCTGGCCTGCTCGACCAGGCTCGACCACAGGGCTTCCGGCACCGGGATATCGAGGAACTCCGCCACCTTGCGCA
The DNA here is from genome assembly GCA_051306415.1 of Porticoccaceae bacterium. Lineage (GTDB taxonomy): Bacteria > Pseudomonadota > Gammaproteobacteria > Pseudomonadales > Porticoccaceae > CBDDRG01. The sequence continues at coordinate 6,226 of JBPPNE010000043.1, forward strand.
TCTCGCCCGCTAGATCCTTGCTGAGGTCGTTGAAATGGACGAGATAGATATTGGGCAGGTGGCGGTAATCCCACCAGCTCTGGACGAAATGCAGGTGCGACCAGAATGGGTAGCCGTCGCTCTCCCAGGGAAAGTTGCCCTTGTTGATCCAGTCGTGCCAGAGCGCGTGAATATCCGGGTACAGCGGCGGGAAGGGTTCGCCGACCCGGCCCGGCGTGTTGTTGAGCGCCTCGATGAAGCCCTCGGTGTAGTTGGAGGTGTGGTTCCACAGCGACATGAAGACGTCGCGGACATCGCGGCCGACCACGATGTATTTCATCCGCGGGTGATAGGTGAGGCCGTCGAGGGCGGTGTGGGTCTTCATGAACCGCCGGTGGGTCTGCGCCTCTAGGTCGGCGACAACCTTTTCCAGCGGCATGATGCGCATATCGACCCAGGCGGAGATGTCGTGAAACGAACGCTGCGGTGGCTGGTCCTGAAAAATCAGCAGCGCGACGATGCGCTGCATCCAGGTGGTGCCACTCTTCATCGAGGTGCAGATCATGATGTCGTCGTCGCGAATCTTGACGCTGTCCCAGCGGGTGCTGTCGAAGTGGTGAAACTGATAGTTACGGGTGCGCACCGGGAACTGGTCCGTCATGCTAATTTCTCCTCCGGGATGGCCCGAATGGTCGAGGATGGGTATGGTTGTGCGGGCATGATACTCCGATCCTTTAAAGTGACGCATCATCGTGGCGGCTGGAAATCGGCTACCATGGTGCGGGCGGAAGATCGCAAAAACCCCAACCACCCATGACTGGATACGAGAACGCGATACAGGAGTCCGACGCCTGGATACGACACTCGTAAACGGTAATCGAGAAAGATAATAGCGGAGACATGAGTATGAAATTTACCTGGTTCAACCTGATGCCCTGGCCGCATCTGCCGGCGGACTTCCGCAAAAAAAATCGTTCGGTCTGGGTCGATATCGACAGCAAGCTGTACGACCCGATCAAGGGCCACGATGTCTACAACAATTATCTCGACCTGCTGGAGTACGCCGACTCTCTCGGTTATGACGGCCTCGGCATCAACGAGCATCACCAGAACGCCTACGGCATGATGCCCTCGCCCAATATCATGGCGGCTGCGATCTCCCGTCGCGCGCTCAATGCCGCCGTGGTCGTGCTCGGCAATTCGTTGTCGCTGTACAACCCGCCGATTCGCGTTGCCGAAGAATTCGCAATGCTCGACGTCATCACCGGCGGGAGGTTGGTGGCGGGCTTCCCAGTCGGCACCTCGATGGACACCAATTTCTGCTATGGGGATATTCCGGCGCTGACTCGCGAGCGTTACCAGGAAGCCCACGACCTGATCAAGAAGGCCTGGCGCGAGACCGAGCCCTTCGCTTGGAACGGCCGCTACACCAAGCTGCGCCACGTCAACACCTGGCCCAAGCCGATCCAGAACCCGCCGCCCATTCACATTCCCGGCGGTGGCTCGGTGGAGACCTATGACTTCTGCCTCGACAACGTCTACTCCTATTCGTACCTGAGCTTCTCCGGCTACATCCGCGCTAAGGCGCTGCTGCAAGGCTACTGGGATCGCCTCGCCGTGCGCAACGAGCCCGATGCCTCGCCCTATCGCGCCGGCTTCGCGCAGACCATCTGCGTCGCCGAAACCGATGCCGAGGCCGAGCGGCTATACTCCGAGCACGTCAGCTACTTCTTCAACCGCTGCCTGCACATCGCCCCCGGCTTTGCCGATGCGCCGGGCTATCGCACCATCAAGACCATCAAGTCCGGCGCGCTGTCGCAGTTCTCGCCGAATTTCGAGGAGGCCGCCCAGATGTCGTGGAAGGATCTGGTCGAGGGCGGCTTCATCATCGCCGGCAGCCCGGAGACCGTGCGCGAACGCATGGAGGACATGATCAAGGGCCTGCGCGTCGGCAACATCTTCTGTCTGATTCACGTCGGCGACATGACCATGGAGAAAACCAAATACTCGACGCGGCTGTTCGCCGAGAAAGTCATGCCCAAGCTGCGCAACCTGTGGCCTGAATACGACAATGACACCCGTTTCTGGTGTCATCCACTGGCCAAGCGCGCCACCCCCGGCGCGGTTTCCGACTACAACCCCGCCAATAATGCCGCCATTGGAGGTATCCGCTAATGACGCTGAATTCGTTGAACCTGGTGAAGGTCAAAACCCGGCATGCGGTCGTCGATGTGCTGGAAGGTGGCAGCGGCCCGGATCTGTTCTTTATGCACGGCGCCGGCGGCATTACCGCCGCCGACCCCTTCCTGACCGCGCTGGCGCAGAAGTACCGCGTGCATGCGCCTCTGCTGCCGGGCTACGGCGCATCGGAAGAGTGCGACAGCATCCGCACCATGCTCGATTTCACGCTGCACAGCTACGATGTCATGGACGCACTCGGGCTCGACAAACCGATCGTTGTCGGCCACTCCATGGGCGGCATGATCGCCGCGGAAATGGCGGCCGTGGCACCCAACGACATCCACCGCCTGTGCCTGCTGTGTCCGGCCGGGCTGTGGCTGGATGAATACCCGATACCCGACATCTTCTCGATGGTGCCCTACGAACTGCCCGCCGTGTTGTTTCACGACGTCGAGGCCGGCGCCGCGATGATGACTGCGGGCGCGGATTTCTCCGATCTCACCTTCCTGCAAAATTTCCTGGTGCAGAACGCCCGCCAGCTCGGCATGGCCGGCAAAATCCTGTTTCCAATTCCCGATCGCGGCCTCAGCGAACGGCTCTACCGCATCAAAGCGAAAACCGTGCTGGTGTGGGGCGCCTCCGACCGCCTGACGCCGCTGCCCTATGCCGAAGCCTTCCGCGAGGGTATCGCCGGTAGCGAACTGGTGGTCATCCCCAAGGCCGGCCACATGGTGCCGCTGGAGCAGACCGCAGCGGTGGTGGAGGCTGTTGGTCGGTTGAGTTAAAGGAGAGGCGCACTCGATAACTCCCTTCATGCACGGGGCCGCACTCTGCGGCCCTTTAACGCCCGATGTCGCTATATGAAATTCGCAAAAATCGAATACACAGCGCTCAACGCCAAGCAAAAGGAGATTTTTAATTTCCAGAAAATCGCGGGCCTGCTCGCCGACTATGGGTACAACTGCATAAAGCTCGCGGATGATTGGCAAGGAGCTGATTTCCTTGCCTACCACAAAGATGGCAAAGAGACGCTTCGCGTACAGCTCAAATCCCGTCTCACAATAGACAAATGCTACATCGGCAAAAATCTACGCATAGCGTTTCCGCTCCATCAAGCATGGTATCTGGTAGAACACGATCGCTTAGTCGATGTTGTCGGCAGTACCACTCGCTGGCTACACACGGAATCATGGTTGGTTAATGGTCGTTACCACTCCGCGAGCCCGAGCCAACCGCTTATCGCGGCACTCCGAGATGATGCTCTGGGGGTTATATAACTCGGCGACTTAACACTACGACACGTGCAATCGCCTGCTAAAGTTGCCGGATGACTGACTCCACCATTCCCCTCGATCAACTGCCAATCACCCGCCTGCGCGGGGTCGGCAGCCAATTGTGCGGCCGGCTCGCACGCATCGGGGTGACAACGGTGCAGGACGCGCTGTTTCACCTGCCGATCCGCTACCTCGATCGCACCCGCGTCACCGCCATCGGCGCGCTGCAACCCAACACCGAAGTGGTCATCGAGGGTGAAGTGCGCGGTGCCGATATCGTGGTCGGCCGCCGCCGCAGCCTGATGTGCAAACTGCAGGACGCCACCGGCACTACCACGCTCAGATTTTTCCATTTCACGGCGGCTCAGCGCGCAAACCTCACACCGGGCACGCGCTTGCGCTGCTACGGCGAGGTGCGTCTGGGCAGTGCCGGGCTGGAGCTGTATCACCCGGAGTATCAGTTTCTCGACCGCGCCGCGCCGGCACCGCTGGCCGAACACATGACCCCGGTGTACCCGGCCAGTGACGGGCTGACTCAAGCGCGGCTGCGCAACATCGTCGATCAGGCGCTGGCGCTGATTACGCCGGCCAATCTCGTCGAGCTGTTGCCCACCGATCTGATGCAAAAAGATTCGGCGTCAGCCAGCAGGTCAACGGGCTACGGCGCCACCGCAAGCCTCGCCGATGCGCTGCGCTTTTTGCACCAGCCGCCGGCCAATGCGCCTGTCGACCAATTGAGCCGGGGTGCGCATCCCGCACAGCAGCGCCTTGCCTTCGAGGAACTGCTCACCCACCACCTGAGCCTGTTGCGGCTGCGCCACCGCATTCGCCGCCAGCCCGCACCGGCACTGCAGGCGCCCGTCGAGCTCATTGCGCGCTTCATCGCCGCGCTCCCGTTTGCGCTGACCGGCGCCCAGAGCCGCGTCGCCGCCGAGATCGCCCGCGATCTCGCCATCGCCGTACCCATGCTGCGGTTAGTGCAGGGCGATGTCGGCTCCGGCAAGACGCTGGTCGCGGCGCTGGCCACGCTGCACGCCATCGGCAGTGGTGCGCAGGCGGCGCTGATGGCGCCCACCGAAATTCTCGCCGAGCAGCACCGCAACAGTTTTGCCGCCTGGTTCGCGCCGCTGGGCATTCGCATCGGCTGGCTCACCGGCAAGCTCCAGGGCAAGGCCCGCGCGGTCCAGCTCGCCGCCATCGCCGATGGCAGCGCGCAACTTGTCATCGGCACCCACGCGCTGTTTCAGGATGAGGTGGTGTTTCACAATCTCGGCCTCACCATCATCGACGAGCAGCACCGCTTCGGCGTCCACCAGCGTCTTGCGCTCAAGGACAAGGGTCGGGTGCTCAAGGGCCAAGGCCGCACGCTCACGCCGCACCAACTGATCATGACCGCGACGCCGATCCCGCGCACGCTGGCGATGAGCGCCTACGCCGATCTCGATTGCTCGATCATCGACGAACTGCCGCCGGGGCGCACGCCCGTCAATACGGTGGCGATCAGCGACGAGCGTCGCCGCGAGGTGGTGGAGCGAGTGCGCAACGCCTGCCGCCAGCGCCGCCAGGCCTATTGGGTGTGCACGCTGATCGAAGAGTCGGATGTACTGGAGGCGCAGGCCGCCGAGGCCACCGCCGCTGAACTGCGCCTGCTGTTGCCCGAGATCCGCATCGGACTGATTCACGGCCGCCTCAAACCCAGTGAGAAAGCCAGCGTGATGGCGGCGTTCAAGGCGGGCGATGTGCAATTGTTGGTCGCGACCACGGTCATCGAAGTAGGCGTCGATGTGCCCAACGCCAGCCTGATGGTGATCGAAAACCCCGAGCGCCTCGGGCTCGCCCAGCTACATCAGTTGCGCGGCCGGGTCGGCCGTGGCGACACCGCGAGCCACTGCGTGTTGCTCTACCGCGCACCGCTCTCCCATCTGAGCGGTGCGCGACTCAAGATCATGCGCCAGACCAACGACGGCTTCGCCATCGCCGACAAGGATCTGGAACTGCGCGGCCCCGGCGAAGTGCTCGGCACCCGGCAGACCGGGGAGATGAACCTGCGCATCGCCGACTTGCAGCGCGACGCCCAATTATTGCCGCGGGTAAAATTTGTCGCCGAGCGCTTGTTGGAGCAACATTCGGCGCAGGTTGCGCCTTTGATTCGCCGCTGGCTCGGCGAAGGCGAGCGCTATGGACAGGTGTGAGCGGAGTTCTCGCACTGATCGATTGCAGGACATATTTAACCTTGGCGAGCGAATCCAAAGAGGAGGTAAATCATGAGCGTCAGTTGGCCGCAAAAATCGCGCGAACTGCACAATCACCATTTCGATTCCACGGTGTGGAACGACTTCCGCTTTCGCGATGACGACATCGTTATCGCCACCTATGCAAAATCTGGCACCACCTGGATGCAGCAAATCGTGTCCCAGCTTATTTTCAACGGCGCCGAGAATTTGCCCGTGGCGGAAATGTCGCCCTGGATCGACCTGCGAGTGCCACCCAAAGACATCAAACTCGGAGCCGTTGAAGTGCAGACGCACCGACGCTTTGTCAAAACGCACCTGCCGGTGGATGCGCTGGTGTTTTCGCCGCAAGCGAAATACATCTACATCGGCCGCGATGGCCGCGATGTACTCTGGAGCATGTACAACCATCACGCCAACGCTAACGATGGGTGGTATCAGGCGCTGAATGACACCCCCGGCCGCATCGGCCCGCCGATCGCGAGACCGCCTGAATCCATTGTCGAATACTACTGCGATTGGCTCGATCACAACGGCCACCCGTTCTGGCCGTTCTGGGAGAATATCCGCTCCTGGTGGGCGATTCGCGACCTGCCCAATGTGCGCCTGGTGCATTTCGCCAATCTGAAGTCGAATCTCGAAGCGGAGATTCGCGGTATCGCAGCCTTTCTCGGCATTGCCGGCGACCACCTGGACTGGCGTCGCATCGTCGAGCACTGCGGCTTCGACTACATGAAACACCACGCGCCAGGCACCGTGCCCCTGGGCGGCGCGTTCTGGGAAGGCGGCGCGCAGACCTTTATCAACAAGGGCACCAACGGTCGCTGGCGCGAGGTGCTGACGCCGGCACAGTGCGAGCGGTACGAACGCATGGCTATTGAGGAGATCGGCGCGGACGGCGCGCGCTGGCTGCTCGACGGCGCGGTGACGGCTGGTTCCGAGACCGGCAACTGGGACAGTTAAATCGAGCCAGGTTACTTTGCTCAAAAACCGGCAACTTGCGCGCCACGAGACCCGGTAATCATGCGGGTTGCCAGCGTATTTTTGTCGCCCTAGTTGGCGACCCCTGAGTGATTCCTTCGGGTGACATCATCCAGCCAACGCCGGCACAAGGCCAGAACCTCCCGGTACAAAAACAGGATTGCCGACAAAGCCGGGTTCCGGGTGGATGCCGTCACGTTACGCTCCACCGCAAGGTTGGTCAGAGACGCTTCCACTTCGGTTGTGCCCATGTTGCGCGGGTAGCGTTTGCCGTGAAACAGGATGAAGCGCCGAAGCCACTGCACATATTGCGTCTCGGTGCGAATGCTGTAATGTTTGACCCGAATCCGGTCGCGCACCTGATCGAGCAGTTTTGGGGTGGGCGGCGTGTCGGACATGGCGTTCCTCATCAATACGGGCTAAAAAAAACGTTAAATATGACCATGATTAAAATCATCAAAGCGCAATACCTTCCTGTTACCGGGAATGGCAATCCGCCGGGAAACTGGCCGCCAGCCAAGAAGCCACGTGAAGGTGTGTTTGTCGTCGGGTTTAACCCCACTATATTTGTAGTGATTAAATAAAACAAATGGTTAGCTTGACAAGCCCGGTGTTATGCACCGATTTTTGGATTAAATATACACCTGCCAAGGTGTATATTGCACGTTGAGCCGCCACCCTGGAATCCCCAGCCTGCGATGCAAAAAATTGCAACCTATCGCAAAAAATGGTATTGAGCGAAGCTTTGCTGAGCTGTCGCATAACGAGTTGATGCGAACAGCGTCGCCAAGCTTC
>JBPPNE010000044.1:0-3025 GCA_051306415.1 Porticoccaceae bacterium
GAAGCTTGGCGACGCTGTTCGCATCAACTCGTTATGCGACAGCTCAGCAAAGCTTCGCTCAATACCATTTTTTGCGATAGGTTGCAATTTTTTGCATCGCAGGCTGGGGATTCCAGGGTGGCGGCTCAACGCTTGAATTAAGGGGAGCCGCGAAGCGACTTCCCCTTGAATGAATTGTTAGACGTCACTTGCGCGGGGCCTCCGCTGACTGCTCACCGACATCCTTGATTAGGAACTCCATCTCGCCGATCTCTCGACGCTGGGTCTCGATGATTCCATCGGCTAGCTTCCTGACCCGGGGATCAGTGATATGAGCCCGTTCGCTTGTGAGGATTGCAATGGAGTGGTGCGGAATCATCGCCTTCATCCAGGCGAGATCACCCACTGTTGCTTGGCTGCGAACCAACCACAAGCCCAAGCCCATCAGCGCAACGCTGCCAATCACAATTGCCAAATTAGCCTTTTTGTTTTTGTACATATGCCGCATGAAGAAGAGCATCACCAGCGCCATGGAGCCCGCCATGATGAAGGTCATGAATATGCGGGTTTGGCTAAACCAGACGTGGCTAAGCTGATATGTGTTGAGGTACATCAAGCAGAACATCAGCGTGGAAGAAATCACAATCATCGCAATGAAGTTTCTGTACGGATGCATTGGTCTCTCCTGTGACGTCTAACGTGCAATATACACCTTAATAGGTGTATATTTAATTTTAAAATCGGTGTATAACACCGGGCTTGCAAAGCTAACCATTTGTTTTATTTAATCACTACAAATATAGCGGGATTAAACCCGATAACAAACACACCTTCACGCGGCTTCCTGGCTGGCGGCCAGTTTCCCGGCGGATTGCCATTCCCGGTAACAGGGAGGTATTGCGCTTTGATGATTTTAATCATGGTCAGATTTAACGTTTTTTTAGCCCGTATTGATGAGGAACGCCATGTCCGACACGCCGCCCACCCCAAAACTGCTCGATCAGGTGCGCGACCGGATTCGGGTCAAGCATTACAGCATTCGCACCGAGACGCAATATGTGCAGTGGATTCGGCGCTTCATCCTGTTTCACGGCAAGCGCCACCCGCGCGACATGGGCGCGCCAGAGGTGGAGGCGTTTCTGACGCATCTCGCGGTGGAAGGCAAGGTGGCGGCTTCGACGCAGAATCAGGCTTTGTCGGCCTTGCTGTTTTTGTACCGTGAGGTGCTCGGCATTGATCTGCCCTGGCTGAAGGATGTGACGCGCGCGAAGCGCCCGCAACGTCTGCCGGTCGTGTTGACACGCGACGAAGTACGCGCGGTGCTGGGGAAGATGGATGGAGTGTATGGACTGCTGGCGCGGCTTTTATATGGGACGGGAATGCGCTTGATGGAGGTGATCCGGCTGCGGGTGAAGGATATTGAATTCGAACGTGGCGAGATTGTGGTGCGCGACGGCAAAGGGGCGAAGGATCGGGTGACGATGTTGCCTCAATCGGTGAAGGCGGATTTGCAGGCGCATCTGGTCTGGCGGCGCGGGCTGTTTGACTCGGATAAAGTGGCGGACAGGGCGACGGTGTATCTGCCGGATGCGTTGGCACGCAAGTATCCGAATGCGCCAACGGAGTGGGGTTGGCAGTATGTATTTCCATCAGGCAGTTACTCGCTCGACCCGCGCAGCGGCGCGGAGCGGCGCCACCACTTGGACGAGAAGCTGCTGCAACGGGCGATGAAAAAGGCGGTACTGGCGGCGGCGATCGCCAAGCCGGCGACGCCGCACACGCTGCGCCATTCGTTCGCGACGCATCTGCTGGAGCGCGGGCAGGACATCCGCACCATTCAAGAGCTGCTCGGCCACAAGGACGTGCAAACGACGATGATCTATACCCACGTCCTCAATAAAGGGGGAAAAGGCGTGGTCAGTCCACTCGATTTATGAAGGACTAACGCGAAGCACGGCTTCGCGAACGACGCGCCGGCGAGCGATGCAACACGAGCGCTGGAGTGGTCAGTCTGCTGGATGCCCGCTGGCGCGGGCATGACGACTTGATCAGATATGCGCTAGCTCAGCCGCCCGTGACACTGCTTGTATTTTTTGCCAGAGCCGCAGGGGCAGGGCTCGTTGCGGCCCACTTTAGTCATTTCCCGCACGAAGGGCTTGGCCCGCTCTTCGATTTGCGCGGGCGGCTCTTCGGCGGCGAGGGCGGAGGCTTCGGCGTGGCTGAACTCCATCTTCTGCCGCTCTTGGGTCTCGCGCCAACGCCGCTCCAGCTCTTCGACTTCTTCGTGACGGCGGATCTCAACCCGTGACAGAAAGCGCACGGTTTCCTGTTTGACGTTGGTGAGCATTTCCTGGAACAGTTCGAAGGATTCGCGCTTGTATTCCTGCTTGGGATTTTTCTGCGCATAGGCGCGCAGGCCAATGCCCTGGCGCAGGTGATCGATGTTGGCGAGGTGTTCCTTCCAGAAGTTGTCGAGCACTTGCAGCATGACCTGCTTTTCAATCGGGCGGATGTCGGGGCCGATGCGTTCAGCGCGCTCGGCGTAGGCCGCGGTTACCGCCGCGCCGATGCGCTCGCGCATGCCCGCTTCGCCCAGGTGCTCGTCCGCTTCGAGCCACTGTTGCACCGGCAGTTCGATGTTGAACTGGTGGTGCAATTGTTCTTCCAGCGCCGGCAACTTCCATTGCTCCGGCAGGCTCTGGGGTGGAATCGACGCGCTGATCAGGTTGTCGACGACGTCGGCAAAGATGCCCTCGATAACGTTGGCGATGCTGTCCGCCGCCAGCAACTCCTTGCGCTGCTGGTAGATGACGCGGCGCTGGTCGTTGGCGACGTCGTCGTATTCCAGCAGCTGTTTGCGAATGTCGAAGTTGCGCCCCTCGACTTTGCGCTGGGCCTTTTCGATGGCGTTGGTGACCATGCGATGCTCGATGGCCTCGCCCTGCTCCATGCCGATCGCGCGCATCATGTTCTTGACCCGGTCGGAGGCGAACAGCCGCATCAGCGGATCCTCCATCGCGAGATAGAAGCGCGATACGCCGGGGTC
>JBPPNE010000045.1:0-3235 GCA_051306415.1 Porticoccaceae bacterium
ACCCGTTGAAAACGGCTCGTAGCCATTGACGTTATGGATCCACACCAGCGTCGGCGCCACATTGATGTTGGCGAAGGCGTTGTTGTACTCCAGACCCACCACTGCGACATAGCCCCAGGAGAACTCAGTGACCGGCCGGTTCAGCGCATCCACACCGGGGAAGTTGCCCCGGTCAACAGGGCTGCGGGTCTGACGCCGATCAGTGGGATCGCCGCTGTGCAGGTTGTCGATCTTCTGCACCTGCACGTCGAGCACCGTATTGAGCTTGTCGGCACCAAGAAATTCAGTGCCGGAGGACCGGGTCAGGTTGCCGATCCAGGTCCAGGCATCACCGGCCCCCTGATCGCAACCCGCCGACACTCGTGTACCGCTGTTGGGGCTGATGACATACGGCGCCGTCGGTGGCGTGCCAATCAGTCCGAAATTTATGTTTTGACAGTCGCGGGTATCGTAGAAGTTCGGCCGAAAGTTCAACTCGGTCTGGAACGACAGCCCCAGGGTGCCGGGAATCTCACCACTCAGCGAGATCGCGTAGGTGTCCTGATTTTCCGCATAAAACCACTCGTAGCCGCCTCTTGCGAGATTCACTCCCAGCGTCGGCACAAAGGCATGCGAACGGACCCAGTAAACCCCGAGGTCAGCGCTGTTCATGCTGTCGATGATGGTGTGCAAGGCAACCCCCCACTGACCACCGTCGGGCTCGTCCCGGCCCCTAAAGCTGCCATTGGGAAAAGGCGCCAGTGCCGGGTTGTAACCATCGCCAATGAAATCAAAGGGACTGAACAGGGTGCCAACCGGAATGAAAACAGTGTTGCGCCAGTTCCACACATAGTAGGCTTCGAGGGTCACATCGTCGGTAATCCCGATTGAGCTGTAGACCATCTCCTGCGGCATCAGGGTTTCCTTCACCTCGGTACCGGGCACCGTGGTCTTGCCAAGGTCGATGGGGTTCTGCATCTGGCTGATGCCACCACCGATGATATTGCTCTCGCCCCAGTTCACCACCTGTTTGCCCACCCGCACATTGAGCGGATGCTGGCCCAGATCCCAGTTACCGTAGACAAACAGATCGAGCACGCGGAACTTGTTGCCGGCGGTGGTCTGACCGTCGTCGGCAATGCCATTGGGGCGCGGCGCACCGGCGGCAATGCCGGCGACCGAGGGCGCCCCCACGGGCGCCGCACAGTTGCTGCAGTCCTTCTGCATGATGGTGTAGTCATAGAGATAGTTCAGGCGGGTGAAAAAGCCGTAGTTGTCTTTCTTCAGACCGATCTCGGTAAGCAGCGACAGCGGCGAGCTGTAGATATCGCCGGCGTCCGGAAATACCGTCTGGTTGCCGGTGGCGACGGAGGTCTGGCCCTTGCGGTCAGCGCCCTGAACCCGCATCGCCGCGCTGGCAGTGAACGTGTTGTCGATATAGCCTGTCCACGACGGATCGTCGAACTTCAATTCGAAGGCTTGGGCTTGAGTCGCGGTTAGCGCGAAGGCGCAACTGGCTGTGATCAAGGCGGTTTTGGCAAAGTGGGCATCGAAGCAAGACTGGCGACTGAACTGTTTTTTCTTGCTACCAACTAACGATCTGTTAACCAGAGCATGGCTTGAGTTTGAGTCGGACAAGATACACCTCCCCGTGTATTGTGTTTTTTGACGAGCGCGACGAAGTTAGACTTTGAGCTCCTGTTTGTCAAGTCGTTTACAGGGTTTAACGTCAACCCCTTTTATAATCCGGCACAGCCTGCTGTAACCCGGCACAGCCTGCGCCGCTATTTCCTGCATGCATAAACCGGCGTCAGTATCACAGCTAGTGCCTCAGAGGCGTCTACCCGTTATTTTTCCCAGCCGTTTGCTACCCGGCGATTCGAAGCCCGGTTCCAGTGCTCTGCGCGGGTGATAAGCCGTCAGGTGGCCCATGAAGGGCGGATGGATCGAATACCCGAGCAGGGATTGCAGCTTGTCCGACATCTGCCCTACCCGCGCGGGAGGAATTGCGAGGAAAAAATTTTCCTGCGTGCGCGCCCACGGCTGGCAGTACTGGTTGGAAAACGCCCGCCGCGGACAGTCGCTGTGGTTCGCGCCACCACGGTGAAGTACGTTGCCGGCGAAGACCATACAGGTGCCTGCGGGCATTTCCACCGGTATCGACTGGCCCGCGACGCGCTGATCGAAATGGGGGTCGTCCTCACTGTCGCCCAGGCGATAGTCGCCACCCGCCGCCTCTTCACTCCACAGATGGCTGCCAGGAATGATCTCGGTAGCACCGTTGGCCTGCGTAAAATCGTCCACCGCGACAATGGTGGATAGGCTCACCATCGGCCGCGGCCGCGGAATCGGATAAAAAGCATCATCGTTGTGCCAGGGCTGCGGGGTTTCGCCGGGATAGATGCAGATCGCCTGGCTCGCCGTCAACAGGTAGTTGGGAGCAAGGCAGAGATCGCAGAGCGCCATCACCCGCGCATCCTCGACGATGTCCTCAAATACCTTGGCCACCGCCACCAGGGTATAAATACGCTCGGTCTTGACGCCTTCAAAGTTGTTGCGGCCGTGGTGGGCGCCCAGCTTATCGGCAAGCACTGCCCTGACCAGGGCGAGTCGCTCGGGATTGAGAAAGTCCGGAATCAGAGTGAATCCCCGGGTTTTTATCTCCTGGTTAGCTTGCGCTAGCCAGGACGCTGGATTGCTCATATCAGGCCACCTATCACCAGTCCCTGACACGCCAAAGCGGACGCCTAGTCGCCACCGAGATGGCTTCCAAACCAGGCACCGGGCACCGGCAAGCCGACGCCGCCATACGCGGCTCGAGCCTTGGCCGATCCCCGGTCAGCGGTCGCCGCCTGGCTGCCGGAGAATGGGAACCCAGTGAAACAGGCCAACCAGTAGCACCATGATCACATCCATCGCACCCGCCCGACCTTTGGCTTTGAGCTTGCCGTAGTTCAGTGCGAGCTCAAGCACATGGGCGACCAGGATAACGGCTGCCGCAATCAGAAAGTAGCCGTCCCAGGGCTCACCGAATAACTTCAGCAAGCCGCCGATGGGCAGCAACCAGAAGCCCAGAGTCAATAATTTACCGATAGAAAAAATGTTCATGGCACTCCTCTTTTTTATAGTGATCAAGTTTCGACCGGGGCTTCACGCCCGGTCGATATTCACGGCGAGACAGCGACCTGGCTCCGCGCCAACTTCATTCCGTCCGCGGCCGGAGTGTAACAACTCGTCGATTGACCGACAATCGACC
>JBPPNE010000046.1:0-2314 GCA_051306415.1 Porticoccaceae bacterium
GGGTCAATGGACGGGCACTACGCCCGTGTCGATTCTCGCCGGTGGAAGAAGCACTATCTGTTACACAAGTTGAGGACGCGGTGGGATTACTGTTTCCACGGCAATCAGCGTGTCGTCTGCCATCGCCATCATCACTGAGATTTCGACCGCTTACTCCCCTGCCGATCAGCGGATACCCGCTGGCGACAGGGCTGTCACTTACGCAGGTTCGCTCGGTTAGTGCAACTGCCCTTGCGTATGCTTTTGCTCGGGGGCTGATCGGTTTATTGAGCGTTCAGCGGATTATTGGATTTGGATTGTCGGCACCTCTCGCAATTCCTGATCGAGACGACGACAAATACGTATCGTTGACATTGGATTACCAAACCCTTGGCGTCAGTAGAAAAACTTGCCAACATTGATCGCCGTCATATAGAGGCCCCAGGCTAGCGGGACGCCGACAGCGATCCACGCCAATCCCATCGCCACCCTCTGCGAACCGCCACCGCCGTTGACCACTAGGCCCGCTTCGAACACCGATACGCGCTCATGCGCAAGTCGCTTTTCTTCCGCCAGTTCGGCGTCAGTCATGAACCATTTGTCGGCCAACGGGCGCATCATCAGGTTGCAGATCAGCCCAATCGCCAGCATGCCCACGAGTATGTACATGGTTTGGTTGTAGATCTGTTCGCGCGGAATGCCCAGGCCAAGCTGGTATTCCCGCATGTAGTTAACCACCACCGGGCCGAGGATGCCGGCCCTCGACCAGGCCGTCAGCAGGCGGCCGTGGATCGCGCCGACCATCTGCGTACCGAACAGATCGGCGAGGTACGCCGGCACGGTCGCGAAGCCGCCGCCATACATGCTCAGGATCAGGCAACAGGCGCCCACAAACAGTGGCGTGTTGCCGGCTGCGGCACTGCCGGGAATGCTCGCATAGAGCGCGCCGCCGAGTACAAAAAGCACGATGTAGGTGATCTTGCGGCCGAGCTTGTCCGATAGACTCGCCCAGAAGAAGCGGCCAGCGATGTTGAACAGGCTGAGTAGCGCAGTGAAGCCAGCCGCCACGCCGGCGATTGCACCGAGCTGCACCTCATCCAGCTCGCCGAACTTCTTGGTAACGCCGATCAGACTGCCGCCGAATACCTCTTGCAGCATCGGGCTGGCCATGCCGATCACGCCGATGCCGGCGCTGACGTTCATGCACAGTACTATCCACAGGAGCCAAAACTGTGGAATGCCCCAGACTTTTTTTACATGTACGTGGCGCTGCGTAATCATCGTGTTGCTGGTTGGGGAGATGGTCGGTACCCAGCCCGCGGCCGGGATGCGGTAGCCCAGCGCGCCCCCCAGCATGAAGACGAAATAGATCGCAGCCATCGCCAGAAAGGTTGGCGCCACCCCGACATCGGTCGGGGTGGCGAAGTGCTTCATCAACGCAGCCGCCAGTGGCGACCCGATCATAGCGCCACCGCCAAAGCCCATGATTGCCATACCCGTGGCCATGCCGCGCCGATCGGGAAACCATTTGATCAGCGTACTCACCGGGCTGATATAGCCCAGCCCGAGGCCGATACCGCCGATGACGCCGGAGCCCAGTAGCAGCAGCCAGAACTGGTGCAGATACACACCGATTGCCGATATCACCAAACCGCCACACCAGCACAGTGTCGCCACCATACCCGCCTTGCGCGGTCCCGCATGTTCCAGCCAGCCGCCCCAAACGGCGGCCGAGCCGCCGAGGAACACGAAGAACAGTGTGTACATCCAGCCCAGCGTGGCGATCTTCCAATCGCAGTGGGTAATGAACAGTTGTTGAATGAAGCCGATGCCCGGCCCGCACTTGAGTGGTTCGTTGATGCCCAGCGCCTTCGACAGCGGCAGCCAGAACACCGAGAAGCCATAGGCCATGCCGATGCACAGATGAATCGCCAGCGCCGCCGGCGGCACCAGCCAGCGGTTGAAGCGGGGGCCCGCGACGATTCGTTCCTTGTCCAGAAAGCCTGCAATCATGGTGTCTCCAGCGTGTGGGTATCTTGGTCTCGCGATATGCCGTCGTAACAGTGTCTGACAGATTGGGCGATCATCCGAAGACAGGGAGTTCTATTCGCTCTGGCCATTGGTTACAGTCAAATGCTGTGGTTGAACCACTGTCAACCGATGACTATAGCGAGCGCCAGGCGTCTAACGAGGTGGCTGACAAGGACGGACGGTTCCTACGCTTTAGTGGACACCCTGAACTAACCATTCAGGAGGTTTCACATGTCGACGCCTGGCCCCAGAACGACGTATCGATACAGCAGTGAATTCAAGGCAACAGCGGTTCGATTGAGCG
>JBPPNE010000047.1:0-20387 GCA_051306415.1 Porticoccaceae bacterium
TATGTACCTGGATCTTTGCGCCGTTGAAGTTTCAGGCGGACATGGGCATCTTGCTGACCTTCCTGTTCTTTACCAACATGCTGGGGGCGATTCTGATTTTCCCGGCACTGGCACGCTGGCTGTTGCGCAGCAAGGCGAACGGGGCCTCAGCCACTTGATGGTGAACTGTCTGATTGCCTGAATGTCGACGCCGTCGTTTGACGGTGTCGACCAGAGGTTAGAGTTGCTCGATGCGGTGGCGTTGCGATTCCATGGTCGCCAGTGCCGCCGTCGCTTTCTCCCCCTTCTGGCGTTCCTGCGCAATTACCTCTTCAGGTGCGTTGCCCACGAACTGGCTATTCTCAAGCTTGCTCTGCACGCGCTTGACTTCCAGTGACAGCCTCGAAATCTCCTTGTCGAGCCGCGCGATCTCAGCGCCCTTGTCGATAAGGCCAGCCAGCGGCACCAGAATTTCCATGCTGCCGGCAAGGGCGGTTGCCGCCGGTGGGGCTTCGACGCTGGCGTCGAGCCAGGTAATCGACGCCAGATTGGCGAGCTTGATGAGGAGCTGGCGATTGTCGTCGAGACGTCGCTGATCGTCGCTGCCATAGTTTCTGACGTAGACGGGTAGCAATTTGCCGGGAGCGATATTCATTTCCCCGCGGATGTTGCGTAGCGTCACAATGACCTGTTTCAGCCATTCGATATCGGCGACGGCGGCGGGATCGATTTTGCTGTCATCGGCGACGGGATAGGCTTGCAACATGATGGTGTCGCCAGTCTTGCCGGCGAGGGCTTTGATGCGCTGCCAGATTTCCTCGGTGATAAAGGGCATCAGTGGGTGAGCGAGGCGAAGCGTTGCCTCCAGCACGCGCGCCAAGGTGCGGCGGGTGCCGGTTTTCAGCGTGGCTGACGCATCGTCGTCCCACAGCACGGGCTTGGAAAGTTCAAGGTACCAATCGCAGTAGTCCGACCAGATGAAATCGTAGAGTGCCTGCGAGGCGAGATCGAAGCGATAGCTATCGATGGCCTCGACCACCGCGCGCTCGGCGATCTGCAGGCGGCTGATGATCCAGCGATCGGCCAGCGATAGCGAGTAGTCGCCGCCGTGTTGGCCGCAATCGATTTCGCCGCCATCTTCGCTATCGCAGTGCATCAGCACATAGCGCGTGGCGTTCCACAGCTTGTTGCAGAAGTTGCGAAAGCCCTGGATGCGACCGATGTCGAATTTGATGTCGCGGCCAGTAGAAGCTAATGAGTAATAGGTGTAGCGCAGGGCGTCGGTACCGTAGGCGGCGATACCGTCGGGAAACTCCTTACGCGTGGCTTTTTCGATGCGGGCGGCATCCTGCGGGCGCATGAGTCCCGCGGTGCGCTTGGCGACCAGGGCTTCCAGATCGATACCGTCGATCAGATCGATGGGATCGAGCACATTGCCCTTTGACTTCGACATCTTCTGGCCTTGGCTGTCGCGCACCAGGCCGTGGACGTAGACCGTGCGAAACGGCACTTCACCAGTGAAATACTGGGTAAACATCACCATGCGCGCGACCCAGAAGAAAATGATGTCGAAGCCGGTGACCAGCACATTGGTTGGGTGAAAGGTTTTCAGCTCGGCGGTTTGTGCTGGCCAGCCGAGCGTGGCAAAGGTCCATAGCGCCGACGAGAACCAGGTGTCGAGGACATCATCGTCCTGTCGCAGTGCAACATCGGTGGCGATCCGGTATTTGGCGCGGACTTCGTCTTCCGATCGGCCCACATACACCTGGCCGTCGGGGTCATACCAGGCCGGGATGCGATGGCCCCACCAGAGCTGACGGCTGATGCACCAGTCCTGGATATCGCGGAGCCAGGCGAAATACATGTTTTCATAGGCTTTCGGCACAAACTCGATGCGTCCACTCTCGACGGCGGCGAGGGCGGGCTCGGCGAGGGGCTTGGTGCTCACATACCACTGGTTGGTGAGCCAAGGCTCAATCACCACGCCAGAGCGGTCGCCACGGGGTATCTTCAGCGTGTGATCGTCGATCTTGGCCAGCAGACCGAGGGCGTCGAGATCGGCAACCACCTGGCGGCGCGCGGCGAAGCGGTCGAGGCCCCGGTAAACGGATGGCACGCTGTCGTTGAGATGGGCGTTCTGGTCGAAAATATTCAGCACCGCCAGTTGATGTCGTCTACCCACTTCATAATCGTTGAAATCATGGGCCGGGGTGATCTTGACACAACCGGTGCCGAACGCGCTGTCCACATAGTCGTCGGCGATGATGGGAATTTCCCGGTTCATCAGCGGCAGCAGAACCGTCTTGCCGACCAGGTGGCGGTAGCGCTCGTCGTTGGGGTTTACCGCGACCGCGGTGTCACCGAGCATGGTCTCCGGTCGCGTGGTGGCGACCGTCAAATATCCGGAGCCGTCGGTTAGCGGGTAGCGAAAGTGCCACAAATGGCCTTTTTCCTCTTCCGCAATCACCTCCAGATCGGATATCGCGGTGTGCAGCTGGGGATCCCAGTTGACCAGACGCTTGCCGCGGTAGATCAGGCCATCCTCGTGCAGGCGGACAAAGGCTTCCTGCACGGCTGTGTAGAAACCTGGGTCCATGGTAAAGCGTTCGCGCGACCAGTCGGCGGATGCGCCGAGACGCCGCAATTGGCGGGTGATGGTGCCGCCGGATTCCTCCTTCCACTGCCAGACTTTGGCAACGAATTCATCGCGGCCAAGTTCCTGACGGTGGATTCCCTGCGCTTCGAGTTGGCGTTCCACCACCATCTGCGTGGCGATACCGGCGTGATCGGTGCCCACCTGCCAGAGCGTGTTGTCGCCCTTCATACGGTGGTAGCGGACCAGTGCGTCCATGATGGCTTCCTGGAAGCCGTGGCCCATGTGCAGGCTGCCAGTGACATTCGGTGGCGGAATCATGATGCAGAACGGCTCGCCCTCGCCGCTGGGTTTGAAGTAGCCGCTTGCCTCCCAGAGCTGGTACCAACGGTTCTCGATCGCTTGCGGGTGATAGGTTTTTTCCATGGTTCGGTCGGGGATTCGTTGACGGTCGGAGGGCGGGGTGATGCTGCGCCAAGGCGCGGGGGCGGAAAGTATAGCGACTGGATTGGAGTCGAACCAGTTAGGGCGGGCGTTCCTGCGCTACTCGGATTCGCTTGATCTTGAATCGATCTCGCTGTCGCAGCGATCGGTGAGAATTGGAATGTCGATGCTGTCGAAATCGACACTCCCCAAATTGATACTCCCGAAATCGAGATTCCCGAGATTGAGGCTATCAACTGTGGGCCCGCCGTCGGTCCTCTCGGCGTCGGCTTCCACTCCCGTTGTCTCGACAGTGTTCGGAGTTTGTGCTGCCGATGGCCGCACTGGAACAGTGGAGGGGGTTTCCTCCGGCGAGGGGCTGTCAGCGGTCATTGGGGCTGCCTGGGTTCCATTTGCTTCGGCGTGAGATCGTGAAAATTCAGCGGGTAGCCGCGGTCTTTGTAGTAGCGATAGCGTTGCCGCTTGCCAGCGCGGGCGTCGTCGTTGGGATGGATGATTTCCGCCAGCACTTCAAAACGGCCAAACCAGGGTGGCGCGGTCATTTCCAGGTTGATCAGCAAACCTCGGTAGGGGCCGGGATCCTGGTTGCCACAGATACCGATCGCGGCCGGCGTGGCGTCCACCGGCAAGGTGGCGAGGTGATCGGAGGCCAAGAAGCTGGTGGCGGAGTGGTGCCAGAGCTGTCGGCCGACGGCTGCGGCAACATCGGAATCCTCGCTGTAAAGCAGCACATCCATACCGCTGAGCCAGGCTTTCTCGGCGAGCCTGCAGGCGACCGAAAGTGCGTCGTTAGCGCTCTCCGCGGTCTGATAGAAATTGATTCTGGTCACTGCTTACTCCGCTCTGCGGCGTAGATATTCCATCAACAAGGGCACGGGTCGCCCGGTCGCCCCCTTGGGGCCGGCGGATGTCCAGGCGGTGCCGGCGATATCGAGGTGGGCCCAGCGATAATCTTTAGTGAAGCGGGCGAGGAAGCAGGCCGCCGTGATACTGCCGGCCTCGGGTCCGCCGATATTGGCCATATCGGCGAAGGGGCTTTTCAATTGCTGGTCGTAATCGTCCCAGATCGGTAGCTGCCAGGCGCGATCGCCGGCGTGCTGGCCGGCGGCGAGCAGATCGGTGGCGAGCGCGTCGTCGTTGCTGAAAAGGCCGGAGGCGTGTTTGCCGAGCGCCACCACGCAGGCGCCAGTCAGGGTGGCGATGTCGATCACGGTGTCTGGCTTGTAGCGTGCGGCATAGGTCAGCGCATCGCAGAGAATCAACCGGCCCTCGGCGTCCGTATTCAATACCTCAATAGTCT
Organism: Porticoccaceae bacterium; assembly: GCA_051306415.1. Classification (GTDB taxonomy): domain Bacteria; phylum Pseudomonadota; class Gammaproteobacteria; order Pseudomonadales; family Porticoccaceae; genus CBDDRG01. The sequence continues at coordinate 4,317 of JBPPNE010000047.1, forward strand.
GGCCGGACAGGGATTTGACCACGTCGCCCGGTTTGGTGGCTTGGCCGCTCGGCATGTTCTCGACGGTGGGAACGATACCGACCACGTTGATGGGTAGCTTGAGCGCGGCCAGTGCTTCCATGACGCCGAAGACGCTGGCGGCGCCACACATGTCATATTTCATTTCGTCCATCTTGGCGCCGGGTTTCAGGCTGATGCCGCCGGAATCGAAGGTGACTCCTTTGCCGACGATGACGATAGGCTTGGCGGTTTTCTTGCCGCCGCTGTACTGCATCACCAACAGGTAGGCGGGCTGCACCGTGCCTGCGGTAACGGAAAGGAGTGCGCCCATGCCGAGTTCGCGCAGGGCCTTTTCACCGAGGATCTGAGTGGTAACAGCCGGTTGCTTGCGACCGAGCGCGCGGGCCTGCTGGGCCAGGTAGGTCGGCGTGCAGGTGTTGCCGGGGAGGTCGCCGAGCTGGCGGGCGCGATTGACGCCCGCTGCCACCGCGTTGCCGAAGGCAATGCCCGCCGTCGCATGCTGGATTGCCGTGGCCTCGGCAAACGCCAGGGTGACCCGCTTGAGTTTGGCCGCGGTCCCGGATTTAGCCGCCCCGTCTCGGCTGAAACGGTAGCTGGCTTCGCCGAGCAGGCGAGTCAGCTGCTGGGACTTCCAGAACAGGTCGCGGTCGCGCACCGGTGTGTCCGCCAGCGTGGTAACGGCGGTGGCGACGGTTGTTTCACCCAGGCAGCGAGCGGTGGTGCGCAGGATCTTGAGATAGTCCTGCGCGCTCAGCGGCAATTCGCCGCTACCGATCAACAGCAGTTTGCTGGCGGCCAGCCCCGGTGGTTCGTGTAGCAATAATGCCGCGCTCGGCTTGCCGCTGAAGTCACCGCTTTTCAGGCGCCGGGCGATCAATCCGCCGGTAGCCTGGTCGACGGCCTTGGCGGTGCCGGCGAGAGGGTCGCTGGGCGGCACCGCCAGAATCAGGCAGTCGGCCTTGGTGATAACCGGATCGAGGTGGCGGGCGGTAAACTCCATGGCTTCTCCGAAGACAAAGGTAATCGAATACGGGATAATCGCCGGCGACTCCCCGCATCGGTGCGTAGCCGCACGGTCAGTCGACTGCGTGTTCGCAGCCGACGCGGATTACCGGCGTGACGCCTTGCTCAGCTAGTTCGCAAGTGCCCAAACAACCCGTTGCCAGTGTGCTCACCGCTGCGCGAACGGCCTTACCCGTAGTGTATGCCAACCCAGACCGGAGACCAACTGATGGGGCCTGCTCGGTGATTGTTTTCCGCTATCTCGCGCGGGATCTGGTCTCAGCCACGGCCGCCGTTGCGGCCGTACTGTTGCTCGTCATCATCAGCGGCCGCTTTATCCGTCTGCTCGCGGATGCGGCGGCGGGCTACATTGACCCCGGCATCCTGTTCGCCGTGATTGGCTACCGGCTACCGGGTTTTCTCGAGTTGATCCTGCCATTGGCCTTTTTCCTCGGTGTGCTGCTTGCCTACGGGCGGATGTACATCGACAGCGAAATGACCGTGCTACATGCTTGTGGTTTCAGTCAGCGACGGCTGATCGCCTACACCATGGTGGTTGCCGTCGGGGTAGCGCTACTGGCGGGTTGGCTCAGCATCTGGGTCAGCCCGGCGGGGATTGCCCGCTCGGAAGCACTTTTGGGTGCGCAAAAACTACGTGGCGAGTTCGCGTCCATCGAAGCCGGCAAGTTCTACCCCTACGGGGACGGGCGGGGGGTCACCTACACGGAGACCAAGGATGCCGATGGCACCATGCACGGTGTGTTTCTCGCCGAAGCCGGGCGCAGCAGTGGCAAGCAGCCACGGGCGCCAATTATCGTACTGGCGGAGCGCGGCGGTACGCGCAAAGCACAGGCCGATGGCGGTAACTTCCTGGTGCTTGAGAATGGCTACCGGATTCAGGGCATACCCGGCCAGCCCGATTTTCAGATTACGTCGTTCAAGGAGTATGGCCAGCGGCTGACGTCACCGCAGGCGGCAATAGGCCGATTGAAGCAGACCGCGGTGCCGACCAGTGAATTGATCGATCTGAGTGGGCCAGCGGACATCGCCACCTTGCAGTGGCGGTTATCGGTTCCCCTCCTGGTGTTGGTGGTGACCCTGATCGCAGTACCCTTGAGCCACACCAATCCCCGTAGTGGACGCTATGGCAAGATCTTTCCGGCGGTGTTTCTCTACATTCTGTATCTGGTCATTCTCAACGGTGCGCGGGGCGCGGTTGAAGAGGGTGATCTACCCGCCGTGGTGGGTCTCTGGTGGGTTCACCTGCTGTTTTTTGCCGTGGCGGCCGCGCTGCTCGCCTGGAACGCTGGCTGGCGGCCCAGATTGGCTGGATGGAGCCGCCGATGAGGCTGCTACCCCGTTACATTGGCCGGCAGGTTTTCGGTGCCATTCTGCTGGTGTTGCTGATTCTGGTGGCGATCGATGCCATCGCCGCGATCGTTGATGGTGTCGGCGATATCCGCAATCAGTACAAATTTGCCGATGTGATCTATGAAACCCTGCTCAGGATGCCGGCGCGGATCTACCGCAACCTTCCCTATGCCGCACTCATTGGCTGTCTCGTCGGTCTCGGCGTATTGGCGGGCCATAGTGAGCTGGTGGTCATGCGCACCGCCGGCGTGTCGCTGCTGCGCATCACCGGAGCCGTCGCGGCACCGGTCTTGGCGTTGATCGTCGCCGGCGCCCTGCTCGGCGAGTACCTGGTGCCGCCGGCGGATCAGTGGGCGGCAAGTCGGCGCATGCTGTTGCGCGGCGAGCAGGAAGTCTTCTCCGGTGGCGGCGGTCTGTGGAACCGCGAAGGGAGCGAATTCATGCACTTCAACGCCGTCAACCCCGAGGGGCTTCTGGTTGGCGTGGCGCGCTACCGTTTTGGTCCCGACCGTCAGATTGAAGAGGCCAGTTTTTCCGCACGCGCGCGATTTCTCGGTGATCACTGGCGCGAAGAGGAGGGAGCGATAACCCGCTTCACCGCGAGCGGAACCGAAACCGCAACCTTTGCCGAGCGAGAGTGGCGCACCGATCTGTCCCCCAATCTGCTGATGCTGGTGATGATGCCGGCGGACGCGCTGTCGATGCGCAACCTCTACGGCTATGCGGCTTATCTTGAAGGCCAGGGGCAAAAATCCGGCGAACACTGGCTCGCGTTCTGGGCCAAGGCGCTACAACCCCTGGTGATCGTCAGCCTGGTGCTGATCGCGGTGTCATTCGTTTTCGGCCCGCTGCGGGAAGCCACCATGGGCTTTCGCATTTTCTCCGGCGTTGGCGTTGGCATCGTGTTTCAGATCAGTATGCGATTGCTGGGACCGGCAAGCCTGGTGTTCGGCTTTTCGCCGTTCTGGGCGGTGATGGCGCCGGTGATCGCCTGCGCGCTGATCGGCTTGGTGCTGTTGCGCAGAGTGGCCTGAGCTCCTGTTGGAGCGCGCTAGTCGAGCCCAGCCCCCCTCGACTTGATATTCCGTTTAGTCTGCGACTACCTGCTGGTTACCTGGCGTCGGATCGCCAAGGGTGGATGTCTTTCTCGCCGCGGTGCCCCCTGGGCGGACAACCGCCAGCAACGGGCTTTTGCCCTCGATCTGCGCCGGGTTGGCGCCCGTCCGATCAGCCAGCAGGCCGCGCATGGCGGTAGCGATGTAGGCATGGAGCTGCCGCGATAGCGCGGCCCGTTGCGGTTCCGCGCTCGCGTCCTCGACCAACTGGGCTGCGGTCTCGGGATAAAACTGGTATTGGTACAAATGTTCGCCGCCGTCGGTGCCGCGCACCAGGATACGATCATCCCTGACGATCGCCGTGGTGCGGTCGCTACCCGACGGTTTGATGATCGCGAAACCGCGGTCATTTTCCGGCAGCGACAGCAAATCCCGCCCCCAGCACTGATGAGTGAACGGCGCGCCGAGTTGGCTCACCGCTGTCGGCACCAGATCAACCTGGCTGCCCACGGTTGCGACGCGCGCGCCATGATGGTCGCGCAGGCCGGGTCCGATCAGCAGCGCCGGGACGTGAAAGCGGCCGATATCGATATCGGTGACCTGATTCGCCATGCCGACGCCGTGGTCGCCGACAATGACAAAGAGGGTTTCTTTGAAATACGGCGACTGACGGGCGGCGGCGAAAAACTGGCCCAGCGCCCAGTCCGAGTACTTCATCGCCGTCAGTCGTTCATTCAGCTCGCCGTGACCGGTGACCGCTGCAAAGGGCAGTGGGTCCGGCAAATGGTAGGGTGTGTGATTGGACAGGCTTTGCAGCACCGCAAAAAACGGCTTGTCGCTGGGCATGGCTGCCAGCTCTGCGGCGGCACGGGTAAACATGTCGAGATCGGAGACGCCCCAGGTGACGTCGTAAAAGGTTGGATTGACGAAATCGTCGCGGCCGATGAAGCGGGTAAAGCCCTGGTTGCGGAAGAAGCCGTTCTGGTTGTCCCAGGTAAAGATGCCGTTGTAAACATAGAGATTGTTGAAGCCCTGCGGCGACAACAGGGTGCCGAGACCGGAGAACTGGTGCGCGCCCTCGGGTTGCTGCATCAGGTATTCAAAACCCGGCAGATTGGGAAAGCAGGCCACCGATGCGAACATGCCCTGGTGGGTGTGGGTGCCGTTGGAGAAAAACCGCTCAAACAGCACCCCTTCGCCGGTCAGCCGGTCGAATTCGGGCGTGGTGTCGAAAGCATGGCCCAGCGCGCCGACAAATTCCGCTGAAAAACTCTCCATGATGATGAACACGATGTTGCGCGGCCGCGCGCCGGGGCGGGGTGCCGGATTGTGCTGGCGCAGCAGCGGTGCGTTATCCGCCTCCCGGAGCTGGTCGGTATCAGTGAGCACCAGCGCGCGGGCGGTGTCGAGGGCGTCCTGCGCTGGCAGTGCCGCCAGCCAGGTTTTGCCGATGTCATGGTTGTCATCGGTGGCGAAAGCCTTGGCAAGGGTAAAGGTACCGTTCAAAGCCAGGTGATTGGCGAACACGAAGGTGCTGTGGTAGGCATCGCCCCAGCGCAGCGGCGGGCCGAAGCGCAGAGTGCCGCGACAGGCGATCGCCACCAGCAGGAACGCGAGCAGGAACACCGGAATCCGCACCCGCCAGGCGACCGCCGGCACCGGCCGTCGGGTTGCATGGTCGAGTCGGTTAAAGGCATAGGCGCCGAGCAGCGCGATCACCAGCCAGAGCAGCAGATAGCGAGCCACCGGAAAGCCGTTCCAGAGCATGCTGGCGACCGTGCCCGGATCCTCGCGGAGGTACTGGAACACCAGGCTGTTCAGGCGGGCGTGAAACTCGTGGTAGAAATCCAGCTCGACGATACCCAGAAAAGTCAGCAGCGCCGCACTCAGGGAAAACCAGACGACATAGAGTTTGCGCGGTTGCAGTCCGCGACGTAGCGCCAGCGCCAGCATCGGAATCAGCAGCAGGTAGCTGGCGATAATCAGATCGAAGCGCATGCCGATCACAAAGCCGGTCGCCAGGTCGGTCCAGGGAACGGATTCGGCGAGCACGTGGTTGCGGATCAGCAACAATGCCCGCGACAGGCTCAGCAGACCGAGGAGAACCAGCAACGAGCCGCCGAGGAACGCGAGGTCGGCCACGGGCTTGTTGGGATTGGTTCGATCGGTAGGTGATAGAAGTCGAGACATGAGTGCGGCCATCGTCAAGCCAGTTGTCGGCGGTAAGCCCCCCCGCTGGTGAAGGTCTGAATTTCAGCCCTGAAAAACAGCAGGTACGACAGCAGCGCGGTGAACCAGCAGATAGCCAGCGTCCAGAGATCGTGGGACAAAAAATGCGCACCGCGCAACTGCTGGGTAGCGCCGAACAGTATGCCCAGACCGAGGCCCACGGCAAGCCCCCATTGCGCCCACTGGGGTTTGATCTCGCGCAGGAAAAAATAGAGTGCGAGAAACGCGTAACCGCTACCGGCGTGACCGGCGGGAAAGCAACGACCGCCAGTAAAATTATTGGCGTGGGACGCAAAGTAGGGGATATAGGGATGGTCGCCGCCGTAGCGCGACACATCCCAGGGACAGTCGACAGGGCTGACGTGCTTGCCGATACCCACAATCAGTGTCGATGCCAACATCGCGATCAGCAGGTACCAGAGCGGCTTGCGCAGCGGCTTGAGCCGCGTGCCAAGCAGGCTTGCCAGCGCGGTCAGCAGCAGCAGGACACCGGCGCCGACAACGACCTTGTTCGCACCTTTGTGCATCACCGCCGAGGTCAGTGGGTGATCGCGCAACGCCCACTGGTGGCCTTCAAGGGAATACAGCCAATCGGCGATCGTTAGATCGCCGCCGCTGATAGCCAGTGTGGTGGTGGCGATGGCAAAAGCCAGCAATGGGTAGAGCCCGTGGTGGCGCAGGAATAATGACCTTGTCACCGCGCGACCAGGGCTTTGGCCGGTGGCCAGGCGTTCAATCGATGGCTGTAGATGTAGCTCGCGCCCTGGTAATAGGCGATGTTGTCGCGTGTCAGATCATCGGGTGCGGACAGTGAAGCCACGTCCGGGTCGTCGCTCTCGGGGTGGTGTTGTTCCTCAATCTTGCGGTTGGGCGAGAGTACCGAGAGCAAGCCGTGTTGGTACAGGCCTAGGCTTTGATAATTGCTGATCAGCGCGCGGCCGTCCGTTGCGGGCATGGCGAGAATATCCTTGCCAAAGAATGCGGAGCCATAGTCCATGTGCAGCAGGGCGAGCACGGTGGGCGCCACATCGATCTGGCTGGCAACGGTGTCCACAATCCGGGCGGTGGCGCCACCGTCATAGACCAGCAGGGGGATGCGGTAGCGCTCCAGTGGCAGCGCGACTTTGCCCGCGCTGCCCGCGCAATGGTCGGCGACGATCACGAACAGCGTATTCTTGAACCAGGGTTTGCCGCGCGCCTGCTCGAACAGGTGGCGCAACGCCCAGTCGGTGTATTTCACCGCGCCATCCCGCCCGCTGCCCGAGGGGATATCGATGCGGCCTTCCGGATAGGTATAGGGCCGGTGATTTGAGGTCGTCATCAGGTGGAAAAAAAACGGCTGATTGGCGGCGTGGGCGCGATCGGCCTGTGCCAGGGTGACGTCATAGAGATTCTCGTCGGCGATACCCCAGGCATTGCTGAAACCGATCATTGCTCGCGGCATCGCAGGTTCGTCGATGACGCCATAGCCGTTGCCGGCAAAGAAGGCGTTCATGTTGTCGAAATAGCCATTGCCGCCGTAGATGAACTGCGTGTCATAGCCCTTTTCGCGCAACACATTGCCGAGGCTCCAGAAGCCGGTCTCGCGGCCGATGCGCTTGACGATGGACTGACCGGGCGTTGGCGGAATCGACAGGGTCACCGATTCGAGCCCGCGCACGGTGCGGGTACCCGTCGCATAAAAATGGCTGAAGAACAGTGATTGCCCGGCGAGTTCGTCGAGGAACGGCGTCAACCCCCGGGTATTGCCAAAGGTGCCGAGGTACTCCGCGCTCAGGCTCTCGACCATGATCAGAATGACGTTTTTGCGGGCTTCCGTACCGGGGTTATCGATCCAGCGCCGGATGTCGTAACTGCTGCGTGCCTGCCGCGATGCGGTCGGCTCGCCGACATCGTGTTTAATCATGGGTGAAGCGGTCGCGGTGGGCAGGGTTGCGTAGAACTGGAAGTAATCGAGCTCGTTATTGCGAAACGCGGCGATGAATTGATAGGGGCCATTGCTGGCCAGTTCATTGGCGTAGGCATTGGCGGAGAAGTCGCGATTGCTCTGGTCGACCAGATAAAACGCCAGCAGCGGCAGGGATAGCAGGCCGCCGAGAATGCCGAGGCGGCGGGAGAGCCGCTCGTTACACTGAAAGCTGCGACCAAGCCGCCGCGTCAGCAACAGGTAGCTCCCCATTGTTGGCAACAGTAGCGCCGCGAGAATGGTAAACAGCGGATAGGACTCGCGAATGTTGTTGGTGACTTCGCGGCGGTAGACCAGATAGTCCACCGAAATAAAATTGAATCGCGCCTGAAATTCGTCCCAGAACAGGAATTCGGCGACGGCGATGAAGCCGAGTGCGTACAGCGTCAGCAGAATCGCGCCGCGGGCAGCGCCGCGATTGAGGCGGCTGCGCCACCAGCGTGGCGGTACCAGCGCGATGTAGAGTGCGATCGGGATCAGCGCGTAGCTGTAAAACGCGAGGTCGTACACCAAGCCGATAGCGAAGATGCTGGCCAGGGTGGTGGGGTCGTGAGGGACATTGGTATAGGACAACCCAAGGAGGCCCGCGCGGACGACCAGGAAGTAAGCGAGGGCGACGATCAGCATCCACCCGAGCGCCGCGAAACGGCTGCCGTTCGCAACAGTTGTGGCACCCGCCATTGCGGGCAAATCAGGTTGGTGGCGTCGTTTCATCGAATTCGATCCGCTGTGAAATCCTGTGGGCAGGATGGCCAGCGCATGCGCCCGGCATCGGCTAGTGCACGGGCCATCTTGGCTGGCAACTATAGGAAAGCGGGCTTAATGGAAAGTTAACCGCGCGTTAACAAAGCGTTAACGCCGAGCGGTTTGTTGAGGTCGCGTCAACGGAGGCCGGGGATTTCAATGTGCGAGCGATGACATCGTGAGCGACGGCAGGATGGCGTGGCCAGTGAGGCTAGAGCTTGTTGGCAGTACCCGCGGGGTCGCGGTCAGCAAAGCGCCAGTGGACGTGGGTACCCGTGCCGCGCTCGCTGGTGATAGTGATGTGCCAGCCGTAGAGGTCGCAGAATCGTTGCACGATCGATAGTCCGAGGCCCGTACCCGCGGTGTCGGCGGACACGCCGCGAAACCCACGTTCGAACACATGGGCGAGATCGGTCGCACGGATGCCGGCGCCGGTATCCGCCACATGCAAGCCGTCGCCTTCGAGACAGACACTGATATCGCCGCCGAGGGTGTGACTACAGGCATTGCGCAGCAGATTGCCGATTACGATGGCGACCACGCCAGGCGCTGCCGCCACTAGCGGCTCGGCGAGACATTGGGTAGACAGGGTGACGTTGGGACGCAGATCGACGCGACAGTCGCGGGCAACCTCGGCGAGAATGGGAGCCACGGCGGTTGCCGAGTGCGAGGTTGGGGGGTTGCTGGACTCCCGTGCCAGCACCAGCAGACAGGCTAGCTGCTCCGCCATGTTGGCGGCGGATTTTTCCATGCGGCCGACTCGAAAGGCGACGTCCTTGGGCAGGTCGTCGCGAGCCAGCAAGCCTTCCGCCATCGCGCGAATCGCCGCCAGCGGTGTGCGCAACTCGTGGCTGACATCGGCGGTAAATTCCTGCTCGCGACGGATGAAGCCGGCGAGCCGCGACAGGTAGCTGTTGAACACTCTGGCGAGCTCGCCAATCTCGTCATCGGCAAAGTTCGCGAATTCGGGTTTTGGCAATTGCTGCCCATCGAGGCTGCGGATAGTGTCTGCGAGCGCGGTCACCGGCCGGATCACCCGTCGCGATAGCCGATAGCCATAGGCTGCGGCGCACAGAAAGGCGATGCCAATGGCCATCAACAGCAGCTCGGCGAGTTTATCTTCCAGGTGCTCAAGATGGGTATCGTCGTAGAGAAAATAATAGGAAGTGGCCTCCTTGCGGGTGATGCCGACATCGAGATTGCGGCCGCCGATGACGGCTTCATGGATGCCGGGCGGCAGCCGCTCCAACTGCGTCAGCTCCGGCGGCAGCGGATCACCAGTGATTTTGTACGCGGTCCAGGTAGACGATTTCTTGACCAGGTTGCCGGGCGTGTTAGCAGTTTCCGCGACGAAATAGTCCAGCTCACCAGTTACAAAGGTATCCATGAGTTCGCGCTCCCAGAGCTCGAACGCGAATAACGTCAGCAGCCAAAGGGTGGCTCCAGTGATGGCGCCGAGTGCTGCGTAGGAGGAAAAAATGCGCGCGCGGATGCTATGGCGAAAGCGCATCGCCACCGCCCAGTCGATAGCCGACGCCGCGTACCGTGTTCAGCAGTGGCGGTGTGAAATCCCTGTCGATGGCCGCGCGCAAATGGTGGATGTGAACCCGCAACGCATCGCCGTCCGGCGGGTTGTCGCCCCAGGTGGCTTCTTCCAATTGCGCGCGCCGCACCACGCGACCGGGGTTGCGCATCAGTTTTTCGAGGATTTGAAATTCGGTGCGGGTCAGGGCGATGGAAGTTCCGGCGCGGTGCACTCGGTAATTGGCCAGATCCATCTCCAGATCCGCCACCCTTAGCAACTCGCTGGTTCCACCCTGGGAGCGGCGAGTGAGCGCCTGGATGCGCATTTCCAGTTCTCGCAGTGAAAAGGGTTTGATCAGATAGTCGTCGGTGCCGGCGTCGAAACCGCGCAGACGGTCGTCGAGGGTATCCCGAGCCGTTAGCATCAGCACCGGCGTCCAGTTCGATGCCTGTTTGCGCAGGCGGTCGCACAGCGTGAGCCCGTCGATGCCGGGCAGGGCGAGATCCAGCACGATGACATCGTAATCCCGGGTGATGGCGAAGTGGAGCCCGGAGACACCATCGCCGACAGCATCGACAATGTGCTTTTTCTGCTCGAAATAGTCGCTGATGCCGAGGGCGATGTCGGAGTTGTCTTCGATTAGCAGAATTCGCATGGGCGGGTTTTAATGATGGTGCCGAAGCGGCAGTATACCCTTGGCTAGTGGATCTGGAACCCCTCGCCGCAGGTTGGATTCAGGTCCGTCATTCGCACAAAAGCTGGAATTTTCGACGATTCCTTTTAAGAAAAGAAAACATTTAAGATGTTTGCAGACAGGAAGCTAGCAATATGAGCGGCTGGAAAGATCGCGCCTGGCAACTAGAGCCCCTTCACGGCGAAACCGGAAACGAATATCAGGATCGGGTAAACAGGCAATACTTTCAGGAACAGATTCTAGAGAATCAGGAATATTGGTTCCGGCTTGGTATGATTCCCGACTTTCACGGCAAAGCCGTATTGGATTTTGGCTGCGGTCATGGCGCCTTATCGCTAGATATCGCCTTGAAAGGCGCAGCCGAAGTGGTGGGTGTCGACCTCGATCTCGATCGCATCAATTTCGCCCGCCAAAACATCAAGACCCAGCATCCCGAGTCTGCGCCCAGGATTTCTTTCTTGGCGCGGGATGTGACCAAGACTGACTGGTCTGACCGGTTCGACTATATCGTCTCCAAGGATGCAATCGAGCATATCGACGATCTACCCCCTGTATTTAAAGCCTTTGCGGAAATTCTCAAGCCGGGCGGTGCTTTGATTCTCGGCTTTGGCCCTCTTTACTATAGCCCTTATGGCGATCACACCCGTCTGTCTTTACCGTTGCTGTGGATCCATGCGTATTTACCCGAGCGTCTAGCGTTAGCCTGGGCATCCAGGCGACAGGGGCGAAAAATTGCCAGCGTAAGCGCACTGGGCCTGAATAAGCTCACCCCCCGGCAGTTTCGATCACTGCTTGCGACTGGACCCTGGCACATTGATTTCCTACGTTACAACCGGGGGCATAATGCCTTGATGCCGGTATTCAGGGCATTGCGGCGGATTCCATTTTTTGAAAAATACTTTACGATTAGTATCTATACGTTTCTATCGTGTGTTAAATAACAGCGGGGATACTCGACAGTGTTCAATACGATGCTGCGATAACTCGCGGGTGCAACGGCTTCTGGCCACGATCATCTTCCCCGTTGTACGAATACAGCCGCTCGACCACCAATCACCTGCCCGTGTCAGCTAGCTGTGGAGTGATGCGTCTTGAGATGCGTCGAAGGACAAGCCTGGCTGTTGCGCCAACGGCTTGAACTAACGGGAGCGGGTCAATGCCTTTGCCCGCCGCGGCGCTTTTGGCAGCACGACCACGCGGGTGCCACTACCGATGTCGTGCAGACAGTCGCCGGACCGACTGATCAGGCACCAGAGATAGCCAATCCCGAATATCAGCAGCGCCGCCGGTGCAAGCAGGCAGCGCAGCCAGCATTGCGCCCAGCCGGGAGTGGAGCCGTCGGGTCGCTGCAACCGCAGGCGCCAGGTTTTCATGCCGAGAGTTTGTCCGGAGCGCTGCCAGCACCAGGCATAATAAAGAGACAGACAGAGCCATAGCCCGGAGAGAGCGAGCCAGCCCAGAGGCTGTCCCTCAGCGGCGCCGTGGAGCCGGACGTTTACTAGCAAGATGAGTGACGTATAGGCAAAGCTGATGGCGAGCAGCAACAGGCTATCGTAAATCAATGCCGCCAGCCGCCTCGGCAGACCGGCAGCGGGGAGGGCGGCAAAATCGGTATTGGGTATGGGGGAGTCAGTCACGGCGGTGGCATTCTAACAATAATCGTTGCCCGACGAAGGGCGCATGGTCTTGACAATGAAATTGCGAGCCTGGGCGAGGGCGCACGGCGGCGGCAGCAATGACTTGGTGAGATCTTGTATACCTGGCCGCCATGAGCGGATCGAGAGCTTGGGCGTGGCGCTTTTAGAGCAATAACGGACGCCCCTGTCGTATTTTTCTCCATCGGTTACTAATACGTGATTTTTTTTACCGGCATCCGGTCTATCTTTAACAGGCTGCACCAACGTACCGTTATTCCGAAACCATGGCAGTAGCGGCGTCCAGTACTGTGGATTGCGCCTTGATGTGTATTAAGGGGGTCGCCTGCATTTTATGCATTAGGCCTTTAGTCAAGACGCCAACTGATTTTTCGCAACTCAACAGTTCATCTACACCAATACCAGGGAGATAATTATGGCCGGGCCATGTGAGTTTCGCTCCAGTTCGGAGGTGCGTGAGGGGTTTATCGAGGGCAATACGTTCGGCAGGCGTCGCGTCAAATACAATCTGATTGACGGCGAGGCCATCTTTGAGGGCGACATCGTTCTGCGCCCTGTGGCAGACAAGACTGCGGCAGTGGCAACGGTCGACGACCCGAGCCGTGGCATTATCATCAGTGGCAAGCGCTATCGCTGGCCGAGTGGCGTTGTGCCGTTTCAAATTGATTCGAGCCTTCCCGATACCGCGAGAATTACCGATGCGATCAAACATTGGCATGATAAAACCGTCATGGTTTTCGTGGAGCGCAAAAACGAAGCCAACTACGTTCGGTTCAGCGCCGGCGAAGGATGCTCTTCTCCTGCTGGCATGGCAGGCGGTGAGCAGAAGCTGACGCTGGACACGGGGTGTAGCAAGGGCAATGCCATTCACGAGATTGGACATGCCGTTGGACTTTGGCACGAACAAAGCCGGGAGGATCGGGATCAATACGTCACTATCCACAGCGACAACATTGAGGACGGCCGAGAGCACAACTTCGACCAGCATATTTCGGACGGCGATGATATCGGTCCTTACGACTACGGGTCGATCATGCATTATTCTGCGACCGCGTTCAGTGAGAATGGGTCGCCGACGATCGAAGCACCGAATGGCGAGGCTATAGGCCAACGTAATGGCCTGAGCGACGGCGACATCGCAGCGGTGAATCACATGTACTACCCGATCACGCCGATGAACGTCGGTTCCGGCGTCTTCTCGATTCGTCAAAAGAGCAATGCCAGGTTCCTTGATGCTCATGAGTATTCAGCCAAGGATTTTGCGATAGTGACGCGACCATCGCAGGCGAACGATACCCAGCGATGGATCGTTCGTCCGGAGGGTGCTGTTTATACAGTTCGCCAAAGAAGCAACGGCCGCCTGGTGGATGCGCATGAGTACAGCGGTGCGGATTTCCGCGCGGTGACACGGGAAAATCAGAACAATGACACCCAGCGCTGGGTGATCATGTTTCTGGGTGATGGTGAGTACAGGATCCAGCAAGTCTCTTCGGGACGCTTCCTGGATGCTCATGCCAGTGCCTCGAACGACTATTCGATGGTGACTCGTCCGGCCAGTTCCAGCGATGCGCAGCGATGGCTTATCAGAGCGTCTGACGGCGGCAGCTTTACCCTTCAGCAGAAGAGCACGGGGCGCTTTGCCGATGCCCACGAGATTGCTGGAAAGGACTTCATGCTCGTCACTCGCCCCGAGCAGAGTAACGCGACACAGCAATGGTTGCTTGTACCCATCGAGACGATCTGCACAATCCAGCAGCTCAGCAATCGTCGATACGTTGACGCGTATAAGTCGGAAAATCATGACTTTGCTTTGGTGACCAGAGAGACCAAGAACAGCGACGACCAGAAGTGGCTTTTCCGCACCCGTGGCGCCGATTTGTTCACGATTCAGCAATGGAGCAGTCGCCGTTACATGGATGCGCACGAGATTGCCGGCAAGGATTTTGCCGTGGTCACGCGCCCCGCCCAGAACAACGATACGCAGAACTGGATGGTGGATCGTGTCCCGCGTTGACTCCGCGGTTGAGGAAGGTCAGTACGATCTTGGCAGGAAGCCGTTAGTTGGTGTTCGTTGGCATCACGCCGAGGCTTTTTCCAGAGTTGAAATAATAGGGCTGAGGGGGGCCAAATAAAACGGCGACACTTCGTCGAGTGCCGCCGCCATCGGTTTGCCGCGTCGCGCAGCGCGTGCTTTAGGCTCAGGCGAAGTTCAACAGCGGGTTACCAGGTAGTTTGCGCACTTCCGGCAGCACCTTTTTGGCAAACAGACGCAGGCTTTTTTCGGCCTCGTCATAGGGCATGCCGGCGTAGCTGAATACGCCGGTATAAGCGCCGGCGCCAGTGCGCTCAGTGAAATTCTTGATGGTCTCGAAGCATTTCTCCGGGGTGCCCCACACCTGGATGCTCATGAAGAACTTGACGACGTCTTCGATGCTCTTGCTGACGTGGTCCTGCATGGCAGCGTAAGTCTCGTAGCCCTTGGTTTTTTTCAGGTGGTCGCCAGCCATCTCGTAGTGCTGGACCACGGAGCGATAGTAGCCTCCGATATATTGGTAGGCGAGCTCCTCGGCGCGGCCAGCATCCTCGTGACACAGCGTCCAGCCGGCAAGAATCGGCGCCGGCGCGTCGCTGCCATTGACCTGCTTGAAGATGGCGCGGTAGTCGGCGAGTTCCCGGTCAACGTGTTCCCACGGCTTTTGCGGGATGATCAGGATGCCGATGCCGAGCTCCGCCATGATTTTGGAGGATTCCGGCGAAACAGCCGCGGCGTAGGTGCGGCCGCGGAAGGTCTTGAACGGCCGCGGGCGGATTTCCCGACGCGCCTGTTTGATATGTTTACCGTCGAGTTCACAAAAGCCGGTTTCGAGGCCTTGCAAAATCATCTGTGCGGACTCGGTGAAATATTCGCGGCTGATGTTCATGTCGCGCCCGAAGCCTTCGAATTCGACGCGGCCGAGGCCGCGGCCGATGCCGAGAATCATGCGCCCATCAGACATATTGTCGAGCATGGATATCTCTTCGGCCACGCGCATGGGGTCGTGCCAGGGCAGTACCATGACCATGGAGCCGAGGCCGAGCTTGGGATTGCGCCCGGCCCAATAGGCGAGGAATTGGGTCACGTCCGGGCACATGGTGTAGTCGGTGAAGTGGTGTTCGACGCCCCAGATGGACTGGAAGCCGAGGGTTTCGGCCAGATCACCCAGGCGCAGCTCGTTGGCGTAAACGGATTTGTCGGTACGGTTGGGGTCTGTGCCCTGGAAGATCAGGGATAAGCCTACGTCCATCGTGGTTTCCTCAAGCAGGAGTGGGGTTTGTTAATACCAAGCCTTGAATCGCGGCGGCGTGCAGCCATCTGCAGTCGCAAACACCATGTCCGATTCGACGCCATCAAACAGATGCTGTCAAATGGACAGAGAAACACCACCATCGACCACGATGATGGAGCCGGTGATGAAGTCCGACGCCGGGCTCGCCAGCAGGATCGAAATACCGTGGAAATCCGACGGCCGACCGAATTTGCCCACCGGGGTTTTCTTGACGATATAGTCCACCAGCCCGTTCTTTTTCGGCCCCTCGCAGGGCATCATTTCGGTGTCCACCAGCCCGGGCAGCAGCGCGTTGACCTGGATGTTGTGCTTGCCCCAGCCCTGCGCCAGGCTCTGGGTCATGTGGTCCATACCACCTTTGGCTGCGGCGTAATGCACCAGCTTGCCGAAGCCGAGCTTGGTGATGATCGAGCCGACGTTGATGATCTTGCCGCCGCCGGCTTTCACCATCTCCGGGAAACACGCCTTGCTGGTCAGGAAGCA
>JBPPNE010000048.1:0-2576 GCA_051306415.1 Porticoccaceae bacterium
TGAAGGTCTATCGCGCCGCGGTCATCAAGCAGGTGCGCCTGTACGGCGAGATGCATCGCCTGATTCCGCTGTGGGCGGCCATGGTGACTGCGCCCGAACGTATCGGCGAGACCGCCGTTGCCCATCACCCGCGGATACACGGGCACTCCAAATACGGCTTGTCGCGCACCTTCCGCTTGCTGCTGGATCTGCTGACCACGCTGTTCTTCCTCCGCTTTCAGGCGCGACCCGGGCATTTCTTCGGCTCGATCGGCCTCGTCTTGGGCGCTAGCGGGGGGCTCATCGTCAGCTATCTGGTGGCGCTCAAGCTCGCGCTGGGCGAAGACATCGGGGGCCGGCCGCTGTTGCTGTTCGGCGTCATGCTGCTGCTGTTCTCGGTACAGCTCATCACCACCGGCGTGCTGGCGGAATTGCTGTCGCGGCGGCTTCGCGAGCACAGCAGCACGGCCCCGCTGGCGCCAGCGCAACGCTTGGCAACGGCCTGCTGGAGAAAGCCGACTCAGCTTGCCATCCGGCCGCGCGCCAAGGCTTGACATGGAGCGCGCAGCGAGCCTCTGGCGCGACCGCGCCACCGTCACCTGCGTATGTCTCTTCACCTTTGGCTGGGGCGCGACACAGCTTCCGCTGTTCGATCTGGACGAAGGCGCTTTTGCCCAGGCGACACTCGAAATGCTCGCGCGCGGCGACTGGTTGACAACCTGGCTCAACGCCGAGCCACGCTATGACAAACCCATCCTGACCTATTGGCTGCAGGCGGTCTGCGTGCAGATTCTGGGCCCCACCGAAGTCGCATTCCGACTGCCGTCAATCCTCGCGGCCACGGCCTGGGCGCTGGCGACACAGGCATTCTGCCGCACTTACGCGGGCGGGCGCGTAGCGGGCCTGTTCGCTGGTATCGCATTGCCCACGGCGCTGATAGTCAGCGTCACCGGCCGCGCCGCGACCGCCGATGCCCTGTTGAATCTGTGGCTGGCACTGACATTCTTCGATTTTTTCCGTTGGTCGCAGGCGCAGGACGGCCACTCGCGATGGCCCCTCCTAGCGCGGGTCTATCTGTGGCTGGGACTGGGCGTCCTGACCAAGGGCCCGGTTGCCATCGCCATTCCGCTGCTGGCCGGGGTAGTTGCCTGCGCGGTGCTGGGCCGCTGGCGCGAATTTGGGCGCGCGGCAACCGACCCGCTCGGCTGGCTGATTCTTGTGGTCACCGTCGGGATCTGGGTACTGCCACTGGCACTGCGGGGAGATCTTGCGTTCATCGGCCAGTTCCTCCTCGAACACAACGTCAGGCGGGCACTGATACCAGCCGAGAGCCATCGGGGACCCATCTGGTTCTACCTGCTCTGGCTGCCGTTGGTGCTGATGCCGTTGCCGGCGCTACTGCCGGGTGTGGCAAGGCTTGCGCGTTCGGCCAGATCCGATTTTTTGGTGCTTCTGGCCCTGAGCTGGTTCACCGTGGTGCTGGTCGCATTCTCCCTGATGGCCACCAAGCTCCCACACTACATCCTCTACGGTTGCACGCCGCTGGTGGTGTTGATGGCGCGGGACGTGGCCGCTCTGCCACCGCGGCGGGCGCCTCTGCTGCTGGCGCCGGGTGTGCTGCTATTGGCGGTATTCGCGATGCTCCCGGTGTTGCTGCCACTGTTGATCGAATCCGCCGGAAGCGAATTCGAACGCGGTATGCTGGAGTTGGCGAGCGCGTCGATCGGATTTGCCTACGTCGGCATCACGCTGGCGGCACTAGCCGCCGCCATGGTGCTGGCGGGTATGCGTCGGCCGCCCTGGCAGACACTCGCAGGCATGGGCCTGATCCAGGCGGTGGCGGTATGGCTTGCGGTAGCGCCGGTGGTCGCCAACGCCCAGCAGGGCCCGGTGCGGGAAGCGGCGCGCCTGGCGCGTCAGCTGGGTGAGCCGGTGGTCAGCTACCGCACCGCCCTCCCCAGTTTCAGCGTCTACCGGGGAGCGATTACGCCCAACCGCGCGCCGGAACCGGGCGAGCTCGTGTTCCTGAGGCGGGATCGCATCCCGCGTCTGCGCGCGGCGCAGCCCGATGCGCTCTTCGTACTGGTCTACCAGCGCGGCGGCGTCGCGCTGCTGCGCCGGCTCTCATCCACCCCAGCCCACGCCGCGTCCGGATCATGAGCGCCCACCGGCAGTTTCTCGCCAGCACGCTGGCGCTGGACGCTCGCGAGTTTCCGGGGGGGCACCACTGGCTTGCGATGGCATTCGCGGTGGCGTCCGGTACAACCCTGGTGCTCGCGCTGCTGGGCCAGCAGACCGCATTCCTGGCCATCAACGGCGCCACCTCCGGTATGCCCTCGGCGTCGCTGGCGCGGATCACCAGTCTGGGTGATTCGCTGCTGGCGACCGCAATGATGCTGCCATTTGTAGCGCGCTATCCGCGCGTGCTATGGGTCGCCACCGTCGCCGCGCTGATTGCGACGTTCGCGAGCCAAGGCCTGAAGCACATCCTCGACCTGCCGCGCCCCGCTGCCGTGCTCGACCCGGTTGCGTTCAATCTGGTTGGCCCGCGCTACCGGCACAACAGCTTCCCCTCCGGACACACAGTCACTGCTTTC
>JBPPNE010000049.1:0-5908 GCA_051306415.1 Porticoccaceae bacterium
CCCATCTACCACAGCACCTACACCGGCCGGCCGCCGGACGAACCGGCCATTCTCGGCGTCGCCCTCAACGAGGTGTTCGTGCCCATCCTGCAAAAGCAGTTCCCCGAAATCGTCGATTTCTACCTGCCGCCCGAGGGCTGTTCCTACCGCTTTGCCGTGGTCACCATCGCCAAGCAATACCCCGGTCACGCCAAGCGCGTGATGTTCGGCGTGTGGTCGTTCCTGCGCCAGTTCATGTACACCAAGTTCGTCGTGGTCACCGACGACGACATCAACGCCCGCGACTGGCGCGATGTGATCTGGGCGATGACCACGCGCATGGACCCTGGCCGCGACACCGTTATCGTCGACAACACCCCCATCGACTATCTGGATTTCGCGTCGCCAGTCTCGGGGCTTGGCTCGAAAATTGGCTTTGACGCAACCCACAAATGGCCCGGCGAAACTCAGCGGGTCTGGGGTCGGCCCATCCAGATGGATGCTGCGGTGAAAGCGCGCGTCGATGAGCTCTGGGCGGACTTGGGGCTTTAACAACGCCCTGAGCCAGCGCTTTGATCCCACTTCTGGCGCGCAGGCCGATGAATCCTCGGTCACGGCGGCTTCCCGGTTGGCGCCAGCCGTTGATTCCCGGCCACTATCTCGCCGCTATTCGGTTACACTTGAAGGGTGGCTGCACCGGCGTTATCCCGTTTCCCAGCGCAAATCGATGCCATTCTTCGCTTCACAGTTTGCGCGGGGGCGCGGCACTGGCGGTCTTGGCCCAACAGCGAGGGCGCGCGTGCCACGCACCCTCTTTCCTTCTTCCTGTGGAGTGAGCTATGGCGAAGCAAAACTATTCGTTTGAAAAGCGCCAGCGTGAGCTGGCCAAGAAGAAAAGCAAGGAAGAGAAAAACCAGCGCAAGCTCGCCAAGAGTTCAGCGTCTGAAGATGTGCCGGCGGAATCGTCGCCTGATGCATCGGCACCCGCTGATGCCGGCGACACCGCCGGAAATACCTGAAATTGGAGCTTTTTAATGCAACAGAATAAATTGTACGTTGGCAATTTCCCCTATTCGGTCGACGAGGAACAGTTGCGTTCCGTGTTTTCGGCATACGGGAAGATTTCTGAATTAGCCATGATCATGGATCGTGAGACGGGGCGGCCCAAGGGCTTCGCGTTTATCACCTTCGAGACTCAGCAGGCAGCCGAGAAAGCGCTCGAACAGAACGGTAAAGATCTCGGCGGCCGCCCGCTGAAAGTGAATATGGCCATGGAGCGTGATAGCCGCAGCGGCGGTGGCGGGCGACCGGGTGGCCGTGGTGGTTTCGGCGGCGGCGGTGGCGGGCGTAGCGGTTCGCGTTACTAGGAGCCTGTCGGACTTAAGCGTCCGTAGCGAGGGAAAGTCCGATTTGAGGCAGATTTTGTGCAAATTTGCGGCGAATAGTGGGGCTATTCAACAAGAATTTGTACAAAACATAACCAAATTCGGCTTTTCCGCAGTAGGACAGTCTTAAGTCCGACAGGCTCCTAGCGGCTAATAACCGGTTATCCGGCGCCGCGGGCTGGAGAATATAGTCGTGGATGCCGGCCCATTCATCGTTACCGATAGCCCTGCTCGTGGGCGAGCAACCAGCGTTTGCGATCAAGTCCACCGCCGTAGCCAGTGAGGGAGCCGTCGCGGCCGATGATGCGATGGCAGGGGATCACGATGGCGATGGGATTGCGGCCGTTGGCGAGCCCCACCGCCCGCGACCCCTTGGGATTGCCAACGGCGGCGGCGATGTCGCCATAACTCGCGGTGTCGCCGTAGGGCACCGCGCATAGCGCCCTCCACACCGCCTGTTGAAACACGGTGCCCGCCGGGTTCAGCGGCAGATCAAAGTCTCGCCGGCGGCCTTCGAAATAATCCCTGAGTTGGCCGATCGCGGCGTGCACATGGTGGTTTGGGTTGGGCTGGTCATCCACTACGGCGACATCACCGGCGAATGCGACGGCGGTAATGCCGTTGTCATCCGCGCAGATAGTCAGCTCGCCGACCGGGCTCGGCAGAATGTCAAAGCAGCGCATTTGCTCTCCTGTTCCCATCAGCCGAAGGTATTCCCGGCAGCCCAGCCGTGATGGGTATTGGGTCGCGCGGGCTTCCGCCGTGGCCGGCGCTGGCGCGAGTGGGCGACTTCAGCGGGATCCCGCCACCACCTCGACCGCATCGCCGATCGCGATATCACCGGATTTGAGCACCCGACAGCAGACGCCGCCGCGCCAGTCTGGTTGCAGCGCCGTTTTCAGGCCGGGCTGGAGCGCGTCCATGCGGTGGCAGGGATCGGTCTCCCGGGTGATTTCAAGTTCCAGATCGCCGATGCGCACAATGTCGCCCACGGAGGCGCGGCTGAAGCGGATGCCTTCGATTAACAAATTCGCCCGCCGGGTATGCCAGGGCAGCTCCATGCCGAGGGTGGCACAAGCATCGCGCCAGGACTCCAGGCTGAGCACAGTGACCTGGCGGCTACCGGGCTGGCCGCGGTAATCGCCGGCGACGCCGTGGTCGGTGGTGACGTGGCACAACGGCAGTTCCTCCATCAGCCCCTTACTCTGCGCGCGGCGGGCAATGCCCTGTAATCTGATCATGAGTTCTCACAACAGTTGCTGGTGCACTGACAAAAGTCGCGGCGTGGCGGCAAGTTCAGTGGCGCTACGCCCTCCCGCGTCGGCCCAGACTGCCGCAAGGCGATGCGAAGATCAACCCCGCTGCTTTGTCGCCATTGCTCGGTCGCCACTGCTTGGTGTCACCGCAGCTCAGTCACCAAATGGTCACCCCGCTGTTATCGTGGTGACACAGGGCGCCCCTAGGCTGAGTGCTCATGGCCAAGCAAGCTTTTGACAAATACCCGCTGCTCGCGCAGATCCACGCCGGGGACATTGTTACCTTCACCTGGTGCATGCAGCGCAAACATCAGCGCTTGTTAAGCGGGGTCAGCCGTATCGTCTCGCGCACCGCCGACGGCTTTTATTATCCGCTGATTCCGCTGGTGTTGTATGCGACCGCTAACCCTGTCGCGGTGAAGCTGTTGCTCGCACTGGCCATCGGGTTTGCCGTCGAACGCCCACTCTATCAGGTGTTGAAACGCGGATTCCGCCGCAATCGCCCGGCGCAGGCGCTCGCCGATTTCGAGAGCGTCATCACGCCGTCCGATCAATTCAGTTTTCCGTCCGGACACACCTCGGGCGCTTTTCTGGTCGCTACCATCGCGGCCGGTCTGTTCCCCGCGCTGTGCTGGCCACTGTACCTGTGGGCGAGCCTGGTCGGGGCGTCGCGGGTTTTCCTCGGCGTCCATTTCCCCACCGACATTGTCGCCGGTGCGCTGATGGGCGCGAGCCTCGGGGTGTTGGCGTTGGCAATCGCTTGATGCGGGTGCTCTACGGCGTCCAGGGTACTGGCAACGGGCATGTGACGCGGGCGCGGGCATTGGCGCCGGCGTTGTCCGCGGTTGGCATTGACGTGGATTTTCTGTTTTCCGGGCGGGCGCCCGCGGATTTTTTCGACATGGCGCCCTTTGGTGATTATCGCGTCCATCAGGGACTCACCTTCATTACCTCGGGCGGGTGTGTGCGCCCGTTACAGACCGCGCTGGGCAACGCGCCAGCGACTTTCTTGCGCGACATTCGCAGCCTCGATGTGACGGATTACGATCTAGTGCTGACGGATTTCGAGCCGGTCACCGCCTGGGCGGCGCGATTGCAGCGCAAGCCCGTCATCGGCCTCGGCCACCAGTACG
This sequence comes from Porticoccaceae bacterium, assembly GCA_051306415.1. GTDB lineage: Bacteria > Pseudomonadota > Gammaproteobacteria > Pseudomonadales > Porticoccaceae > CBDDRG01. The sequence goes on from JBPPNE010000049.1 coordinate 3,754, forward strand.
CCTTCCGCTACCCGGTGCCGCAGCGGCGCGGCAATCCGGTCAATCGCCTGATCATGAAGTATTTCGCGCCCGCCGATCTCGCCCTGGGGTTTCACTGGCATCACTTCGATACGCCGATTTTGCCCCCCATTGCGCCGGTAGCGCGGGCCACCACGGCCATCGACCCGCGCTTGGTGGTCGTGTACCTGCCGTTCGAGGCGCCAGCGGCGATCGCGAAGTTTCTCGCACCGTTCAGCAGCTACGAATTCGCGGTTTATCATCCGCAGCCGCTGTTAGGTGCGGCCAGTCACGTCCGCTGGAACAAGCCGAGCCACGCCGCGTTTCACGCCGATCTCGGCCGCTGCGGCGGCGTGATCGGCAACGCCGGCTTCGAGCTGACCAGCGAGGTGTTGCAACTGGGGCGGAAAATTCTGCTGAAACCGCTGCGCGGACAGCCGGAGCAGCTCTCCAACGCGCTGGCGCTACGCCAGCTCGGGCTCGGCTACACGATGGATCGCCTCGATCAAACCCGACTGTCGCTGTGGCTCGAACGCGGTCGCGGCGCCACCGTTCACTACCCGGATGTCGCCGCCGCGGTCGCGCGCTGGATTGCCCGCGGCGACTACCAGGATGTGCAGATGCTATCGGCCAGTTTGTGGCGCAATACCCACATGCCCGCGGCGCCGCTGGCGTCCCTTGAAGATATGGCTACCGTGGCCGTCGAGAGCTAAGGATGCTCTGAATATGTCCTTCGATCCTTCGTCAGGCTCAGGACCGACGAGCTCAGGACGAAGGGTAATTTTCTGATTCCGTTCATGGTGAGTCCTGAGCCTGTCGAAGGGTCGAACCATAGGCGGAATCAGGTTATTCAGAGCATCCCTAACGCCGCTCTCGGTTATCTGTCGGCGCCGCGCAACGCGAGAATCCGCTCGCGCAGACCGCTGGTGGTCACTTCGCCCGGATTGATCGGTGGCGCGGCAACGACGGCGACTCGACTCCAGAAGCGGCGAAATGGCCGTCTAAAAGCAGCCCCGTCGCGGTGGCTGAAAAAACTGCCCCACAACCCGCGCAGCGCCATCGGCACTACCGGCACTGGCGAGCGTTCGAGAATGCGTTCAATGCCGCGGCGGAACTCGGCGATATCGCCATCCCGTGTCAGTTGCCCCTCGGGAAAAATCGCGAGCAAATCCCCCTGCGCGAGGCCGGCGGCGATGGCGTCCATAGCGGTGTGGTAGTTGGCTTCGCTTTCGCTGCGGGAGCAGATCGGAATTGCTTTGCCGACGCGGAAGATGAAATTCAACAGTGGGATCTCGTAGATCGGCCGGTACATGATGAAGCGGATCGGTCGGCGCACCGCGCCGGCGAGCAGCAGCGCGTCCACATAGCTGACATGGTTGCAGGTGATCAACGCGGCGCCACGGTCGGGAATGCAGTCGAGGCCTTGGTGGCGCACGCGGTACAACGTGTGGCTCAACAGCCAGATCAGGAAGCGCATGGTGAATTCGGGCACCTGCTGGTAGATGAACAGAGCAACCGCGATATTCATCAACGCGAATAGCAGGTAGAGCCCGGCGATGCTGCCGCCGGCCGCGCCCAGGAACAGAATGCCAATCAGGCTCGATATCACCATGAACAGCGCGTTCAAAATGTTGTTGCAGGCAATCACCCGCGCGCGCTGTGCCGGCGCCGAGCGCGCCTGCACGACCGCGTACAGCGGCACGATATAGAAGCCGCCGAACACGCCGATCAGCATCAAGTCGCACAACACTCTGATCGCGCCGCGCTGACCGAAGAAGGCGAGCGCCCCCACGCCCACCTCACCGCTGTAAGTCTGTGCGGCAAAAAACAGGTCGATGCCGAACAGGCTGAGGCCGATGGAACCGAAGGGCACCAGGCCGATCTCCACCTTGTGGCCGCTCATGCGCTCGCAGAGTAGCGACCCTGCCGCGATACCGATGGTGAATGCGCACAGCAGCAGTGCGATCAGGCTGGGTCCGCCGCGCAATACCGTGGTCGCGAAATTCGGCACCTGGGTCAGGTAGCCAGCGCCGATCAGCCAGAACCAGGAGATGCCGAGAACCGACAGCAGCACGGTGCGCTTCTCGCTGGTCATTTTCACCAGCGCCCAGGTCTCGCGCAGCGGATTCCAGTCGATGCGCAGATCCGGCGCCGAGGG
>JBPPNE010000050.1:0-2054 GCA_051306415.1 Porticoccaceae bacterium
ACCGCCGGCGGCCTCATGCGGCTGCCAGCGTTGTTGGACCGTGACCGGCCGACTGTGGTGGTGATTGAGCTGGGCGCTAATGATGGCCTGCGCGGCTTGCCGCCCAAGCACACGGAGGCCAACTTGCGTCGCATGATCCAGGCAGTGCGTGCGATGGGTGCACAGCCAGTGCTGCTCGGTATGCACATTCCACCCAACTTTGGCCAGGACTACAGCCTGATGTTCGACAAGACTTTTAGGGCGGTTGCCACCAGTGAGCAGGTGCCTTGGGTGAAGTTCTTTCTGGAAGGCGTGGGTGACAGCCCGAAGCTGATGCAAGCGGATGGCCTGCATCCGACGGCGGAGGCTCAGCCCCGTCTGCTGGACAACGCCTGGAGCGTGCTTGCGCCGGTGGTTGATACCGCGTGCGGTAGCGCCACCTCAATGAAGTGAACTGGTTGGAGTTCTGTTCACTCGCTGGTGGAGTTGGGCAATCACAAAGTCGCTTTCGGGGTGCTCGGCACCACCTTGGTCGAGTTGAGAGCTCGCGATGGCCGGCCAGTCGCTCAGTCTTTACCAGTGCCGTTTTCCATAGGTTCGCTGAAATAAAACCCCTGAACTTCGTCGCACGCCCAGTCGCGTAGAAACCGGGCCTGCTCGCCAGTTTCGACGCCCTCGGCCACCACGGTGGACGCCAGGGTTTTGCCCATGGCGATAATAGCTTCGGTGAGGCTCTTGTCTGCGGGGTTGCGGGCGGCATCGCGAATAACGGAGCCGTCGATTTTGATGGTATCGAAATGGAATGTCTTGAGTGTGGACAGGGACGAATAGCTGGTGCCGAAGTTGTCGATCGCGACCTTGACGCCCAAGGCCTTGATACCGGTCAATATGTCCACCGCTTTGTCGAGGTTGCTGATCAGCACATTTTCGGTGATCTCGAGTTCCAGCAGGCTGGGATCCATACCAGTGGTGTCCAGTATCTGGCCGACATGGTCCAGCAATTCGGGGTCGGCAAACTGGCGGGCGGTCAGGTTGACGGCTACGCTGAGCTTTGGCCCGCCGGCGCTTTGGGCCGCCACGCTGCGTCGGCAGGCGGTCTCGATCACCCATTTGCCGATGGGTAGAATCAGGCCGGTCTCCTCCGCCAGTGGCAGGAACTGGAGCGGAAATATTAGACCGAGATCAGGATGCTGCCAGCGTAACAGCGCCTCCGCGCCGGTCACCACACCGGTGCGGAGATTGCGTTTGTCCTGATAGTGCAGGCGAAATTCACCGCGTTCGAGTGCGCGGCGCAGGCTCGCTTCGAGGGCAAGGCGTTCGAGGGAGTTCGCGCTCAGCTCCGCGGAATAAAACTGAAAATTGTTCTTGCCGCGCTCCTTGGCGTGGTACATCGCGATATCGGCTGCCTTCATCAGCGACTGTTCGTCCTCGGCGTCGCGTGGGAAGGTGCTGATACCGATGCTGACGGTGACTCGGTGCTCCTGGCCCGCGAGCGTGAAGGGCCTGGCAACGGCCGCAAGAATTTTTTGCGCCACCGCCGCCAAGTTCTTTTCATCGTTCTGCTCGGGTAGCAGTACCACGAACTCATCGCCGCCAAGACGGGCGACGGTGTCGCTTTCCCGCAGAGATTCCTTCAATCGGCGGGCGACTTCGATCAACAACTCGTCCCCGGCGTCATGGCCCAGCGTGTCGTTGATCAACTTGAAACGGTCGAGATCCATAAAGAGCGCGGCGATTTGCCGGTCGTAGCGCTTGGCCTCCAGCATGCCCTGGTTGAGTAGTTTGCTGAAGAAGCTGCGATTGGGCAGGCCGGTAAGGCTGTCATGGTAGGCGAGGTATTCGACGCGTTGAGCGTGGGCCACCTGTTCTTCCATTGCGCGCACACGGCTCTGCTGGAGTTGCCAACTCAGGCGGCCGAGTAGCGCCGTCAGGGCGATCAGTACGATACTCACGCCGGTGGCGCGCCAGAGATAAAGACGTTTACGCGCGGCGGCGGGTTGTAGCTGCTCCTGTTCGGACAGGCCGACCACGACGGCCAGCGGAAACTCATACAGCTTGCGGGCCACGGTGTAACG
>JBPPNE010000051.1:0-2420 GCA_051306415.1 Porticoccaceae bacterium
TCGATTCCTCAAAGCTGACGCCGCTGCTGCGGCTGAAATATCACGACTCGATCGTCGATGCGATGGCTGATCTGGGCAAACCGGATGAGATCGGGCGGGTCTTTGCGAGCTTCCAGAAATACCTGTATCAACCACCGGTGGTCAGGTAACCGGCAACCGCCACCTGCATGAACAAAACTCCGATAGCGGCTACCTGGCGCGCCGAACTTTAAGTGGGTGGAGTCAATCAGGTATTCTTGGCTGGTCGACAATCAAATGAGGCTCGCTATCAGGACTGGCTCAACGGCCCAGCTGGTGGCGCCCCCAGGTTGATGGCGGTAAGTTTGGCTCCCATCGGTTACGGATTCCACATGCCATGAAATTCTATCGTTTGGTCATCATTCCGATGCTTGCTGTGGCGGTCGCCATGCTGGTGAGCTGCTCACCGCTGCAGCAGTACCGCACCAGTTACGATCTCTGCGTCAATCCAACTTCTACGCTGGCGGACGAGTGCGCGGCGCACGCCATCCAGCAGCTACCGGCGGCCGACGGCTCCAGCTATCGGCTCGACTTTATCGAGTTCGACGATCAGGGCCAGCTGTGGGATCGCACGCAGATGACGTCGGTTATCGACAGTATGCTGACCGAGGCCGCTACCAAGGATCTGCTGATGGTGGTGTTCGTCCACGGCTGGAAACACAGCGCGGCGCCCGGCGACGGCAATATCGAAACCTTCCGCAAGGTGCTAGCCAAACTGAGCGAGGATGAGCAGAGCATCAGCAAATTGACCGGTCAGCCCGCGCGCAAAGTGGCGGGCATTTATCTCGGCTGGCGCGGCGCCTCGGTAACCGCACCGGTGCTGGAAAACCTGACGTTTTGGGAGCGCAAGAACACCGCCCAGAAGATCGGTCACGGCGGCGTAGCGGAGGTGTTGAGTCGGCTGGAGCTGCTCAAGGGCGACAAGGACAGCATGAATGGCGGCACCAGTGGCACCCGGCTGGTAGTCATCGGGCACAGCTTTGGCGGTGCGGTGGTGCATACCGCGGTGGCGCAGATTTTCGAAAGCCGGTTTGTTCACACCACCGGGCCAGCCGGGATCCAGAGCGATGTCGCGGGCTTCGGCAATCTGGTGGTGCTGATCAACCCCGCCTTTGAAGCGGGGCAATTTACGCCGCTCAGCGACATGTCCGCAGAACGGGGGAGCTATTTCGACTCGCAGCAGCCAGTGATGGCGATACTGACGTCGGAGGCTGACTACGCCACCCGCTATGCCTTCCCCGCCGGGCGCCGGTTGTCGACCTTGTTCGAGAGCACCCGCGACAGCAAGCGCGCAAATGCGGTGACCGGTCAGGACGAGACGATTTCGCAAGACGAGGCCAATGTCGCTGCCGTCGGTCACTTTCAGCCTTTTCGCACTCATCAGCTCTATCCGCAAAACGCTGCGCCCAGCAATCCCGCGGCGGAATCGCGCAGTGAAGATCGGGTTCGCGACGCGTTGACGGCGGCAGCCGCCTGGGCCAACGATAACCCTGGCAGCAAGATTCCATTCGCTGAACTGACACTCGAACGCACGCAGACATCGGCCGGCCGCAACCCCTATCTGGTGGTTCATGTGGATCGGCGGCTAATACGGGATCACAACGATATTGACGATCCGCGGATTATCGATTTCCTGAAACAGCTGATAGTGATTCCCGCGCTGCCGGAGGCATCGAAGCAGTCACTCTACCGGGCGCTCGGAATTTCCCCGGTCGCGCCCTGATGTGGATCCCATAGAGCAATGCCATGACAAGACCCTGCATCATCCGCAATGACGCCACCGCTGAATACTATTTCGAGGAGGGCTGCTTTATCACCGAGTGGTCGAACTCGCCCCTCGATGAACAGGCTTCCATCGCGCGGGCCCGGGTCGAGCCGGGCATGACCACTCGGCTGCATCGACTGGCGGGGATTACCGAGCGCTATGTGATTCTCGCGGGCACCGGTCAGGTCGAGGTCGGCGATCTGGTGCCGGCACCGGTAGCAGTCGGCGATATCGTGCTGGTTCCACCGGGAACCCCGCAGCGCATCACCAACACGGGAACGACGGATCTGGTCTTCCTCGCAATCTGTACCCCGCGATTCAGCCCGCAAGCCTATGAGGATATCGATACCGCGACGGACTAACTTCGGACGGTCTGGATTCAGGGTAAAAAATCCACCGACAGAACCAGGCCAGACCAATCGCTAGCCTCTGTGAAACCCTTGCAATACTGACGATGTTTAACCTGGAAGATCGGTAATTTGGAGGTTATATGGACACGATTGTTAAGTACGCCCCGGATATGGCCATCGTGCTGGTAGCGCTTGGCCTATTGGGCTATGGGGTTGCGCTGGCGCTCGCAGCATTTGGGTCAGGCAGCCTGAGCACCCGGCTGCACGCCTGGTTTACCTTGGCGCCC
>JBPPNE010000052.1:0-21426 GCA_051306415.1 Porticoccaceae bacterium
CAGCATGAAAGGGTGGATGGCAAGCGAAGCGGCGACATCTTGAATCGCCACGCCCGGCAACCCGCTCAATCGAACCGCTGTTGCCTTGAATTCACTGCTGTATCGATACGTCGTTCTGGGGCCAGGCGTCGGCATGTGAAACCTCCTGAATGGTTAGTTCAGGGTGTCCACTAAAGCGTAGGAACCGTCGTCGGCGACGAGCCGTGCAGATAGATCCAGGGGTGGTAGTAGCGGCCGCTGGCAGAGTCCCGGTATTCCGACTGGTGCACATGTGCCAGCACCACATCGGTGTGTGCGGATGGTCGTGTGCGCTCAGGGCGATATGGCTCTCCGGCACGCGGCGCGCAAGCATCTCTACCTAGGCCGGACGACACCCTGGAGCAATACATCAAAACGACGGGCGTTCCTTACCGGATCCATGCCGGTCACAGTGCCGAGGGATGGAGCAGTTGGCAACCACCACTTTGCGCAGGTGGCAGTCACGACCGATATCAATACTGGGCAGGATCACCGAGCCCTCTACCTTGCTTGCTGTAACTGTTTATGCCCACAAAGGCTACAAGCTCAGTTGAAACGGTTACGGACTGGATTGGATTGTGGAATTAACGCCGGGCTTTGCGATTCATGCCAATGGCATCCACGAAGTGTTTCGTCACCGCCTTTCGGAAACGTTTGGTTGCAAGCCGACGGCGCGAATCGACGAACGACCAGCACTGAACTTGACAGCAATAATCATCGTTGTACTCCCCTCTTAGCTAACGCTTGCCAGAGCTGGTTTTATCGTGCGCGCGTCACACCCACACTTGCGCTATCTAAAGAGGTGCCAAATCGGTGCCGTTAGCACCGTGATGACAGGTCGCTTCGGGTTCGCCGATACCGCACTGACGGCACGTTGAAATGGACTGAATCGAGTAATCCACATGAGGGAGGTGGGGCATGGTGCCGACTGGCGTGCTGACTGGCCAGATCATGATGGTTTTCACCATCGTATTACTGGGGCTATGGAGCGCCACCCAGTGGACGGCGGCTGCACTGGGATACCAGATGCGGCTCGGCGCGCCCTGGTTCGACCTGTTTGGCACGCCCATCTATCACCCGTGGCGGCTATTCGAGTGGTGGTACTTCTACGATGCCTATGCGCCCGACATCTTCCTGCGCGGCGGTGCCATCGCCGCGTGCAGCGGCTTAGCCGGTGCCATGGTGGCCATCACCATGTCGGTGTGGCGCGCCCGACAATCCAAGCTGGTAACGACCTACGGTTCGGCGCGCTGGGCGCTGCCCGCTGAAATCCGCAGTTCCGGGCTGACCGGCCCTGCCGGCGTTTTCCTGGGCCGCAAGGATGGCGACTACCTACGTCACGAGGGTCCCGAGCATGTGATGGCCTTCGCGCCGACCCGCTCCGGCAAGGGGGTTGGCCTGGTGGTACCTACGCTGCTTTCGTGGCCCGGCTCCGCCGTGATCCACGACATCAAGGGCGAGAACTGGGCTTTGACGGCCGGCTGGCGCTCGCGCTTCTCGCATTGCCTGCTGTTCAACCCGACCGATGCACGGTCTGCCGCCTACAACCCGCTGCTCGAAGTGCGGCGCGGCATGCACGAAGTACGCGACGTGCAGAACATCGCCGATATCCTGGTCGATCCCGAAGGCGCACTGGAGCGCCGCAATCATTGGGAGAAGACTTCGCACGCACTGTTGGTCGGCGCGATCCTGCATGTGCTCTACGCCGGTGAAGACAAAACGCTGCGCGGTGTCGCCAATTTTCTGTCCGATCCTGCCAGCCCCTTCGAGGTGACGCTGCACCGGATGATGACGACACGACACCTGGGCGAAACAACGCACCCGGTTGTCGCATCGGCGGCGCGCGAGGTAATGAATAAGAGCGACAACGAGCGCTCGGGTGTGCTATCCACCGCGATGAGTTTTCTGGGCCTGTACCGCGACCCCACGGTGGCCGAAGTCACTTCGCGCTGCGACTGGCGTATCGCCGACCTGATCGATGCCGATCATCCCGTGTCGCTGTACCTGGTGGTGCCGCCCTCGGACATCAGTCGCACCAAGCCACTGATCCGCCTGATTCTCAACCAGATCGGGCGACGCCTGACCGAGTCGCTCGATGGCTCGGACGGCATTGCCCGCCGCCACAAGTTACTGCTGATGCTTGACGAGTTCCCGGCGCTGGGTCGGCTGGACTTCTTCGAGTCCGCCCTGGCCTTCATGGCGGGCTACGGACTGCGCGCATTTCTCATTGCGCAGTCGCTCAACCAGATCGACAAGGCCTACGGTCAAAACCACTCCATCCTCGACAACTGCCATGTGCGCATCGCCTTTGCCACCAATGACGAGCGCACGGCCAAGCGCATTTCCGAAGCATTGGGCACCGCGACCGAACTGCGCGCCCAGCGCAACTACGCAGGCCATCGGTTGGCACCGTGGCTCGGTCATTTGATGGTGTCGCGGCAAGAGACGGCACGGCCACTGCTCACGCCTGGCGAGGTGATGCAACTGCCACCCGATGACGAGGTGGTGATGGTGTCCGGTCATCCACCGATCAAGGCGCAAAAAATTCGCTACTACCTGGATGCGAATTTCAAGACGCGCATGCAGGCACCGCCGCCATTGCTGCTTGGGCACTACGCCGATGTACCGGCAGCGCGACCCGACGACTGGACCGGACTGGCCATCCCCGCTGCACCGATTCCTGGTCTGGTCTTCCCCGCACACGGTGAGGCCATCGACGACGACGGCGGTCGCCAACAACAGCCGGAACTGGCCGAAGTCGTATTCACGCCGGAGCCCGAACACGCAGCGGACGACATGGGCCTGTTCGATGACGACGACTTGTCGTTGCCCATCCAGCTCGATCCACGCCTGCAACGCACGGCGCGGCTGGCCGCCCTTGACCCTGATGACGGGATATCCCTATGAGCCGCACACGTCTGAACCTTTTCATCGAGCACGAGCACGCCAAGCGGCTCGACGAGCTGGCGACCATGAAGGGTTTATCCAAGTCCTCGATCATCGCCGCCGCGCTGGCCTCGTTCCTGTCGCCCGACTCCGGCGACCAGCGCGAAGCCGCCATCGCCAAACGGCTGGACCGCTTGTCTCGCCACCTCGACAAGCTGGAACGGGATCAGAACATCCTGATCGAGACCGTCGCGCTCTACGTGCGCTACTTCCTGACTGTCAGCACCCCGGTGCCGGAAGCGCATCAGGAAGCAGCACGCGCTCAGGGGCGCGCACGCTTCGAGCAGTTTATCGAACAGCTTGGTCGGCATTTGCTGCGCGGGCGCAGCCTGGTCAAGGACGTGGTCGAGGAAATCCAGCCCGACCCCAGCCAGTTCTTCGGCCACCAGGACAACGTTCGCGCCGCAGCGCCTTCCGACGAGTCCGGGGGAACGCCATCATGACCAGCCCGCCGCGCGATCAGGGCTTGTCGGCCTCGCTGGCACTGGAACGTCGCGTGCGCATGCTGCGCACCGCGATGGGGCCGGACATCGCCAAGGCCTTGAACGACCCCGACGTGGTGGAAGTCATGCTCAACCCAGACGGTTCGCTATGGATCGATCGGCTGAGCAGTGGACGCGAGCCGCTGGGTGTCAGCCTCACGCCCGCCGACGGCGAACGCATTATCCGGCTGGTCGCCGCCCATGTGCGTGCTGAAGTGCATGCGGGCAAGCCACTGCTGTCCGCCGAGTTGCCCGAGACCGGGGAACGTTTCGAGGGCGCGTTACCACCCGTGACGCCGGGGCCGGTGTTCGCGCTACGCAAGCGCGCGGTCGGTCTGATCCGGCTCGATACCTATGTGGCCGACGGCATCCTGACCGAGGCCCAGGCGGCCTTCCTGCGGAGCGCCGTGCGCGAGCGCCAGAACATCCTGATCGCGGGAGGCACCAGCACTGGCAAGACCACGCTGGTCAATGCCCTGCTCGACGAGATCGCCGCCACCGGCGACCGCGTCATCGTGCTCGAAGACACAGTGGAGCTGCAATGCACGGCACGCGACCACGTCCCCCTGCGCACCCGCGTGGGTGTCGTGACCATGGCCGAGCTGGTGCGCTCGACGCTGCGGCTGCGACCAGATCGCATCGTCGTCGGTGAAGTGCGCGGCGCCGAAGCGCTGGACCTACTCAAGGCCTGGGGCACCGGCCATCCAGGCGGCATCGCCACCGTCCATGCCGGTTCCGCCGCGGGCGCGCTGCTGCGGCTGGAACAACTGATTCTCGAAGTCGCGGTGACCGCACCACGCGCCCTGATCGCCGAGGCCGTGAACGTCATCGTCTACATCGCCGGTCGCGGCCATGCGCGCCGCGCGCAGGAAATCGCCCGCGTCACTGGCTTCGACAGCCACGGCTACCAGCTCAGCACGGAGTTGATGCCTTCCTTCCCATCCCTTTCCTCAATCACTGGAGAACCGTCATGACGACTTCACGTATTTCCGTAAAACCGGCCTTGCAATTCGTGGCCCTCGCCGCGCTGCTGCTGGCCATCGCCATTCCCGCGCATGCGGCGGGCTCGAACATGCCGTGGGAGGCACCGCTGCAATCGGTGCTGGAGTCCATTCAGGGACCGGTGGCCCGCATCATCGCGGTGATCGTCATCATCACGACCGGCCTTGCGCTGGCGTTTGGCGACACCAGCGGTGGCTTCCGCAAGCTGGTGCAGATCGTCTTCGGCCTGTCGATCGCGTTCGCCGCGTCCTCGTTCTTCCTGACCTTCTTCAGCTTCGCCGGCGGAGCGGTGATCGCATGAACGCGCTGCCTGCTGACGCACCTGGCTTTGAAGTGCCGCTGCACCGTTCGTTGACCGAACCCATTTTGCTGGGCGGCGCGCCGCGCACAGTGGCGATTGCCAACGGCACGCTGGCCGCTGCGGTCGGTCTCGGGTTGCAGCTTTGGCTCCCCGGTCTTGCACTGTGGATCGTCGGGCACTCGTTGGCGGTCTGGGGCGCGCGGCTGGATGCGCAGTTCATGGCGGTTTTCGCTCGACACATCAAGCACCGCATGCTGTTGGACGTATGAGGCCCACGGAGAACACGCCATGATGCATCTTGCCGAATACCGCACACGCCCCGCGCTGCTGGCAGACTGGTTGCCCTGGGCTGGGCTGGTCGCGCCGGGTGTCGTACTCAACAAGGACGGCTCATTCCAGCGCACGGCGCGGTTTCGCGGGCCGGACCTGGATAGCGCGACACAGGGCGAACTGATCGCCACGGCGGCGCGGTTGAACAACGCGTTGCGCCGGTTCGGTTCCGGCTGGGCGCTGTTCGTGGAGGCCGAACGGCGCGAAGCGGCTGACTACCCGGTGTCGGTATTTCCCGAGCCGTTGTCGTGGCTGGTCGATGAAGAGCGCCGCGCCGTTTTTGAGGAAGCCGATAGCCACTTCGAGAGCACGTACCACCTGACGCTGCTGTACCTGCCGCCCGAGGAATCAACCGCCCGCGCCGCCAAGCTGCTGTACGAGAACACCAAGGTCGAAGGCGTGGATTGGCGCGAACGACTGGAGGGTTTCGTGTCGGAGACCGAGCGCTTCTTCGGTTTGCTCGAAGGGGTGATGCCGGAGATCGCCTGGCTCGACGACGGCCAGACCTTGACCTACCTGCATGCGTGCGTGTCCACGCGCCGCCATTCGGTGGCGGTGCCCGAAGTGCCGATGCACCTTGATGCGCTGCTGGCCGACGAACCGCTGACGGGCGGGCTTGCACCGATGCTCGGAAGCCAACACCTGCGCGTGGTGTCGGTGCGCGGCTTTCCGACCTCGACCTGGCCCGGCTTGCTCGACGACCTCAACCGCCTGGGCTTTGCGTATCGCTGGAGCACGCGCTTCCTGTGTCTGGACAAGGCCGAGGCGGAGAAGGAACTGACGCGGCTGCGCCGTCAGTGGTTCGCCAAGCGCAAGAATATCGTCGCGCTGCTGCGCGAAACCATCTTTCAGCAGGAAAGCCCGCTGGTGGATTCCGATGCCTCGAACAAGGCAGCGGATGCCGATGCGGCATTGCAGGAACTGGGCAGTGACCAGGTTTCATTCGGTTACGTCACGGCCACCGTGACGGTGCTCGATACCGATGCGACGGCCGCCGACGAGAAGTTGCGCGCAGTGGAGCGAACCATTCAGGGCCGGGGCTTCATCACCATTCCGGAGACCTTGAACGCGGTCGATGCCTGGCTGTCGTCGATTCCGGGGCACGCCTACGCCAACGTGCGCCAGCCCATTGTCTCGACCTTGAATCTGGCCCACATGCTGCCGGTGTCGGCAGTGTGGGCCGGGCAAGAGCGCAATGCGCATCTTGACGGCCCGCCGCTAATCGTGACCCGCACCGATGGCGCGACGCCGTTCCGGCTGGTCACGCACATCGGCGACGTGGGCAACACGCTGGTGGTCGGCCCCATCGGCATGGGCAAGTCGGTGCTGCTCGCGACGCTGGCATTGCAGTTCCGCCGCTATGCCGGATCGCGGATCTTCGCGTTCGACATGGGGCGTTCGATTCGCGCCACCGTGCTCGGACTCGGTGGCGAGCACTACGACTTGGGCGCAGAGGGTGCTATCGCCTTTCAGCCGCTGGCCCGCATCGATCAGGACAGCTACCGCGCCTGGGCGGCCGAGTGGGTCGAAGGCCGCTTGATTCACGAAGGCGTGACCGTTGGGCCAGACGTGAAGGACGCTGTGTGGTCGGCGCTGAACAGTCTCGCCAGCGCGCCGCTCGATCAGCGCACCATGACCGGCTTGTCTGTGCTGCTGCAATCGAACGCGCTGCGGCAAGCCTTGCAACCCTATGTGCTGGGTGGTGCACACGGCAAGCTGCTCGATGCCGACCATGACCGGCTCGCTGATTCCAAAGTGCAGGCCGACGTGCAGTGCTTCGAGATGGAAGAGCTGATGCACAGCAAGGCAGCGGCGCTGGCCGTGCTGCGCTACCTGTTCGCGCGCTTCGAGGAACGCCTTGATGGCGCCCCAACACTGTTGATCCTTGACGAGGCCTGGCTGTTCCTCGATGACCCGGTGTTCGCCGCGCGCATTCGCCAGTGGCTCAAGACGCTGCGCAAAAAGAACGTGTCGGTAATCTTCGCCACGCAGTCGCTGGCGGACATCAAGGATTCCAGTATTGCGCCAGCCATCATCGAGAGCTGCGTGAACCGAATTTTCTTGCCCAATCCGCAGGCAACCGAGCCGCAGATTCGCGTTATCTACGAAGGCTTCGGCCTGAATACGCGACAGATTGAGATCGTGGCGACCGCCCAGCCCAAGCGCGATTACTACTACCAGTCGCGGCTCGGCAACCGCGTTTTCGACCTGGGGCTTGGGCCGGCGGCGCTGGCCTTTGCCGGTGCAGCCAAGCCCGAAGACCAACGCGCTATCGACACCGTTTCCGCGTCGGTGCCGCCTGCGGACTTCGCAGCCGCCTGGCTGCGCCATCGCGGTCTCGACTGGGCCGCAGACCTGATCCCCTCTTACCCGTCGTCCCCCTTCACACCCCAGGAGAAGCAGCCATGAAGAAAACCTTGCTTGCCATTGCCGCGGCCGTTCTCGTGACTGCCATGCCCACTGCGCAAGCGCAGTGGGTCGTGATCGATCCGACCAATCTCGCGCAGAACATCATGACGGCCGCACGCGCGCTGGAACAGATCAACAACCAGATCAGGCAGCTTCAGAACGAAGCGCAGATGTTGACGAACGAGGCGAAGAACCTCACGAGTCTGGACTTTAGCGCGCTCAATGAATTGCGCTCGGCACTGTCCGCGACGAACCAGCTCCTGCAACAGGCGCAGGGGCTGGCCTTCAACCTGTCGCAGATGGAAACCGAGTTCGCGCGGCTCTATCCCAATGCCTATACCGCCTCCACGTCGGGTAGTCAGATGTCAACCGACGCACGCACGCGCTGGCGCAACTCGTTGGAGGCGCTGCGCACCGCGACCAAGGTGCAGTCGCAAGCAGTACAGAACTTTGCATCCGACGAGCAGACCTTGACCGACCTCGTGAACCGCAGCCAGTCCGCCGTTGGCGCGCTTCAGGCCACGCAAGCGACGAACCAATTGCTGGCGCTGCAATCCCGCCAAGCCATCCAGGCACAGCAGCTCCAGATCACGCAGGACCGGGCCACCGCGCTGGAGCAGGCCCGGCAGGTCGCGGTGCAGGAACGCGCCCGCGAGGTGAGCCGGCGCTTTCAGGGCGACGGCACGCCCTACACACCGACCACCGTCAACTACTACAACCCATGAGGACTCGACCATGAAAGCCCTTCTCGCCGTTACCGCCTGCACCGTGCTACTTGCCGCGTGCGGCAAGCCGGCACCCACCGAGTCCGTCGAATCACTGATGGCAAATCCAGAACGACTGAAGGATGTCCGCGCCCAGTGCAAGGCCGACCACGCCAAGGTCGGCGATGCGCTATGCACTATGGCCGCCGAGGTCACACGGCGGCGCTTCATGGGCAGCGGCACGCCGTACACGCCCGTGCCACCGGCTGCACCACCTTCCGCACCGAAAGACTGAGCCATGAACGACCTGTCGGTCATCGACCGCTTCCTCGATGTCTTCTCGCGCTACATCGATTCCGGGTTCGGACTGCTCGGTGGCGAGGTGGCGTTCCTGACCGCGACGCTGGTGGTGATCGACATGACGCTGGCCGGCTTGTTCTGGGCGATGGGCGGCGAGGACGTGATCGGCAAGCTGATCAAGAAGACGCTGTATGTTGGCGCCTTCGCTTTCATCATCGGCAACTTCAACAATCTGGCAGGCATCCTGTTCCGCTCGTTTGCCGGACTCGGCCTGGTGGCGTCGGGTTCCACGCTGACGCAAGCGCAGTTGCTGCAGCCGGGCCAATTGGCCAAGGTCGGCGTCGATGCGGCGCGGCCCATCATGGCGCAGATCAGCGGCATGACCGGCTTTCCGGAGGTGTTCGCGCACCTCGATGTCATCACGGTACTGTTCCTCGCCTGGCTGGTCGTCATCATCAGCTTCTTCGTGTTGGCGGTGCAGCTTTTCGTCACGCTGATCGAATTCAAACTGACCACACTCGCGGGCTTCGTGCTGGTGCCGTTTGCGTTGTGGAACAAGACGGCATTTCTGGCCGAGCGCGTATTGGGCAACGTGGTTTCGTCGGGCATCAAGGTGCTGGTGCTGGCGGTAATTGTGGGCATCGGCACAGGACTGTTTGCACAGTTCCAGGTGCCGCCCGGCACCGAGCCATCCATCGACCTGGCGTTGACCATCATGCTGGCCTCGCTGGCGCTGCTGGGACTGGGGATCTTCGGGCCGGGAATTGCGACCGGGCTGGTATCGGGAGCGCCACAGCTCGGAGCCGGTGCGGTGGCCGGAACGGCGCTGGGTGCTGCTGGTTTGGCGGTGGCCGGTGGCGCGGCTATCGCGACGGGTGGCGCTGCGGTGGCCGCAGGTGCGCGCATGGTGCCGGGTGCAACACGCGCCGCCATCGGCGGAGCGGCGTCGGCTGGGCGTGCGAGCAGCGCGATGGCCAGCGGCGCGAAGTCGGCCTACCAAGCTGGTGCCGCAGCATCGGGCAGTGGTGGTGTTCGCGCTGCTGGTGCTGGCGTCGCCAATGTGGCCAAGAGCGGTGCCGGTGCTGTCGGCCAGCGCGTTGCAGCCGGTGCGAAAGCGGTCAAGGATCGCGTCGCGAACTTCGTCGCGGACGCTGCTGCGCCTGCGGCGGCAGCCGGTTCTACCGAATCAGCCGATGCAGTCGAAGCCAGGCCCCCTGCGGCAGAGCCCGCTTGGGCCAAACAAATGCGTCGCAAACAGCAGGCCAGCCATGCAGTCTCGACAGCTGCCCACACCCTGCGCTCAGGCGATCACGGCGGCAGTGGTGCCAGTCCTAGCCTGCGCGACGACTCGAACCCTTGAGGAGATCAGTTCATGCGATTCAAACGACCCCAGGTGCGGTACTCGGAAACGCCCGAGCCCGTCACCCCGTACCAAGCCGCCGCGCAGGTCTGGGACCAGCGCATCGGCAGCGCCCGCGTGCAGGCTAAGAACTGGCGCTTGATGGCATTCGGCTGTCTGTCGCTGGCATTGCTGATGGCGGGCGCACTGGTGTGGCGCTCGGCGCAGTCCATCGTCACACCCTATGTGGTGGAGGTTGCTGCTGGTGGCCAAGTGCGCGCAGTGGGTGAAGCCGCCACGCCGTACAAGCCGAACGACGCACAGATCGCCTACCACCTGGCGCGCTTCCTCACCGACGTGCGCTCGCTGTCGATCGATCCCATCGTCGTGCGGCAGAACTGGCTCGAAGCCTACGACTACACCACCGACAAGGGCGCAGCCACGCTGAACGACTACGCGCGCACCAATGATCCGTTCGCGCGCATCGGCCAGACCTCGACGGCCGTGGAGATCACCAGCGTGGTTCGCGCCAGCGAATCCTCGTTCCAGGTGCGCTGGATTGAGCGCAACTATGCGAACGGTTCGCCCTCGGGCACCGAGCGCTGGACCGCCATGCTGTCCGTCGTGTTGCAGCCACCCCGCACCGAAGAGCGGTTGCGCAAGAACCCGCTGGGCATTTATGTCAACGGCCTGTCCTGGAGCCGTGAACTCGACGCAACCGAAGGAGCCAAGAAGCCATGAAAACCCAAATCCGCATTTACGCTTTGCCGTTGATCCTGAGCGCCACCTTGGCGACTGTCAGCGGTTGCGCCACACACGGCAGGCCGCCGCCGGACATCACGCTGGACGAACCCGTCGCGGCGCACGCGCTGCCGGAGCCGCCCAAGCCCATCGAGGTAGTCGAAGTGCCGAAGCTACTGCCGCTGCCCGAACAGTTGAAGCCGCTGGGGAGTGCGTCCGAGGACAAACCCGTCGCCGAATTGCCCGACGAGAAGGCTCGCGTGGCGCGTGCCAATGCAGAAGCGCGCGTGCCGCCGAGCCGAGAGGGCTACATCAACGCGATCCAGGTCTGGCCCTACGCGGACGGCGCGCTGTATCAGGTCTACACCAGTCCGGGCCGCGTCACCGTGATTGCCTTGCAGCAGGGCGAGGAGCTGGTGACGGTCTCGGCCGGCGATACGGTGCGCTGGATCGTGGGCGACACCGCCAGCGGCGCGGGTGCCAGCCTGCGCGTGAACATCCTCGTGAAACCCACGCGCATTGGGCTGAAGACGAATCTGGTCATCACCACCAACCGCCGCACCTACCTGCTCGAACTGTCCTCGACGCCGCAGGCGTGGATGGCCTCCGCGTCATGGGACTATCCGAAAGACCGCCTGCTGGCCCTGCAAAAGCAGGAGCAGCAGGCCCAAGCCTTTGCACCGGTAGACTCGGGGTTATCGCTGGAGCAGATCAAGTTCCGCTACGCCATCACTGGCGACAGCCCATCGTGGAAACCGCTGCGCGCCTTCGACGACGGCGAGCGGGTCTACATCCAGTTCCCCGCCGGCATCGCGCAGGGCGAGCTACCGCCGCTGTTCGTGATCGGGCCGCAGGGCGATGGCCAGCTCGTGAACTACCGCTTCCGCTCGCCGTACTATGTGGTGGATCGGTTGTTCGGTGCGGCCGAGTTGCGGCTGGGCGCTGACAAGGCCGCGGTTGTTCGCATCGAGCGCACCGATGGCGTGGGCAGCGCGGCACGGAGGCATTGAGCATGAGCACGTCTGCCACGCCACCACCAACGGGGTCGAATAAGGCCGACCCGGACACCCTGGCTCTGCGCGCTTCCCCGCGCCCGGTCACGCGATTGAACCGACGCATGCTGGCCATCCTTGCGGGAACGCTGGGTGCGGTCGTGTTGGGGGGCACACTGTGGTCGCTGCAATCGCACAAGCGCGAGCGCAATGCGGCCACCGAGCTATACAACGTGGACCGTGTCTCGCATGCCGAGAACCTCGATCAGTTGCCCAAGGACTATTCCAAGGTGCCGGTAGCTGCCAAGCCGGCGCCCGTTTTGGGTGAGCCATTGCCGGGCGACCTGGGGCCGGCCATAGTGGCGCAGCGTAATGCGGGAGCGCCCGCGCAGACTGGGCGTATCGCGCAGCCAGGTGATGCCGAAGAGGCGGCACGTTCGGGGGTTTTCTTTCGCAGCGGTGCGGTCAAGGCAGCGCCGTCGTCCACTGCGAGTATGGTCATGCCCGAGCCGATATCGGGCAACCAGCCATTCAATCCGATGGCCCCTGCGGTCGCATCGGCGCAGCCGACCGACCCGACGGCGGTGCAAAACCGGCAGGATCAGAAGCAGGCGTTTGTCGCCAATGGCGGCGACACCGCGACCCGCAATCCGGCCAGCCTGCAACTACCAGCCTCTCCCTATCAGGTGATGGCGGGCACCATCATTCCGGCAGCGCTGGTGACCGGCATCAACTCCGACCTGCCGGGACAGGTCATCGCCGATGTCACCGAGGCGGTCTACGACACGGCCACCGGTCGCTTCCTGCTGATTCCGCAGGGCTCGCGCCTGCTCGGCCGCTACGACAGCCAGGTGTCATTCGGTCAGCGGCGCGTATTACTTGTGTGGACGCGGTTGATCCTGCCCGATACCTCATCCATTTCGCTCGACCGCCTGCCCGGCATCGACCCGGCGGGTTATGCCGGACTGGAAGATGGCGTCGATTGGCATTGGGATCGCATCCTCGCTGGTGCTGCGTTGTCCACCCTACTCGGCGTGGGTGCTGAGCTGGCAGCACCAAACAACAGCGGCAGCAACGGAGGCATCACCGTCGCTGTTCGACAGAGCGCGCAGGACACCGTTAACCAGACCGGTCAGGAGATCACCAAACGCAATGTGAGCATCCAGCCGACGCTCACTATCCGGCCCGGCTTTCCGATGCGGGTCATGGTGAACAAGGATCTGATCCTGCGGCCGTATCAGCCGCTGTTCTTCCAGAGGGGATCGTCGCAATGAGCATGTCCACCAGCAAACTGCGGCTGGGGCCGCTGCCCAAGACCGAGACAGTCAAAGTCACCATCGCGCTCACCACCGCGTTGAAGGCCGATTTGGAGCGCTACGCCGCGCTGCACGCTCAAACCTACGGCGAGCCGATTGATGCCGCGACGCTGATCCCGCACATGCTCGAAGCGTTCATGGCGCGGGATCGCGGCTTCAGGAAGACCAAGGGGAAGTGATTCATAGCAACACCACAAGCACAATCGGAATACGCCCATGCACGCCTGAGCGAGTTTTCGATAGATGCTGGAAGGGTCACCATCACGGGGTCGCAATTACACACCGGTGGTTGCAATGCAACCAGCAACCGCCCTGCTGATGGAGAAGATCATGAACAGAGCAGATCGAAGTCTGCCGGCCGCGAGGCCAAACAACGACTCTGATGCAAACGAACTGCACGGCGTGCCGCTACCACGACTGATCGCGACGAATACCTTACCGTTCCGACGCACGATCCGTCGCCCCGAGCTGCGACAGATCGTGCCTCTGGCCGATACCACGATCTACGACATGGAACGGCGCGGTGAATTTCCTCGCAGGTTCAATCTGACCGCACGCTGCGTGGTGTGGGATTTGACGGAGGTGGAGGCATGGCTCGATGCGCGCCGCCAAGCCTCCGACAGTGCGCAGTTAAAACGAGCCCCCTCGCCGGACGTGCGTCAGCGCAAGCGCCGCCCCGTCAAAGCAACGCCTGTGTCGTGATGATCTTCATCGACGGGGGCAGCAACGTCGGTGTGTGCGATTCGCCGGCCACCCAAGCGTCGACCATATCGGCCCACTCTTGCAGCATGTGGCGGCGCTGCTCGGCGTATTCGGCCTTGTTGTAGACACCACGCGATGAGCGGCCATCTTCGTGGGCAAGGCACTTCTCGATCCAGTCACTGTTGAAGCCCAGCTCGTTGAGGATGGTCGAACCGGTGCGGCGCAGGTCATGCACCGAGAAACTTTCGATTGGCAGACCCTTCGCTTTCGACCGCTCCACGACTATCTGCGCGACACGGTTCAGCGTGGCGTTCGACATACACTTGTCGCCGTCATAGCGCGACGGCAGCAGGTATTTGGAGCCACCAGCGCAGGTGCGCAGTGCGATCATGATGTCGAGCGCCTGCTGCGAAAGGTAGATGTTGTGGGCCTTGCCGGCCTTCATGCGGGCTTTAGGAATAGTCCACAGTGCATTCTCGAAGTCGATCTCGTCCCACGTCGCGTGGATCAGTTCGCCTTTGCGCACCAGCGTGAGCAAGATCAGCCGCAGTCCCAGTTTGATGGTCGGGTACGAAGCGACGTACTCCAACTGCTTGAGCATGATGCGTATCTCGGACGGCGACAGCGCTCGATCCCGTGGCACGAAAGTGGCGATCGACGATGGCCCAACGTCGTCGGCAGGGTTGGCCACCTTCTCGCCGTGCAGGATGGCAAAACCGTAGATTTGCTTGATGATGTCGCGGACATGGATTGCCGTCGCTGGCGCTCCCCTGCTCTTCACCTTGTTGCACAGTTCGCGCAGGTCGTCAGGGCTGATCTCGCTCAGCAGGCGACTCTTGAACACAGGCAGGATGTCCCGGTCAAGGATGCTCTTGCGCATCGACCGCGTGCTGTCGGCCATCCGGGCACCCTCGTACCACTCGTCGGTAAATTCCTGGAAGGTTTTGGCTTCCAACAGGCGCCGTTTCTCTCGCTGCTTTTCCTGCGCCGGGGACTGGCCTTCCAAAACTGCCCGCTTCGCGTCGATGCACTTTTCGCGTGCACGGGCCAGCGACAGACCGCCTGGCCCATAGCGGCCAATCGTCAGCGTCTCGCGCCTGCTATTGATCCGGTAGTCATAACGGAACGTGACGGTACCCGCCGTCGAGACCGTGACGTACATGCCGTCCCTGTCCGTCACTTTGTAGGGCGCGGCCTTGGGCTTGAGGTTCTTCAGTGCGGTGTCGGTCAGCATCGGTACTTCCTCCTGGGAACGGCAATTTTACCGTCAACGGCTCGAAAGACACAGGATGCTCTTAAACCCGCATTAATACTAGCTTTTCAGGCTATTTTTTACCGTCATAGCTGAAATCCATCAGACGGTAAAGTTATTTTAATGACCAGATTGGTTTTCCTTACCGTCAGAATTACCGACAAAAAGTTTTGCTTGTCGTCGATAGATGCCGATAGATTTCGTGATATTATCTTATATAAATCAATAAATTAAGTTACTTTTCCGATAGTCCGCGAAAGCTGCCGAAAGACCTAAAATCATTCCCACTCGATGGTCGCCGGCGGCTTGCCGGAGATGTCGTAGACCACGCGCGAGAGGCCACGTACTTCGTTGATGATGCGCCGCGAGCAGACGTCGAGCAGTTCGTACGGCAGGTGCGCCCAGCGGGCGGTCATGAAGTCGACGGTTTCGACCGCGCGCAGGGCGACCACTGGCTCGTAGCGGCGGCCGTCGCCGGTGACGCCGACGCTTTTCACCGGCAGATACACGGCAAAGGCCTGGCTGGTCTTGTCGTACCAGCCGGCGCGGCGCAGTTCCTCGATGAAGATGTGGTCGGCCAGGCGCAGGGTGTCGGCGGCGGCCTTGGTCACTTCGCTCAGGATGCGCACGCCAAGGCCCGGCCCCGGGAAGGGGTGGCGCTGCACCATCTCGGCGGGCAGGCCCAGTTCCAGTCCGATGGCGCGCACCTCGTCCTTGAACAGCTCGCGCAGTGGCTCGATCAGCTTGAGCTGCATGTGCTCGGGCAGGCCGCCGACGTTGTGGTGGCTCTTGATGACGTGTGCCTTGCCGGTCTTGCTGCCGGCGGATTCGATCACGTCAGGGTAGATGGTGCCCTGGGCCAGGAAATCGACGCCCTCGATCCGGGCGGCTTGCTCGTCGAATACCTCGATGAACAGCCCGCCGATGATCTTGCGCTTGGCCTCGGGGTCGGCCACGCCACGCAGCGCATCCAGAAAGCGCGCCTCGGCATCGACCCGGATCACCTTGACGCCGAGGTTGCGCGCGAACACCTGCATCACCTGGTCGCCTTCGTGCAGGCGCAGCAGGCCGTTGTCGACGAACACGCAGGTGAGCCGGTCGCCGATGGCCCGGTGCACCAGCGCCGCGACCACGGATGAATCGACACCGCCGGACAAGCCCAGCAGCACCCGGCCGGAGCCCACCTGCCGGCGCACGCGGGCGATGGCATCGTCGATGATGTTGCCGGGCGTCCAGGCGCTGGCGCAGCCGCAGATCTCGTGCACGAAGCGGGCGTAGATGCGCGTGCCCTGGGGGGTGTGGGTGACTTCCGGGTGGAATTGCAGGGCGTAGTAGCCGCGCGTCTCATCCGCCATGCCGGCGAGCGGCACATCGGGGGTTGAGGCGATGCGCTTGAAGCCGGCCGGCAGGGCGCTGACGCGGTCGCCGTGGCTCATCCACACATCCAGCAGGCCGTGCCCCTCGGCATTGACGTGGTCCTCGATGCCGTCTAGCAGCTTCGAGTGGCCATGGGCGCGGATCTCGGCATACCCGAATTCCTTGACTTCGCCGGGCTCCACGGCGCCGCCGAGCTGCACCGCCATGGTCTGCATGCCGTAGCAGATGCCCACCACCGGCACGCCGAGCGACCAGACGGTTTCCGGCGCGCGCGGCGAGCCGGCTTCGGTGACCGAGGCCGGACCGCCCGACAGGATGACGCCTTTGGGCGCAAAGGCCCGCAGCGCGGCTTCGTCCATGTCCCAGGGGTGGATCTCGCTGTAGACGCCCAGCTCGCGCACGCGCCGGGCGATCAGCTGCGTGTACTGCGAGCCGAAGTCCAGGATCAGGATGCGGTCGGCGTGGAGGTCGGTCATTGCTGGGTGCGCTGGGGAGGGACGGGGTGGGAAATCAGGCATTCAACCGCACGGAAACACATGCAGTGCCGCGCCCTGCACAGGAGCGCGCCGTGCGCGCGACCGCGGTGGCAGATCGTGGCGTGACGCCTCGTCATAGCGTCCGGTCGCGGCCATGGGCCGCTCCTACAAAAATGCGCGCACCGGACGGTGGCCGCTCACCACGACCGGTAATTCGGTGCTTCCTTGGTCACCGTTACGTCGTGCACGTGGCTTTCGGCCACGCCCGAGCCGGTGATGCGGGCAAAGCGCGTGTTGGTGCGAAACGCGTCCAGCGTGCGACAGCCCGTGTAGCCCATGCTGGCGCGCACGCCACCGCACAGCTGGTGCACGATCGGCACCGCCGAGCCCTTGTACGGCACGCGGCCTTCGATGCCCTCGGGCACCAGTTTTTCGGCCTCGCTGCCGTCCTGGAAGTAGCGGTCGCTGGACCCGTACTGGCCGCCCATGGCGCCCAGCGAGCCCATGCCGCGGTAGGACTTGTACGAGCGGCCCTGGAACAGTTCGACCTCGCCGGGGGCTTCCTCGGTGCCGGCGAAAATGTTGCCCAGCATGACCGTGTGCGCACCGGCGGCCAGCGCCTTGGCCAGGTCGCCCGAATAGCGCACGCCGCCGTCGGCGATCAGCGGCACGTCGGTGCCTTCCACGCCCTGGGCGGCGTTGTAGATGGCGCTGATTTGCGGCACGCCGACACCGGCCACCATGCGCGTGGTGCAGATTGAGCCCGGCCCGATGCCGACCTTCACCCCATCGGCCCCGGCATCGACCAGCGCGCGGGCGCCCTCGCCGGTGGCCACGTTACCGCCCACCACCTGCACCTGCGGCTGCTCGGCCTTGAGCCAGCGCACCATGTCCAGCACGCCACGCGTGTGGCCGTGGGCGGTGTCCACCACCACCACGTCCACGCCGGCCCCGATCAGCGCGAGCGCGCGCTCGCGGCCGTTCTCGCCGACACCTACCGCGGCGCCGACCAGCAGGTGGCCCAGGTCGTCGCGGGCGGCGTTCGGGTGCTGGGTCTGCTTTTCGATGTCCTTGACGGTGATGAGGCCGCGCAGGTGAAAGTCGTCGTCCACCACCAGCACTTTTTCGATGCGGTGTGCGTGTAGCAGGGCGATCACGTCCTCGCGCGGCGCGCCTTCGCGGACCGTCTTGAGGCGCGCGCGGGGGGTCATGATGCTGGACACCGGCGCGCTGTAGTTGGTCTCGAAGCGCAGGTCGCGGGCGGTGACGATGCCCACCAGGTCCTCGCCGTCCACGACTGGTACGCCGGAGATGCGGTGCGCCCGGGTCAGCGCCATCACCTCGCCGATGCTCATGTCCGGGCGGGCGGTGATGGGATCCTTGATGACGCCGCTTTCGAACTTCTTGACCCGCAGCACTTCGGCTGCCTGGCGTTCGATGGCCATGTTCTTGTGGATGATGCCCATGCCGCCTTGCAGGGCCAGGCAAATACCCAGGCCGGACTCGGTGACCGTGTCCATGGCGGCCGACAGCAGCGGGATGCGCAGCGTGATGCCGCGCGTGACGCGGCTGCTGAGGTCTACTTCGCGTGGCAGCACGTCGGAGTAGGCCGGTATCAGCAGAACGTCGTCGAAGGTCAGGGCTTCGTAGGCGATACGCATGGGTGCGACCCGCGGCAGCAGCTTGAGGGTCGGCCCATTATAGGCCGCCGCTGCGGGCCGGCCAATGCGCCTGCCGGCAGCTAGTGACCGTCACCCTATAATCGCCGGCCCTGTCGTGGTCAGCCGCTCATGCCTGCCATCGAACCTGTCGTCAGTCGCCTCGCCGCTCCGGTGCGGGACGTGTACACGCCATCCCGGCTCACGCTGGAGGTGCGCGCACTGCTGGAGGCCGGCTTCCCGCTGCTGTGGATGGAAGGGGAAATCGGCAATTTCACTGCCGCCGCTTCCGGGCACATCTACTTCACGCTCAAGGACAACCGCGCCCAGGTGCGCTGCGTGATGTTCCGCTCGCGCGCCAGCCTGCTGCGCGAACGGCCGCGCACCGGCGATCAGGTGCTGCTGCGGGCGCGGGTGTCGTTCTACGAGGACCGCGGCGAGTTCCAGCTGCTGGTGGAGCACCTGGAGCCGGCCGGCGACGGCGCGCTGCGCCGGGCACTCGAAGAGCGCAAGGCGCGTCTGGCGGCCGAGGGCCTGTTCGATCTGGACCGCAAGCGCCCGCTGCCGACCCTGCCGCCGCGTCTGGTGCTGGTCACCTCGCCGCGCGGCGCTGCCGTTCACGACGTACTGACCACACTCGCCCGCCGCTGGCCGGCGATCGAGGTGCTGCTGCTGCCGGTGCTGGTGCAGGGGGAAGGCGCCGTGGCGGCCATCGTGAATGCCATCGATACCGCGTCGGAGAACGCGCTGGGCGACGTGCTTCTGCTGGTGCGCGGCGGCGGCTCGCTGGAGGACCTGGCCGCTTTCAACGACGAGGCGGTGGTGCGGGCGCTGGCCCGCTGCACCTTGCCTACTGTGGTTGGCGTTGGCCACGAGGTGGACTTCAGCCTGGCCGATCTGGTCGCCGACCAGCGCGCGCCGACGCCGACCGCGGCGGCCGAGCTGGTGGTGCCGGATCGCGCCCAGTGGCTGGCCGCCCTGGCCCAGCGCCAGCGGCGTTTGCTGCGCGCGCTGCAACATCAGATGGAACGCCAGCAGCAGCGCGTGGATTACCTGACGCGGCGGCTGGTGCATCCGGGCGAGCGCCTGCGCCGGCTGGGGGACGATCTGGCCCGTTTGCAGCGGCGTCTGGGCCTGGCCACGAAAGCCTGTTTGGCGCGGCGGCGCGAGCGCCAGGAACGCCTGCTGCTGCGCCTGCGCGCTGCCTCGCCCGAGCGGCGAATCATCGCCGGTGCCGGTCGACTGGAGGCCGCGGCTGGTCGGCTTACGCGGGGGCAAGGGTTGCTGCTGCGCGCCCGCGGCGAGGCGCTGGCCAGCGCCGCCGCCCGCCTGCATGCGCTCAGTCCGCTAGCCACGATTGGGCGCGGCTACGCCATCGTCTCTCGGCCGCCGGATCTGGCGGTGGTGCAATCAGCGGCGCAGCTGGCGGTGGGTGAGCGCGTGCGGCTGCGCCTGGGCACGGGCGCGGCGGATGCGCGGATCGAGGCCATCGATGCAAACACGGACGGGGGCTGACATGCACAGGGCGCAGGCTCACTTCAAGGCGTATCGAAAAGCCCTCGTATCGTCGCTCCCGCGCAGGCGGGCGCCCAGTAGACGCATGCAACTGGATACCCGCTTTCGCGGGTATGACGGACTTGGCAAATTGCTCTGGCGGGCAGCCGATCCAAGCGCTTGGGCGGCAAGGCTGATCGCCGCGCTAATCCTGCTGGTGGCACCCCTGCTGGCAATGGCCCTGCCGCGGCCCGATCCGGTGCCCGGTGGCGTTGCCGTGCTGGCTCTGCCGACCGGTTTCGATGCGGCCGCCCAGGCGAGCTTCGCCGGCAAACCGGTACTGACCGTGCCGGTCGATGATGGCTGGCGGGCAGTGGTCGGCATCCCGCTCGGGCAGACGCCGGGGCCGGCGGCGCTGCGGCTGCGGTTTGGCGACGGGCGCACGCAGAACATCGGCTTTGCCGTGGCCGCGCGCAACTACCCGGTGCAGCGGATCACCATCACCGATCAGGACAAGGTGACGCCCTCGCCGGCCAGCCTGAAGCGCATCGAGCGCGAGCAGGTGGAGATTCTGGCCGCGTTTCGCCATCGCTCCACGCCAGCCCCGATGCTGGGTTTCGCCATGCCGGCGCAGGGGCCGCTGAGCAGCAACTTCGGCCTGCGCCGGGTCATCAACGGCCAGTCGCGCAGCCCGCATTCAGGTCTGGACATCGCCGCCCCGGCCGGCGCGCCGGTCACGGCCCCGGCGCCCGGTCGGGTGCTGCGCGTGGGCGATTATTTCTTCACCGGCAACACGGTGTTCGTCGATCACGGCCAGGGCCTGATCACGCTGTACTGTCATCTGAGCCAGGTCGCGGTGCGCGAGGGTCAACAGCTCGCCACCGGCGACGCCATCGGCAAGGTCGGCAGCACCGGCCGCGCCACCGGGCCGCATCTGCACTGGGCGCTGAGCCTGAACGACGCGCGCGTCGATCCGCGGCTGTTTCTGGTCGCCGAAACCCACGCCGCGCGTTAAGCAGCACAACGCCTGAGGACCAACCCATGAGTGACCCCGCGCCGGGCATCGGCGACATCACCGGCAAACGGCTGCTGATCATCGGCGCCAGTCGCGGCATCGGTCTTGCCATCGCCACGCGGGGGGCGCAGCTGGGCGCGGTGGTACATCTCACCGCCCGCAGCGCGCAGGCGGCGGCCGAAAACGCAGCTGCGCTCGCGGCAACGCACGGGACGCAGGTGACGGGGCATGGTCTGGACATCGCCGCCGCCGATGCAACTGAGTGCCTGGAGGCCGTGCTGCAGGCCACGGGCGAGCTCGACGCGCTGATCTACAACGCCGGCGTGAGCCCCGTCTATGCGCGGCCGGAGCACATCAGCGACGACGCTTTCGACCAGATCATGGCCGTCAACCTGCGCGGGCCGTTCCTGGCGGCACGCGCGTTTGGCGCAAAGTGCCTGGCCCAGCGCCGGCCGGGAGCGATCGTGTTCATCGCCTCGGTCGCGTCGCTGATCGGCACGCCGCGCCTGGCGGCCTACGGCGCCAGCAAGGCCGGCGTGCTGGGCCTCACGCGCAGCCTGGCGGTGGACTGG
>JBPPNE010000053.1:0-12611 GCA_051306415.1 Porticoccaceae bacterium
CAGCATGAAAGGGTGGATGGCAAGCGAAGCGGCGACATCTTGAATCGCCACGCCCGGCAACCCGCTCAATCGAACCGCTGTTGCCTTGAATTCACTGCTGTATCGATACGTCGTTCTGGGGCCAGGCGTCGACATGTGAAACCTCCTGAATGGTTAGTTCAGGGTGTCCACTAAAGCGTAGGAACCGTCGCGTCCCTTTGAGCGCTATGTTAGGCCGTCAGGTTGGTAGACCGGGCAGGAGGCGTCGGCGCGCGTTCGGGCTGCGTCAAAAACTACCGTCACAAATGCGAGGGTATGGTGACCAAGAGTTATGAAGGCTTTGTACTGAGTCGCTGACGCGAGCCCACCACCTTCCCGTGAACCACCACTGCCGGCACATTCACCCGCAGTGGTTATTTAATCAAGCGGCTTTGTGAGTCCGTCGCTGAGGTACGCAACCCCCCACACCTTGATCAAGGTTTGTGGAAGACCAAATCGTCCTCTTCAACCAGTAACTCGCAGCC
The DNA here is from genome assembly GCA_051306415.1 of Porticoccaceae bacterium. Classification (GTDB taxonomy): domain Bacteria; phylum Pseudomonadota; class Gammaproteobacteria; order Pseudomonadales; family Porticoccaceae; genus CBDDRG01. The sequence continues at coordinate 504 of JBPPNE010000053.1, forward strand.
AAACCGGTCGGCCAATACTCGCGCCACCGACAGGTAGATAACCCGATCCTGCTCATCACAAGAGTCGCGGAACTGGGTGCGCAAATAGGTCTTCGACTCCCCGCTAGTCAGCCGCTTGATTTCATCCTGCATTTTGCGGTTGCGTGCAGGATTGTCCAATTCCATGAAGATGTTGGTTTCTCTATTGGCCTCAGTCATCATCAGATCCTCAGTTAGTTATTGTCATCCCCCAAGCGGCGGACATTGAGTCAACCCGTTTGTCAGCGCTCCGATAGTCGATACGGCACAGTAACTACCCTAGACTGACTTTATACACCAAGCCCGAGGGGCTGCCGTCATCCGCCCGCAAGTATTTTTCAACCCACTGGTTACGCGTGAAGGCGATAGCTCAGTCTACTGGCTGACCGCGCGAATGCCGATTCGGTATTTTGGCGAGGCGGTCAACACCGCGAAATAGGGTTCTCGCCGGCACTGGGGTCTCGCGACTTGGCTAAGAAAGCTCGCAAAGGCCTTCCAGCACAAAACAGCGTTGTGCGATAATCCCAACGGCACGTCGCCGGTGATACCCAGACAAGGAGTCCCTGTGAAAAACACCACAACAGCAACACCGCCTCCGCAGGATTTCACCCGTTCCCGCAAACTACAGGCAAAGGCACACTCGCTGATACCGGGCGGCTGCCACACCTATGCGAAGGGAGATGACCAGTACCCACTCCTCGCCCCCGGGTTTATCGAACGCGGGTATGGCTCTCATGTTTGGGACGTGGATGGCAATGAGTTCATCGAATATGGCATGGGCAGTCGGTGTGTGACCCTTGGCCATGCCTTCGCGCCAGTGGTGGAGGCGGCGCAAAAGGAAATGCTGCGCGGATCCAACTTTGGGCGGCCAGCGCGAATTGAAGTGGAGTGTGCCGAGCAATTCCTGCGGATGATGCCTCGTGCGGACATGGTCAAGTTCACCAAGAACGGTTCCGATGCCACTTCCGCGGCAGTTCGTCTGTCTCGCGCGGCGACTGGGCGCGATCTGATCGCGCTCTGTGGCGACCACCCATTCTTTTCAGTGGACGACTGGTTTATCGGCACTACCGCGATCAATACCGGGATTCCCGAAGCGATCCGCAACTTGTCGCTGATGTTCCGCTATAACGACCTCGCTAGTGTTCAAGTATTATTCGATCAGCACCCGGGCCAGATTGCCTGTTTGATCATGGAACCGGCCAAGTACGCGCACCCGGCCAAGGGTTTCCTGCACGATCTACGGGATCTCTGCCATCGCAACGGCGCGATCTTTATCCTCGACGAAATGATCACTGGGTTTCGCTGGGATAACGGTGGCGCACAGCAGACCTACGACATAGCGCCTGACCTGTCCACTTTCGGCAAAGCGCTCGGCAATGGCTTTGCCCTGTCGGCGCTGGCCGGGAAACGTGAGCTGATGGAACGCGGCGGAATGACCCACGAAAGGGAGCGTGTATTCCTCCTGTCAACGACCAATGGCGCTGAAACCCACGCAATGGCGGCAGGGATCGCAACCATGCAGACCTATCAGCGCGAGCCCGTCATCGAAACTATCTACCGCCAGGGCAGCCGACTCCAAAACGGGCTTCGCCAAGTAATAGACCAGCATCAGCTGACTGGCCATGTCAAAATCGAAGGTTTGCCCTGCTCCCTGATTCACGTTGCCTACGATCAAAACAAGCAGTCTTCGCAGGCGTTTCGGACATTGTTGTTGCAGGAACTGATCAAGCGCGGCGTACTCGCACCCTCTCTCGTCCTGAGCTATATGCACACTGACGATGATATTGATCATACCATTGAGGCTTTCGACGGCGCATTGGCAGTTTACAAGAACGCCCTAGATAGGGGGGTGGAGCATTTCTTGGTCGGTCCGCCGTCGAAGTCGGTGTACCGTAAATTCAACTGACCTGATTAAACTCAACTGACTTAAAAGAAAAGGGGATTGCCAGAATCCCCTTTTTGGCATAGGGTTTCATTGAAGCTGGATCGGCGCGTTGCGATTTACCGCGCGCCAGATTGAGGAACGATTACCAACCTCGCCGCTTGCAAATATCGCCTGTAAGCGATCGTTCCGAACCGGCCAGAACAGCGCACCTAAAAACGGGTTCTCCGTTACCGCTCGACCAATCCGTGAAAAACCCGGGTTGCGACTTTCGCGGTCTGGCATTAACAAAGCGACATGCCGTCGCCGTTATCGTTTGTCGCGAACCTGTCTTCGCCGCACTACAACACACCGGTACGGCTCGTACAAGTTCGCGAGAGTCACTACGAGAGCATCTCAACAGCTATCGCGGTCGCTTCACCGCCACCAATGCACAGGCTCGCGATACCTTTTTGCTTGCCGTAGGTTTTGAGCGCAGACAGTAGCGTGACGATGATGCGAGCCCCGCTCGCCCCGAGAGGATGCCCCAATGCACAGGCACCGCCATGGACATTGACCTTGGCATAGGGTAAGGCCAGTTCGTGCATCGCCGCCATGGGAACAACCGCAAACGCTTCGTTGATCTCGAACAGATCCACATCGGCCGCCGCCCATCCGGTCTTTTCAAACAAGCCCTTCATGGCGCCGACGGGGGCGGTGGTAAACCACTCCGGCTCGCGGGCAAACTGGGTATAGCCACGGATAACCGCGATGGGTTTCAGGTTACGTCTTTGCGCTTCGCTTTCGCGCATCAGCACCAGGGCCGCCGCACCGTCAGAAATTGAACTGGCATTGGCGGCGGTGACGGTGCCGTCTTTCTTGAAAGCGGGCTTCAGCTTCGGGATCTTCTCGGGGCTCGCGTTACCCGGCTGCTCATCGGTATCAATGACTCGCTCACTGCCGCGAACCGTGATGGTCATCGGAGCAATTTCGGTCTTGAACTTGCCCTCCGCAATAGCCGCATTGGCACGACGGAGAGATTCGAGGGCATAACTATCCTGAGCTTCGCGAGTGAAGTCATATTTCGCCGCGCAGGATTCGGCAAAGCTACCCATCAGACCACCCGTGTAGGCATCCTGGAGGCCGTCGGTAAACATGTGGTCGAGAACCTCGCCATGTCCCATGCGATAGCCACTGCGCGCCTTGGGTAACAGATACGGGGTATTGCTCATGCTTTCCATACCCCCGGCGACAACAATTTTAGCCTGCCCGGCAAGCAGTGTGTCGGCCGCCATCATCACCGTCTTCATGCCCGAACCACACATCTTGTTGATAGTGGTGGTGCCAACGCCCACAGGCAATCCGGCGCCTAGCGCGGCTTGGCGCGCGGGGGACTGGCCGATACCAGCGGGTAGTACGCAACCCATCAGCACCTCGTCGACGTCCTGCGCCGAGACTCCGGCACGCCCAAGAGCCATCGCAATAGCAGTGGCACCAAGTTGCGGGGCCGAGGCACCCGCCAGGGCTCCCAGCATTCCGCCCATGGGAGTGCGAGCGATACCGACAATAACGACTGGATCTTTCATTTCATCAACCTCTCGTCTGCTATTGGGATTGGGCAACTTGTGTGGCCGCCGCCAGGGTTGCAGAGTGTAAACGTAAAGGGTGCCACGATCTTCGACCCGCCTATGCTATTAAAGCCGGGAAAAAATCAAAAGTGGCAACTTCCATTGTGTGCTGCCAATCAACGCGAGGGGGCGACCGCGAGGTGCCACAGCCCCGATTACTTGACCACCCGAAGGCCGGAACCTTTACGCCCACCCGGGCTATCAGAGCCGGTCGGCGGAATCGAGCCTGGGGTTTCCTGGTCAACCGCTGATGGCGCTTCGGAGGGAAACGTCATGCCCTGGGCATTCTCCAGCGCATAGATCGCCATCACCGCCATCATCGGCACACGGATATCCGTGGGTACGCCGCCAAAACGCGCGCTGAAGACTAGCTCTTCGTTGCCCATGGAAAAATTCTGGATCGCCCGCGGCGCGATATTCAGCACGATGTGGCCATCAGCGACATACCTCGGCGGCACCTCGACGCCGGCCGCAAGCGCATTGACCAGCACATGGGGAGTGCAGTTATTATCGAGGATCCAGTCATAAGTCGCCCGGATCAGGTAGGGTCGGTTAGAGGTCATCATCTTTGACATCCACCTATCACCTATGGCGACTGCCTCAAGGTACCCATCAACTGCGCATCTCCCGCTCAACCTCAGTCAAACTGCGGCGAAAAGACGGGCGGGCAAATATTCGCTTCATGTATTCAAGCAGTGGCCGGGCCGGTCGACTGCCCGGGATGTCAACATCAAGCAATTCTAGACGCCACAGCAGCGGTGCCAAGCAACAGTCCACCAGGGTGAATTCGTCGTTCATGAAATAGGGCTTGTCGGCAAAAATCGGCGCAACGCCCAGCAGGCTGTCCCGAAGCACCTTGCGGGCTTTATCAGCGTTCTTGGTATCGCCCTTGCCGACGATCAAATCGACACTGACGCACCAATCTTTTTCGATGCGATGCATGTACTGCCGACTCAGGGCACGTGCTACCGGGTACACCGGCATTAACGGCGGGTGTGGGAAACGCTCATCCAAGTACTCCATGATCACCCTAGAATCATAGAGGCAAAGGTCGCGGTCCACGAGAGTCGGCGCGGTGCCGTAGGGGTTCAACTGCGCCAGTTCTTCCAAAACCGCCGCTGAAGTTACCTCTTCAATATCAACGGCAATGCCTTTTTCCGCCAGCACCATACGCACACGATGACTGTAGTGACAGGATGGATCGGAAAAAAATGTCATCGAAGATCGTCTGGGAGGAATTCCCATCAAGCGCACCTCAAGTCGTCACACAGCAATACCACCCAAGCGCCCCTGATCACTGAGATCAGTGGACATCTTTCCAGTACTCACGATTCAACAGCCATACCCAAATAAACAGGAACGAAATAAATAACAACACGCCAATCCCCATGGTGCGGCTTTCCACTGCCACTGGATTGGCGATATAAGACAGGAAATTGGCCAGATCAAATACCGCCTTGTCATATTCTTCTGGTGTCAGCTTGCCCTTGGCAACCAGCTCATAGCGGCCACAGGGGGCTTCCAGGATTGGCTTGCTGGTTAGTGGGTCAGCTTTAAATCCACCGTTTGCGACGAGCACGGGGCCGGGGGCACAGGCCTGCACGCCCTGTAAATCCATCAACGCATGAGGCATCCCCACATCTTTGAACACCTTGTTGTTGACCCCCACCGGGCGACTGGGATCGACATAGAAATTGCGCAGATAGGTGTATATCCACTGCGGCGAGCGCGCCCGGGCGACTAACGTCAAGTCCGGTGGGGCAGCTCCGAACCACTGCTTGGCAGAGCGTTCGGGCATACTTATGGTCATCAACTCGCCAATTTTTTGGCCGCTAAACACCAGATTATTCATCATCAGACTATGGGGTAAACCCAGATCGTCCGCGACCCGCTCCCAGCGCGAATACTTGGCGGAGTGACAGCCCATGCAGTAGTTGACGAACAATTTGAATCCCTGCTGCAGGGAGGCCTTGTCATTTGGCACAACGGATACCGGATCGCAGGGGATACTTCCGCAGTCCAATTCCGCTTCGGAACCGACGGCCTTCAGCGGCAACACCACCATAATCACCAACAACACCAGTACCCCAATGGAGCGCCAAAAACCCATGCCGCCATTCATTGTAACGCGGGCGGGCTCAGGCTTGGTTTTCTCGATCCGGGTCCAGATCGGCATGGCCAGGAAGTACAGGAAATACAGAACCGTACAGATCTGCGCCAGAAACGTACGCTCCGGGGTTGGCGCCTTGACGCCGAGCACGCCAAGAATCACAAAGGCAGCGGCGAACAGCAGAATCGCCACACGGCTGATCGCGCCCTTATAGCGGATCGATTTTACCGGGCTACGATCAAGCCAAGGCATTACGAACAGAATGGCGATAGCTGCCGCCATCACCAGAAAACCAAAGAACTTATCCGGTACTGCCCGCAACATCGAATAAAACGGTGTGAAATACCATACCGGCGCGATGTGGGGCGGTGTTTTCAGCGGGTTGGCCAACTCGAAATTGGCATGTTCAATAAAATACCCGCCCATCTCTGGCGCGAAGAAAACGATAAAGCAGAACACGAACAGGAATACCACGATGGGAACCAGGTCGTGAACCGTGTAGTACGGATGGAACGGGATGCCATCCAGCGGGATGCCGTTAGCGTCCTTGTGCTTTTTTATTTCCACGCCATCGGGGTTGTTTGATCCCACTTCGTGCAGGGCCAACAGGTGGAGCACAACGAGACCCAGCAGGACGATGGGCAGCGCTACCACATGCAGGGCAAAAAACCGATTCAGCGTAATGCCGGAGATCAGGTAATCGCCACGCACCCACTCGACGATCGCGTCACCGAAATAAGGTACCGCGCCGAACAAAGAGATGATTACCTGGGCGCCCCAATACGACATCTGACCCCAAGGCAGCACATACCCGAGGAAACCTTCCATCATGAGCGCGAGGTAAATGGCCATTCCGAACAGCCAAACCAGCTCGCGAGGCGCCCGGTAGGATCCATACAACAAGCCGCGGAACATATGCAGGTAGACAACCAGAAAAAACGCCGACGCCCCGGTTGAGTGCAGATAGCGCAGAAGCCATCCGTATTCGACATCCCGCATGATGTATTCAACCGATGCGAAAGCCCCTTCTGAAGAGGGCTGGTAACTCATCGTCAACCAGATACCCGTCAGCAGCTGGAGGACCAACACCACTAGCGACAGCACACCGAAGAAATACCAGAAGTTGAAGTTCTTGGGGGCATAGTATTTGCCCATGTGGGTGTCCCACGCTCGCTGCACTGGTAGGCGCTTGTCTACCCAGGCCCACAAACTGGTTAACCATTTCATGCTGAGGCCTCCTGATCGACGCCGACCACAATCACGGTATCGCTCTCATAACTGTACGGGGGCACGACCAGATTGAGTGGTGCCGGCACTCCCTGGTAGACGCGGCCGGCCAGATCAAACTTGGAGCCGTGACAGGGGCAGAAGAACCCACCCAACCACTCGGCGCCACCCAGGTCGGTGGCGCCCACATCGGGCCGGAACATGGGCGCACAACCCAGATGGGTGCACAGACCGACGAGCACCAGATACTCAGCCTTGATAGCGCGATTGACTGGATCCACATAGGCGGGCTGAGTTGACTTCTCCGATTTTGGATCCCGCAGCTGGTTGGCTAGCGTCTCAAGAGCGGCTAACGCCTCCGCCGTGCGGCGCACGATGTAAACCGGCTGACCACGCCACTCTTCGGTGATCATCTGCCCCGGTTCAATCTTGCCGATATTGATTTTCACTGGCGCACCAGCGGCTTTCGCCCGCGCACTGGGTACCCAGGAGCCCACAAAGGGGACGGCTGCCCCGACTACACCAGCAGCTCCGACGACGCAGGTCGCTCCGGTCAGGAAGCGCCGCCGCCCCTGATTGACACCCTCTTTGCTCATTCGAGCCCCCTTAGAAGCTGCGCTAATTAAGACTTGAGTGGACGCGCCGTCAGTGGCCGCATGAGACCAGGGCACGGCATATAAAAGGCGTGCCATAGTAATAAAAATTTTGTGGGCTTACAACCTTTGGCTTAGAAAATGGCTCACAAGCACATGATTTTAAATGCAAAACGCCCAACACGGGATTGGGCGTTTTGCACAGTAATGACGCGATCAATCAGCGCTTAGAGTACTGCGGACGTTTCCGCGCCTTATGCAAACCAACTTTCTTACGCTCAACCTCACGGGCGTCACGCGTGAGAAACCCAGCTTCGCGCAACGGCGCGCGGAATGTTTCGTCATATTGCAACAAGGCGCGCGCCAAACCGTGGCGAATTGCCCCAGCCTGACCAAAACTGCCACCACCTGCCACAGTAATCTTGAGATCGAACTTATCGTTCGCACCGACCAGCTCAAGGGGCTGGCGGACAATCATACGGGCAACTTCGCGCCCAAAATAGTGATCAAGTGTGCGGCCATTTACCGTGATATCGCCCTTGCCGCTGGCGAGAAATACCCGCGCGGACGAGGTTTTACGGCGACCAGTGCCATAGTACTGTTTGTCTGCCATTATCAACGTTCCGTTAGAGCTGCAGAGTTTGGGGCTGCTGGGCGGCGTGTGGGTGTGCCTCGCCAGCATATACTTTCAGTTTTCTAAACATCGCTGTGCCGAGTATGCCTTTTGGCAGCATACCCCTAACCGCGTATTCAATCGCACGCTCGGGCGCTTTGGCAATCAGCTTTTCGAAACTGATCGATTTGATACCGCCCGGAAAACCGGTGTGGCTGTGATAGATCTTGCCTTTCGCCTTATTCCCCGTCACCCGCACCTTTTCGGCATTCACCACTACAATGTAGTCGCCGGTGTCGACATGAGGCGTGAATTCTGGCTTGTGTTTGCCGCGCAGCCGCGTCGCGAGCTCGCTAGCCAAGCGGCCCAACGTTTTGCCGTCGGCATCCACCAAGTACCAGTCACGCTCTACGGTTTCAGCCTTGGCGCTAAAAGTCTTCATTAATGTCCTGCCTGCGCATTTTGCCCGAGTTTCCCGCTCAGAGAGTTTTCTGATAAACGGGAGAGCGATCCGAAAAAGAGCGCGAATTCTACCGATGGAATAGCGGCTTTTCAAGGAGAGATTTCAGCACCTGCCAAGAAAGCGGACGAGGGTCGCCTGACTCCGCCTACCAAGCCTGGCTCAGGGCCGGTGCGCCCGCGCGAGATATTCATGGGATTGCATCTCCAACAGTCGGCTACAGGTGCGCTGAAACTCGAAAGCGAGCCGACCCTCCCGATAAAGTTCCGCCACGGGCACCGCTGTCGACAACGCCAGCTTGACACCGCGATCATAGAATTCATCGACTAAATTGATAAAACGGCGAGCTTGATCGTCTCTACCGACACCCAAGATAGGCACCGAGCTGATCAATACCGCGTGAAACTCCCGTGCGATTTCAATGTAGTCATTCTGGCTGCGGGGACCGTCACACAGCGCAGAAAAGTCGAACCAGACCACATCCTCGGCAAGCCACCGGCTCGGAATGTACCGCCCCTCCACCTCCAGCGATGCGCCTTGACGCGCCTCGTCAGAAACGGCGATCAGAGCCCGGAAAATCCTGGCCAGAGCCGCTTCCGCGACTTCGCCCAAGGGCGAATGATAGAGATCGGCTTGCGTCAACGCGCGCAAGCGGTAGTCGACACCACCATCGACATTCACAATTTCGCAGTGTTGTTTAATCAACTCGATTGCCGGCAGAAAGCGCTGTCGCTGCAAACCATCTTTGTAAAGCTCATCGGGGATAATATTGGACGTCGCCACCAGTGTTACGCCGCGGGCGAACAGCTGTTCCATGAGCGTTGCCAATATCATCGCATCGGTGATGTCAGAAACAAAAAATTCGTCGAAGCAAATGACGCGCACGTCCTTGGCAATACCCGCGGCAACGTGGTCTAGCGGATTTTTATGCCCCGCCAGAAGCTTCATGTCTCGGTGCACTCGACGCATGAAGCGGTGAAAGTGGGTGCGCATCTTCTGCCGGAAAGGCAGGGCCTCATAGAAATTGTCCATCAAATAGGTTTTCCCGCGCCCGACGCCACCCCAAAAATACAATCCCCGCACGCCCCGCACAGCGAGCTGGGAGCGCTGGCGAAACAGGCGCGTGAACAGGCCAACCTCGGGCGCTGGGGCGACGACCAGCTGGTCAAGCAGGGCTTGCAATTTCTGCACCGCCACCGCTTGCGCTGGATCAGCGGAAAAATCGCCGCGCTGCAGATCCTGCTGATAACGCTGAAGAGGTGTTAACGGCATGGGTTACCAAACCAAAAAAGGCGCCCACTCTGACTCATGACCACGGCAACTGGCAACTGGCAACTGGCAACTCAACCGAGGTTCGCCAACAGCGTGGCCCGTAACTCCGCCCGTAGGGCAACGAGCTCGCCGTGGAAAAAATGGCTTGCCCCCGACAGGCATTGGATCTGGGCCGGCCGCTCGAGTGCCGCGGCCCAAGCGATGACAGCATCGGCATCAACCAACTCATCCTGTCCGCCAAACAGGACGAACACCGGGCAGGGGAAACGCTCTGCTTCAACCAGGCCAAAACGGCCGACCGGCGGGGCCACCAGGGTCATATGAGCGGGCGAAAGATGGCTGCAACCGCGTACCGCGATTGCAGCGCCAAAGGAATATCCCGCCAGCAGAAAACGAGCGTTGGGAAACTGCCGCTGCGCCCATTGAGCGACACTGCGGAGATCCTCGACTTCACCCACGCCATCATCATGACCACCAGCGCTCCGCCCGACACCGCGAAAATTAAAGCACACCGCCGGTATCCCGAGCTCGGTGTAGGTTCGCGCCAACGTGGTAACCACCTTGTTGTCCATGGAACCGCCGTAGAGCGGGTGGGGGTGACAAATCAGTCCGCAATAATCGCGGCCCTGGAGTTCTCCCGTCGCCTGGCCATGCCGCAGGATAACCTCCAGGACGCCCGCCCGGCCATCGACGAGACAATTTATTTTACTCATTGCCACATCCTGCCCCCAGCCGCTGACAGCGGTCGTTTTTTGATCGCGGATAACCCCGATAGCCGCGCTTCACTCTTGCACCAAAGCGTCACGAATTCGACGGCACCTTGGTTTCGGGATAAACTCCGCAGCTACTGCCGGACAACGGAATTCAGCCAGTGGCCACATCAACTCTACTCGTCGCTTTGGCCTGCCTCTTGGTAGGGGTTGGCTTGGGCGCACTCGTTACCCGCAGATTTTCCCCGCAAGAGAAAGAACGACGGAGCCTCGCCGAAGCATTACACCGCCAGGAATCAGAGGCCGCCGCCTACCAACAAGAAGTGACGACCCACTTTATCAAGACCTCGGAGCTCGTCAACAATCTCGCTCAGAGTTACCGCGAAGTGCATCAGCATCTTGCCCTCGGCGCGATGCATCTGGCTAACCCCGAGGTTGGCCGTGCGCTGCTTACTGCCGCCGCTGGCCAACTCGAACTTAATCTGGACACCCAATCGCCGACCCACGCGCTGGACCCGCCACGCGATTATTCGCCGATAAAGGGTGTTCTCAATCCTCGCTATGGCTTTCAGGACGAAGTCGGCACCACCAACACGCTGGGTATCAAGGCAACCCGCCACCTCGAACTCGCCGCCGGCAACGACGAGGACGACCCCACGCTCAAAGTTGGCTGATCCTCGCTTAAACACCCCTCGGCGACGGTTGCAAAGTGTTCGCAAAACTCCCGCGCTATTGATTCAGCGTCGGTGCCCCCTACTTCGCGGAGTGCCCGGACAACACCACTTCCACGCGATCAGCATCGGCCAATCCCCCATAGTATTCACGCAACACCGCGAGTACCTCCGGGCGAGAAAAATTCGCCTCTACCTCACCGCCCTCGGACAGCGCTTTGCGCAGCTTGGTGCCCGAGACCAGCACACGGTCATCGGGGTGGTGAGGGCAGGTTCGCGTCGAAGCCATGGTTCCGCATTGGTTGCACCAGAAAGTCCAATCTATCTTCAGCGGTTTGGTGGCCAGCGCCCCCACGGCGATTTCGTCGAAAATATGATGCGCGTCGAACGGGCCGTAGTAATCGCCAACACCCGCGTGATCCCGGCCGACAATGAGATGGGAGCATCCGTAATTCTGACGGAACAGCGCGTGCAACAATGCCTCCCGCGGCCCGGCATAGCGCATGTCCAGCGGATAGCCCGACTGCACCACCGTGTTGTCAACAAAGTAGCTGTCAATTAGCACACTGATCGCCTGCTGCCGCACATCCGCCGGAATGTCGCCGGGCTTGAGCTTGCCGAGCAGGGAATGGATCAAGACACCATCGCAGATCTCAATGGCAATTTTGGCCAGATATTCGTGGGATCGATGCATCGGGTTGCGCGTCTGAAACGCCGCCACCGTCGACCAGCCTTTGGCTTCAAACAAAGCCCTGGTCTCAGCCGGAGTCATGTAAACGCCCGGATATTTAGCCGGAAACTCCCCTTGCGACAGCACCTTGACTGGGCCAGCGACATTGACATCGCCCTGCTCCATCACCATTTTGACGCCAGGGTGGGCGGGATCGGTGGTGCGAAAAATCTGCTGGCATTCGTGACTTTTGTCGATGCGATATTTTTCGGCAA
>JBPPNE010000054.1:0-2571 GCA_051306415.1 Porticoccaceae bacterium
TGACGCGGATGCCGAGATCCTGAAGTTCGGCGATGATTGGCTTGAGCTTTTCACCCGAGCGGGTCAGATCGAAGCCGTGATCGGAGGTGAGTTGGTCGCTGCTGTCGGGCACCAGCGTGCACTGGTCTGGCTGTGCCGTCCGCGCGAACGCGAGCAGGCCGGGGTAATCGCCGCAGGGTTCGGCGAAGGGGTTGCCCTCGATATTGAATTCGATCCGTGGCTGGGTTGCGGTCAGTTCGGCGAGTTCATGGACGTCCCGCGGGCGAATATGGCGCTGGTCCGGGCGCGGGTGAACGGTGATGCCATCGGCGCCGGCGGCGATGCAGAGGCGGGCGTGCTCGGCGACATCGGGATAGTTGCCGGCGCGGGAATTGCGGATCAGCGCGATCTTGTTGAGGTTGACGCTGAGCTTGATCACGGTGCCGCGACCCGTTGCATCTGGTGGATGCGAACTGGCTCGACGGGCAGGTGCTGGAACTCGGCTTGCGGCGCGCGCAGCGCGCCGGCGGCGATTTTGTCCACCACCTCCATGCCCTCGATTACCTGACCAAACACCGTATAACCGGCAATTTCGCCCTCGGCATCGAGGGTGCGGTTGTCCTTCAGATTGATGAAGAACTGCGCGCGGGCACTAGCGGGATCGCTGGTGCGGGCCATGGCGACCGCGCCGCGGCGATTGGGCAGTCCATCGACGGATTCGTTGGCGACGGTGCCGCCCGGCTCCCGTGGCGTGAAGTCGGCGCCGTAACCGCCGGTCTGCACCATGAAGCCCTTGATGACACGGTGAAAAATCACGCCGTCGTAAAAATGCTGATCGACGTACTGGAGAAAATTCGCGGTGCTGATCGGCGCCCGCGCCGGCGCCAGTTCGATCAGGATATCGCCGGCATCGGTCTCAATGCGCACCTGAGGCGCCGGCGGCCACCGCAACTCGTGCACACTGGCGGCAGGATCGAGTGCCAAGGCGCTGCTCGCGAATGCCAGCGCGGTGCGCAGTAGCGCCGCCAGGCGTGCGCTCATCCCCATTCCGAATAACCCTTGCGCGAGCGTTTCAGGCGCGGCAGCAATACGCTGAGTAGGGCGCCGAGGAACACCGCCACGCCACCGTATAGAAACCATGACTGGTCGCGGTTGTGTTCGAGCTGCTCGCGATTGGCGGTGAGAACGTCCACCTCGGACTGCAACATTTTATTGCGCTTGAGGAGTTCATCGTTTTGTTGCTGGGTGCTGACGGCATTGGCGAGGGTTCTCATGTCCATGCCAAGCTCCTTGCCGACGCCGCCGAAGCGGTCGAGTTGCAGTTGCAACTCGGTAGTGGTGATCTTCAGGGTTTGTGCCTGCTCCGCGAGGGCCTTGTTATCGACGGTCAGCGTAGTGATCTGGTTTTCCAGGCTGGTGATGCGATCCCGCGCCGGCGCCTGCTTGATCAGATAGATACTCGGTAACCAGCCCGCCAGGCCCTCGGCGGTTTGCACGTTGCTCCAGCCATTGGCTTCCTTGAGGAGCGTCAGCGGGGTACCGGTGGTGAGGCCGTCGTGAACGGTCGGGCAGTCGCGGCAGGCGCTGTCCCGCAGTGGCACGCGGAGTTGATCGGAGATATAGCGGGTTTCCGCCCAGGATAGCGTGGCGGTGAACAGTAAAATCAGGGCGCAGAACAGTTTTTTTATCATCACGGTGTACATTTCTCGCAGTTGAAAATGGGGTATTGGCTGTGACAACGGTAATCGCGACTCGTTGAATCAGGGCAGGATTTTTACAAAGGGTTTCACCTCGACCCAGGTCCAGACGCCGGCGAGGACATAGGGGTCCTGAGCTGCCCAGGCCTGGGCGTCGGCAAGGGAGTCGAACTCGGCGATGATCAGGCTGCCACTGAAACCAGCCTCACCGGGATCGGCGCTGTCGATGGCCGGATTCGGACCGGCGACCAGCAAGCGGCCCCACTCCTTGAGTTCCTGCACCCGTGTTAGATGTTGTGGACGCACGCTGCGTCGCAGTGGCAGGCTGTCGGGGACATCATGGCAAACCAGGCTGTACCACATCAGGGTGTTTCCTTTAGTTTTTGTGGATCTTGTTTTTGTGGATTATGTTTCTATGGACTATGTTTCTATGGATTTGGTTAGCGGCTCTGTTGATCGTGGAGAATGGCCTCCAACGACAGCCCGGTGAGCCCGGTGATGCCACGAATGAGGTAAAACAGTGCACCTGTCATGACCAGCATGGCAGGTACCGCAATGACCGGGAAGCTCAGTGCCGTCATTTCGCCGAGCTGCTGGTTGTATTCCGGGCTGCCCGGCGGGCTGGTGACAATCAGCCTGGCGAGCACATAGTTGAGGAGCGAGGACAGGAAAAATGACGCCGCGACAATACCGGATGCGACGGCCAGGCGGCGGTCGAAGGCCGTGCGATTGTGGCGCTGTTCGAGTATGGCCTCGACTTTTTTCGTGTCCATGACATTGTCGTTGAACAGCAGGGTGCGCACCAGCGGGTAGCGGGTGCGCAGGGAGATCAGCGTGAGCAGGCCGAAAATGCCCGGCACCGCGGCTTCCTTGATCGCGAGATAGCGGGGATCGA
>JBPPNE010000055.1:0-10129 GCA_051306415.1 Porticoccaceae bacterium
AAGGCGACTGGCAGCAGCTCCAGACCCCGGTGAACTGGCTTGAACCGCGCCATCCGCTACGCCCTCCCGGCTGATTCCGATGGGGCCAGTTATGGCCCACTGTAGCAATTTACGGGGGTTTTTCTACAGCCGCATCGGCTGCTGATGCCAAACCCGATGCGGTCTTGCGGCTTTATTCAGCGAGCTTTGCGAGCAGCTGACTCTGGGCGGATTTAGGTGTTTCACCGCTGGCTGGCTGATTGAGGACGTACTCGCCGTCGGGCTGCAACACCCAACTCTGGCAGTTGTCGTCAAGGTAGCATTTGAGCTCGCCGAGGACTCGGTTGCTCAGCCGGTGATTGCTGATGGGGAACGCGATTTCGACGCGGTACTGCAGGTTGCGCTCCATCAGATCCGCACTTGAGCAGTAGAGGCCGGGCTCGGCGTTGGAAAAATAATAGACCCGCGAGTGCTCCAGAAAACGGCCGATGACCGATCGCACGCGGATATTTTCCGATACACCCGCAAGCCCCGGCCGCAGGCAACACATGCCGCGAATGATCAGGTCGACCTGAACGCCCGCACAATTTGCGGCGTAAAGGCAGCGGATGACCTCGGCGTCGGTGAGCGAGTTCGCCTTGAGGATGATGTGCGCCGGCTTGCCGGCGCGCGCCGCAATCGCTTCCCCCTCGATCAGGCGAACCAGATTCTTGCGCAGGGTGAAGGGGGCGCTGGCGAGCTTTTTGATACGCTCCGCTCTGCCCATGCCGGTTAATTGCTGGAAAATCTTGTGGACGTCGCTGCACAGATCTTCATCGGCGGTGAGCAGACTGTAATCGGTGTACAGGCGGGCGTTGCCGGCGTGATAGTTTCCAGTGCCGAGGTGGACATAGCGGCGCAGAGCGTTATTTTCGCGGCGCACAACGAGCAGTGCCTTGGCGTGAGTCTTGTAACCCACGACGCCATAGGTGACGACGGCGCCGGCCTCCTGAAGATGGGCCGCCAGTTGCAGGTTTTCCTCCTCGTCAAAGCGTGCGCGCAACTCAATGACCACGGTGACTTCCTTGCCCGCGCGCGCGGCTTCGCTCAGCGCATCGACGACTTCTGATCGCGAACCGGTACGGTAGAGCGTCATCTTGATAGCGAGAACATGGGGGTCACGGCCGGCCTGGCGGAGCAGATCGATAACCGGGGTGAACGATTGATAGGGCTGGTGTAGCAGAATATCTTCGTTGCTGATTCGCTGAAACAGATTGGGATCGTCTCGCAGCGGCTCCGGTAAGCTCGGCGTAAAGGGCGGAAAAACCAGATCCGGACGGTTGATCATCGAGCGCAACTGCATCATGCGGCCGAGATTTACCGGACCACTGACCCGAAACAGATCCCGCTCGGACAGGTTGAATTCTTCCAGCAAGAAATTGATGAGAACATCCGGGCATTCAGCGGTCACCTCAAGGCGCACGGCGCTGCCGAAGCGGCGGGAGTGGAGCTCGCCGCGCAGCGCGCGGGCAATGTCCTCGACCTCGGCGGCGTTGAGGTTGAGATCGGCGTCGCGGGTGAGGCGGAACTGATAGCAGCCGGTTGCCCGCATACCCGGAAACAGATCATCGACATGGGCGTGAATCAGTGATGACAGGAAAACAAAGTTGTCGCCGCCGCCACAGAGTTGATCGGGAACCCGGATGATGCGGGGTAGTGATCGCGGTGCGGGAACAATCGCCAGACCGCTCTCGCGCCCGAACGCGTCCCGACCCTCAAGGGAAACGATGAAGTTGAGACTCTTGTTGACCAAGCGCGGGAACGGGTGCGCGGGATCGAGCCCAATCGGACTGATGACCGGCAGCGTCTGCGTGCGCAGGTAATCGCTGGCCCAGATTTCAATGTCAGGAGTCCACTCCTGTCGTGACAGGAAGTGAATATTTTCGTTTTTTAATGCCGGCAGCAGGGTTTCGTTGAGTATTCGGTACTGCTTTTCTATCGCTTTTTGACAGATATCGCTCAGTTGATGGAGAACATCCTGGGCACGGAGGCCATCGTCGGTGACGACTTCGCGAGCGAAGCTGATCTGGCGTTTGAGTTCGGCGACGCGCACCTCGAAGAACTCATCGAGATTACTGCTGAAAATAAGCAGGAATTGCAGGCGCTCAAGCAGCGGGTGCTGCTCGTTCAAGGCCTGTTCGAGAACTCGCAGATTGAACTGCATCAGGCTCAGGTGGCGATTGAAATAATATTCGGATTTGCGTAAATCGACGGTTTTTAGTGTGTCCATGGCCTTCGTTTGCATCGCAGTCTGGATTCAGGTTAGGGCATTTCGCCGGCATTGGACAGGTGTCAGCGGGCAGCAATGCCGAGCAATACGTCAACTGTCCTCAGAGTCGAGGGCAGTTTATGTCGCTGGCAAGGCAGAATGATGACAGGCAATTCGTGATCTACGGGGCGACACCTAAAACGCGGCCAGCACGTCGTTTAAAAAGCGCAGGCCCAGAGCGGTGGCGGCCAGACGGTCGGGACTCTTCCCCACCAACCCCTTGGCGGCCAGTTGCTGCCAACGGTGGTCGATGGTCGCGAATGCAAGCCCGGTGCGTTCGGCAAAATAGCGGGTCGGTACTCCCTGATTGAGTCGCAGGGCATTGAGGAGGAATTCCTGCGGCAGTTCCGCCGGGGCGATGGCGGTGCTGTCAATCCGCGGCAGATCGACGCGGGCGAGGTAATCACGCGGGTGGCGGGTCTTGCGGGTGCGGAGAATCTGCCCCTGTGCAGGGCAGGTGATCTTGCCGTGGGCGCCCGCGCCAATGCCGAGGTAGTCGCCGAACTCCCAGTAGTTGCGATTGTGGGCGGACTGCCGGCCGGCGCGGGCGTAGGCGGAAATCTCGTACTGCGGGTAGCCCGCGGCCGCCAGGATGGCCTGCCCGACAGTTTGAATGGCTTCGAGGGTGGCTTCCATCGGCAGTTGTGGCCGCGTGCGGTAGAACGCCGTATTCGGCTCGATAGTGAGTTGATACCACGAAATATGAGTGGGTTCGAGGGCGATGGCTTGATGCAGATCGGCGCTGGCTTGAGCCGCGATCTGCCCCGGCAGGCCGTGCATCAGGTCGAGGTTGATGTTGTCAAAACCCGCCGCCCGTGCGGCTGTGGCTGCCTTGACGGCATCGGCGCTGGAGTGAATCCGGCCAAGGGTTTTCAAGTGGTCATCGTTGAAGCTCTGCATGCCGAGGGACAGACGATTTACCCCGGCGTCGCGATAGCCGCGGAACTTCTCTTGCTCGAACGTGCCGGGATTGGCTTCGAGCGTGATTTCGACGTTCTGGCCAATGCCGATAACGGCATCTACGGCGGTGAGAATCTCGCCAATTGCCCGTGCCGAAAACAGGCTGGGAGTGCCGCCGCCGAAGAAAATCGAGGTGAGCGTGCGGCCCTGAACCCAGGCCAGATCGGCGTGCAGATCCGCTATCAGTGCAGCGACATAGTCCTGTTCCGGCAGCGTGCCATCAGCGGCGTGCGAGTTGAAGTCGCAGTAGGGGCACTTGCGCACACACCAGGGAATGTGGATGTAGAGCGCAAGTGGCGGCAGGTGCAACATGGCTGCGGGTGCTCGCGGGCTATGCCGCCAGCGCCCGCAGCAGGGCCGCCATCGCTTGGCCGCGGTGACTCAGCCGGTTCTTCTGCTCCGCCGGCAATTCCGCCGCCGTGCAATCGCAGGCCGGCAGGTAAAATAGGGGATCGTAGCCAAAGCCTTGATCACCATGTGGCGCGAACAGGATGCGTCCCTCCCAGGTGCCCTGGCAAATGATTGGCGTGGGGTCGCGGTCGTGGCGCAAAAACACCAGCAGGCATTGAAAGCGAGCTGTGCGCTCCTCGGCGCTGGCGTCTTGGAGTAGCCTGAGCAGGCGCTGGTTGTTCCGGTCATCGCTGGCGTTATCGCCGGCAAAGCGAGCGGAGTGGATCCCCGGCGCGCCGTTGAGAAAATCGACTTCCAGCCCGGAGTCGTCGGCAATGGCCGGCAGGCCGCTGTAGCGGGCGGCATGGCGGGCTTTCAGGATGGCGTTTTCGACAAAGCTGAGGCCGGTCTCTTCGATGGCAGTGATATTGAACTGGCTCTGTGGCACCACGCGCAGTTGCCGCCCGGCGAGCAAGGCCTGAAATTCCTCGACTTTGCCGACGTTGGCGGTAGCGAGGACGACCTTAGTGGCCATGTCGGCAGCATCCCTGGTTCATTTGTCGCGGTAAAACTTGCGCTGGAACGTCAAGGTTTGAGCCGGCTTGTCGGGATGCGGTTTGACGCCAATGTTGAAGGTCAGCGAGTCTTCGTTTTCGAATTTGAATGGCGCCAGATAGTACACCGCGTTGCCCTCCCGCACCTCAAAGAACGCCAGCGGTTGCTGCTGCGCGAAGATGTTGGTGGCGTGGCCGGAGACCTGCGCGGCGCGGCCACCCTCAACGCCATCGGGCACCAGGGTAATGTTGATCAAGCCGCGATCCTTGCCGCGCACAATATCGTAAGCGCTGGCGACACCGGGACTGATGAAGCTGCTGTTGAACGCGCTGTAGTGCACCCGGTAGCCGTCAAATACTTTGTGGGAGAACTCCTCGGCAGTGGCGATCCGTAGTACAGCCAGTAGCAGCAGGGGAATCAGCAGCAGCTTTTTCATGGCGTTTCTCCTTCAGGTGTGTCTCCGCGCGGGATCGGTAGAAGCGCTCGCGGCGGACTTTTTTGTTCGGAGCGGTTGTTGTTCGGAGTGGCTCCTGGTCGGGACGGCGACTGGCACAGCGGGCGGTCATTTACTCAGATGATAGATCGCCGTCTCTGCAAACATATTAGGCCAAAACCCTTTCAGTTGCTTGTCGGGGTTGCGATCGGCGACCATCTCCCGGTGCAGCACGCGGATGTTCTTGCTGCGGCACAGGGCTTCGAAATCCCGCACGGTGCAGAAGTGGATGTTGGGGGTGTCGTACCACTGGTGGGGTAGCTGCCGGGTCACCGGCATCCGGCCATGCAGGATCAGGTAGCCACGGGTGCGGATACTGCCGAAGTTGGGAAAGGTGACGATGCATTCGCGGCCGATGCGCAGCATGTCGTCCACCACTAGATCGGGGCGCCGCAATACCTGGAGCGAATACGCCATCACCAGGGTGTCGAAGCTCTTGTCGGGGAAATCCGCGAGCCCCTGGTTGAGGTCTTTCTCGATCACGTTGACGCCGCGGCCAATGCAGGCGGTGATCTGCTCCGGATCGATTTCGAGCCCGTAACCCTCGACCTGGCGGTTGTCCATCAGGCAGCGCAACAGGGTGCCATCGCCGCAACCGAGGTCGAGCACCCGCGCGCCGGGTGCGATCCACTGCTGAATGATGTCCAGATCCACGCGCAGCATCAGGCCAGCCCTCCCCGTCCCTGCACACTCTGCACGTCGCGCGCGACCCGCTGCAGGTAGGCGCGAAACACCGCTTCGTAGCGGGCATTGGGCAACAGAAAAGAGTCGTGGCCCAGGTTGGATTCTATTTCAGCGTAGGTGACATCCTTGTTGGCGCCCATCAGGGCGGCGACGATCTCCCGCGAACGCCCCGGTGCGAAGCGCCAGTCGCTGGAAAAAGACACCACCAGGAAGCCGCAGCGGGCGTGGCTGAACGCCTGTACCGGGTCATCGTTGTAGCCGCGGGCGAGATCGAAGTAGTCAAGCACGCGGGTCATCAGCAGATAGGTGTTGGCGTCGAAGCCTTGGGCGAAGCGGTCGCCCTGGTGGCGCAGGTAGCTTTCGACCTGGAATTCGATCGGATCGGCCATCCCCAGCTGAAACGTACCGGAGCGCAGCTCGCGACCGAAACGGGTGCCCATCAGTTCGTCGGACAGGTAGGTAACGTGGCCGATCATGCGTGCCAGCGCGAGGCCGTCGCGAGGATAGGTGCCCTGTTCGAGGTAGTCGCCGTTGCGATACTCGGGGTCGGCCTGGATGGCGCGCCGGGCGATTTCATTGAAGGCGATATTCTGGGCGGTCAGTTTCATCGCCGAAGCGATAACCACGCAGTGGCGCACGCGCTCCGGATGCTCCAGCGCCCAGCGCATCGCGGTCATGCCGCCCAGGCTGCCACCGATCACCGCGGCCCATTGAACAATACCGAAGCGATCAGCCAGGCGCGCCTGGCTCTCAACCCAGTCGCGGGCCCGCAGCGGAGGGAAGTGCTTGCCCCAGGGTTGGCCGGTTTCCGGATTGACGCTGCGCGGGCCGGTGCTGCCGTGACAGCCGCCGAGATTGTTCAGGCAGACGACGAAAAAGTGGCGGGTGTCGATGGGTTTGCCGGGGCCGATATAGTCGTCCCACCAGCCCGGCGCCTTGTCGTCCACCCCGTGGTAGCCAGCGGCGTGGTGGTGGCCGCTCAGCGCGTGACAGATCAGGATCGCATTGGTTTTCCCGGCGTTGAGGTTGCCGTAGGTTTCCACCATCAGGTCGTAGGCCGGCAGCAGGCGACCGCAGCTCAGCAGCAGAGGCTCGTCAAACCGAAAAACCTGGGGTGTGACCAAGCCGACGGAGTTAGCGGGAAAAACATCCGGCATCAACGGGGAATCCACGGCTCTTGTCAGAGATCTAGAGTGGGGGGAAGTCTAAAGACGCGCTGCCGGCCGCGCAAGGCAATGCATCAACGCAGTGGCGGGCGAACGATGTTGGCGGCATCCGGCAACCGTTGTGGCGTCGCGATGGCCAGAGTTTTCTGACGGCTGTGGTCTCCCTGTTGCAGGTGCACTCGCCCTTTGGCGACGCCGAATTGGGCGGCGATGAACGCGATCAGACAGGCGTTGGCGGGGCCGTCCACCGGTGCTGCACGGATCTGTATCTTCAGGCGCTCGCCGTGCAGACCGACGATGGCGTCGCGGCGTGCGCCGGGCTGGACATGGCACTCGAGCAGCAGGGTGTCGCCGTGCCAGCGGTAGTTCGCCACCCTAAATGCCCGGCACGATGCCCGGCATCAGCTGGGTGGCAGCGGCCAGCTCGGCGAGCAACATGCGCAACAGATTGATCGCCAGGAAAATTGCGATCGGCGACAGATCGATGCCGCCGAAGCTGGGGATGATGCGGCGAAACGGCGCCATCACCGGCTCGATCAGCTCGTAAAGCAGCGCGGTCATGGGGTGCTGGCTGGTCGGCGCCACCCAGCTCAGGATGATCACCGCGAGGATGCCGTAAAAATAGATGTTGAGCAGCATCGAGACTGCACCCAATGCTGCCCACACCAGCGGCAGCAGAATCGGCGCGGCATCGACACCGGCAATCGCCAGGGTGGCTTGAATCGCCAGCCACTGGAGCAGGAGGATCAGCAGCAGGGTGGCGGTGTCGAAGCGCTTGAACGCCGGGGCTATCCTGCGCAGCGGCGCCAGCACGGGCTCGGTGGATTTGAACACGAACTGGGACAGCGGGTTGTAGAAGTTTGCCCGGCACAGCCGGAGCAACAGGCGCACCAGCAATATCAGCAGACAAAGAGTGGCGAGCGTCTGCACGAAGTAGATAGCGAGCTGATTAATGGTGGCCATCGGATCCTCTGTTTTAGTCGGTCAGCTCGGCGGCCATGTCATGGGCGCGGTCACGGGCGGCGATCATGGCGGCGTCGAATAGCTCAGGCAACCCGCCGGCGAGGAACACGTCGATGGCGCGCTCGGTAGTGCCGCCGGGGGACGTCACGCGGCGGCGCAGCTCGGCGCTGTCGACATCGCTGGCGAGCGCCATGCGGGCGGCGCCCAGCGCTGTTTGCAAGGTCAGGCTGCGGGCCACCGCTGGCGACAAGCCGAGCCGGACGCCGGCTTGTTCCATCGCTTCGATGACCAGAAAAAAATAGGCGGGCCCGCTGCCGGACAGTGCGGTCACCGCGTCGATGTCCGCTTCCCGCGGCACCCACAGGCAAATGCCGACGGCGGACAGGATGGCCTCGGTCTGCTGCCGCTGAGCCGCG
Organism: Porticoccaceae bacterium; assembly: GCA_051306415.1. Lineage (GTDB taxonomy): Bacteria > Pseudomonadota > Gammaproteobacteria > Pseudomonadales > Porticoccaceae > CBDDRG01. The sequence goes on from JBPPNE010000055.1 coordinate 7,915, forward strand.
CTGACCCGAGCCGTCGCGAAGAGGCCACTGGCGCCGGTCTGCACCAGTGCCGGAGTGTTGGGCATGCAGCGCACGATGGGAATTCCCGCGCCCAGCCAGCCTTGCAGGGATGCGACGGGAATACCCGCGGCGATCGAGATGACCAGCGGGTTATGCCCGAGCGCCGGGCGCAGCGCGGTGGCCACCGCTTTCATGACCTGGGGCTTGACGGCAAGGATGACCACTTCGGCGGTCGCGACCGCGTGCCGGTTGTCATCAGTCGCCACAATCCCGAAACGGCTGGCTAGTTGCTCGCGACAGTCGGCGACCGGGTCGCAAGCGGTGATGCGCGCGGCGGGGTAGCCCTTTTCAATCAAGCCGCCAATAAGGCTGGTGGCCATGTTGCCGCCGCCGACGAATGCCAGTGTGGGCTGATTCAAGGTTTACTCCTTGGTGAAGTCGTTGTGGCGGTGTGGCGCGGCCCGAACACGGCGGTGCCAATGCGGACGATGGTGGCGCCCTCCGCGATCGCCGCCTCCATGTCCGCGGACATACCCATCGACAGTGTATCCAATCCGGCGAGCCGGGGAGAGAGTGCGCGCAGTTCGGCAAGCAGTTGTGCCAGGCGTCGGTAGGCGGCTCTCGCCCCATCTTGTGAGTCCGCGGGTTGTGAGTTCGCGGGTTGTGAGTTCGCGGGCCGTGGTATTGCCATCAAGCCGCGCAGGTGGACGCGGGGCAGATCGGCGACGGCGAGCGCCAGTTCCGCCAGTTGAGCGGGGGCAACCCCGGCTTTGCTGGCTTCGGCGTCGATATTCACCTGTATGCAGATGTTCAGGGGTGGTTGATCCGGCGGGCGCTGGGCGCTCAGGCGCGTGGCGATCCTCAGGCGATCGACACTGTGCACCCAGGTGAAATGGGCGGCGATGGCGCGGGTTTTGTTTTCCTGAATCGAGCCGATATAGTGCCATTCGATGCCGAGGCCGCGCAGCGTGTCCATTTTGACCAGGGCTTCCTGGAGGTAGTTTTCACCGAAGCAGCGGATTCCCTCGTGCCAAGCTGTCGCGATGGCGTCCGCATCCTGGCCCTTGCTGGCTGCGAGCAGCTTGATCTGGTCTGCGGTACGGCCACAGCGGGTGACAAAGTGTTCAATCGCGGCAGTGACTCGGCGTAGGTTATCCGCAATGTTAGTCATATACTGAGGCAGTGCAGCAGTCCGCAGGAGCGGCAGGGTATCAACAAACGTAAGGGATTAGGTAATGGATATTACGGAACTACTGGCCTTTAGCGCCAAGCAGGGCGCGTCCGACTTGCACCTTTCGGCGGGCTTGCCGCCGATGATCCGCGTCGACGGCGATATCCGCCGCGTCAATCTGCCGCCGATGGACCACAAGCAGGTTCACGGGTTGATTTACGAGATCATGAATGACAAGCAACGGCGGGATTACGAGGAATTCCTCGAAACCGACTTTTCCTTTGAAGTCCCCGGTGTGGCCCGGTTTCGGGTTAATGCCTTCAACCAGAATCGGGGCGCGGGAGGCGTCTTTCGTACCATTCCATCCCGGGTGCTGACACTGGAGGATCTCGGCTTCGGTGAGATCTTTCGCAACATCTCGATGCTGCCGCGGGGGTTGGTGCTGGTGACCGGGCCGACCGGTTCCGGCAAGAGCACTACCCTTGCGGCTATGGTCGATTACGTCAACTCCAACCGCTATCAGCACATCCTCACCATTGAGGACCCCATCGAATTTGTTCACGAAAGCAAGAAGTGCCTGGTCAACCAGCGCGAGGTGCACAAGGATACTCACGGCTTTGCCGAGGCCCTGCGCTCCGCACTGCGGGAAGATCCCGACATTATCCTGGTGGGTGAGATGCGCGACCTGGAGACCATTCGCCTCGCGCTGACCGCGGCGGAAACGGGCCACCTGGTTTTCGGCACCCTGCATACCACCTCGGCGGCAAAAACCATTGACCGCGTCGTCGACGTGTTTCCCGCCGCTGAGAAGGCGATGGTGCGCTCAATGTTGTCGGAGTCGCTGCAGGCGGTTATTTCCCAGACCTTGATGAAAAAGATCGGCGGTGGCCGCGCGGCCGCCAATGAAATCATGATCGGCACGCCGGCGATCCGTAACCTGATTCGCGAGGACAAGGTGGCGCAGATGTACTCAGCCATTCAGACCGGCGTCAACCACGGTATGCAGACGATGGATCAATGCCTGCAGAACATGGTGCAGAAAAA
>JBPPNE010000056.1:0-3091 GCA_051306415.1 Porticoccaceae bacterium
CTCGATCGATCATTCGACTTTTCGGCCAGTTTCAGTGGGCACCTCTGCACCGGTGAACCCGACCATGTGCCGGTTGGCAAGTACGCCAAACAGGCCTTGAGCCATTACGGCTGGTGGGACGGCATCGCGTCCCGTGTGGTGGGCACCGAGGATGTGCGCACCGCAGTCGCCTTTGTCGAGCGGGGCGAGTGCGCGCTCGGCATCGTCTACCAGAGCGATGCCGTGAGCAGCAAGAAAATCCGTGTGACAGCGGTGTTCCCATCCGCCAGCCATCTGCCCATCATTTATCCGGGTGGTCTGCTGAAGGGGGCGGATGCCGACGCGGCGCGGTTTTGGGATTATCTGCGCGGGGATGAGGCGAAGGCGGCGTTTGTGCGCCATGGCTTCAGTGTGGAGCGCTAGAGCCCAGTGCTGAGTCTGCTGACCGCTGCCGAATGGCAGGTGCTCGCCTTGTCGGCACGCGTGGCGCTGTGGGCAACCCTCGTTTGCCTACCGCCGGGAATTGTTTTCGGTTGGCTGCTGGCGCGGCGTGAGTTTTTCGGAAAATCAGTGCTTGAAGCAACGCTGTTCCTGCCGATGGTGCTACCGCCGACAGTACCTGGCTATCTGCTGCTGCTGACTTTTGGCGCGCAGGGCCCGCTCGGGCGCTGGCTGCGGGAATCCTGGGGTATTGAGCTCGTGTTCAACTGGAAGGGTGCGGTAGCGGCGGGGGCAGTGATCGCTTTCCCGCTGATGGTGCAATCCGTCAAGCTGGCGATGCAACTGATCGACGCTCGCCTTGAAGCGGCGGCGGCGACACTGGGCTCAAGTCCGCTGCGCGTTTTTCTCACGGTCACTTTGCCGCTCGCGCTGCCGGGCCTGTTGATTGGTGCCATCCTCACCTTCAGCCGTGCCCTCGGCGAGTTCGGCGCGACTATCACTTTTGTCGGCAACATCCTCGGCGAAACCCGCACCTTGCCGCTGGCCATTTACTCCGCCACGCACCAGGCCGATGGCGATGGTGCGGCGTTGCGGCTGATCGTTATCTGTATCGCGATTGCCTTTGCGGCCCTGCTGACGACAAACCTGCTGGCGCGACGGGTCGAGCGTTGGCTCGGAACTCGCCATGCTTGAACTCGACTTTGAATTTCGTCGGGGCGATTTCTGCCTGCGCATCAACGAATGTCTGGATGCGCCCATTACCGGCGTGCTGGGTCCATCGGGCTGCGGCAAGAGCACATTGCTTGCGGTCATTGCTGGTCTGGTCAGGCCGCAACGTGGGCGCATTGCCCTCGATGGCATCGAACTGGTGGGCTCCAACGTTTGGCTGCCACCGCACCGGCGACGCATTGGGCTGGTGTTTCAGGACAACCAGCTCTTTCCGCATCTCAATGTGCGCAACAACCTGCTCTATGGTTATCGCAATCTGGCAAAGGCCGAGCGACGCTTCAGCCTGGAAGCTGTCGTCGCGCTGCTGGAGATCACCGATTTGCTCGATCGTCGGCCACGGCAGTTGTCTGGCGGCGAATGCCAGCGGGTGACGCTCGGCCGGGCGATCCTGTACGCGCCGCGTCTGCTGTTGCTGGATGAGCCATTGTCGTCGCTGGATGAACGGCTGAAGGAGCAGATACTGCCGTTTTTGCTGCGCATCCACGGCGAATTCGGCATACCCATGGTCTATGTCAGCCACGCTCGCAGCGAGGTCGAATACTTGACCACGCATTGGCTGGTGATGGCGGCGGGTCAAATCAGCCATCGCGGCTTTGACGGAGCGAGTACGCCGGTGCCAGCGGCTCAGGGCGCAGAAAGGCTTTCAATTCGTTGAAATGCGATGCGGCCACGGCATCGGCGGCGGCCTGCATCACTCGGTAATGTTTGAGAATATCCTCACCACGCAGGGTTAGTTGGGCACCGCCACCGCCGCTGCCGCCCTTGGCGGTCGTTACCAGCGCTTCACTGAAACAGCGATTCATCGAGTCCACCAGCAGCCAGGCTCGACGGTAACTCATGCCCATGTGCTTGCCGGCGGCGGAGATCGAGCCACAGGTGCGGATGGCGTCCAGCAAGTCTGCCTTGCCGGGGCCGAGTGCGATTTCGTCGCCGAACAGAATCCGCACCTGGACGCGCAGCCGAGGTGTGGCGGGGATCTGCCTGACACTTGCGGTTTTCCTTGCCATGACACTCATCCCCTGTGTTTGCACGCGACTCTACCTTGGTGGCTCGGTGGGTTCGCGCCGGATTGGTTCTGTCGCCATTATGTGCTTGAATCAATAGCCGTCGTGACGGTCTGCGCAGCTGTCGCGGTGTTTTGCACGCAGCGATGTAGCCCTAACCGGATAGCACAATAAATACAGGAAGGAAAAATCATGACTTTGACTAAAGCCACTCTGACTAAAGCCTCTTTCACTAAAGCCACTTTCACTAAAACCACGCTGCGATTCTGTTCAATCCTGCTGATGATTATAGCGGTCATCCTCAGTGGTGGGGGTGATGTGAAGTCTGCGGCCGCTGAGACAGCGACTCCGCCGGCGTCGACGGCGGATACAGCGCCGCCCGATTTCGTGCAGCGGCGCAACCGTGGCCTCGATGTGCTGAAGTCACTGACCGGCGCGCAAGATCCGCAGGTGCTGGCGAATCAGATCGAGGCTGACAACGGCGCGCTCGGATCATTTGCCCTCGATTTTGTGCTCGGCGATATCTGGAGCCGTGAAGGGCTGAGTCGGCGCGACCGCAATCTCATCGTGTTGTCCATCCTCGGTGCGCTGCAACTGACGGAGCAGCTCAACTACTACGTTCCCGGCGGTCTGAATCACGGGTTAACGCCGACGGAGATTCGCGAAATCATCACCCATCTCGCCGCGTACGCCGGGTTTCCCCGCGCCTTGAATGCGATGGCGGCCACTAACCGCATACTTGCCAAGCTGGGCCATGGCCCGGAAGGCGGCAAGCTGGCGCCGGCTGGCAAGTTCACCAATGCCGAGCGCCGTGCGCGGGGCGCGGAAGTGATGGCGCGGCTGGCCGGCAAAAGCAAGCCTGATCCGAATCAGGATTTGAGCATCCTGGTGGCGGGTAAGCTTGGGCCCCTCAATGCCTACGGCATTGACTTTGCGTT
>JBPPNE010000057.1:0-14973 GCA_051306415.1 Porticoccaceae bacterium
GTCTTGCCGGTGCCGGTTTGCGCCAATGCCTCCAGATCGCGGCCGGCAAGGACATGGGGAATAGCCTGCGCCTGAATCGGCGTCGGCGTTGTATAACCCTGATCGCCAATAGCGAGCAGAAGCTCGGGCGAGAGCCCAAGTTGGGAAAACTGCATGAGATTACCTCTGAAACCGACCGGCCGCGGTGAAATCGCAACTCAGTCCGGGCGGAAATTCACTGTGGGTTGAAACCGTAAAAGCGCTCAAGCAACTTGCAAGAAGCGGATTTTTTCAGGCACGGCCGGGGACTGAATCGCAGCCGTTAGGGGAGTAAAGCGCGCGCACTGTAACACACACAGCCGAGCAACGGGTAACTCAGCGGCGAGCGGGAACCCCGGCCGGCCAGCCTAACCTAGGCAACTCCGCCATTGAACAACTACACAAGGCCAGACAGGTAGATCAATACACCGTATCTCGCGCCCTTGCCAACGACAATGGCTACCAAGGCGGGCAGCCAGGCTAATCGCAGCCATCCCGCCGCAAGGCAGAGGCCGTCACCAACGATGGGAAGCCAGGACAATAGCAATACCGGATATCCCCAGCGCTTGATCCATGCCAGCGAGCGCAATGATGGCGGCTCGGAAAAACGCCGTTTGATCAAGCCTCGCTCGATCCACCAGCCGAGCCAGTAAGTCGAGAAACCACCGAGACCATTGGCAGCGGTGGCGACCGCGAGCAACACCAAAAGCGGGATTTCACCCTGCTCGACCAGCCACAGCAAGACGGCTTCGGAACCACCGGGCAACAACGTGGACGACAGGAAAGCGCTGACTGCGAGTCCGGTCAGGCCGATGGGTTCCGATGAAAGAAAGTCCACCATACCTACCTTTCAGCAGGCATTAGGCCAATGCAGTCAGGTTGGCGGTTCGGGTGCGATAGTGGGGATGGCCCGCGAGACTTGGCCAAGTCCAGTGCTTCCTCGCCTTCATCGTTGCCAGCCGCGGTGACGGCGGAGCTCCCTCCTTTTCCAGAAACTCGATGACCTCGATAGCCCCCGCGCGGTGATTGCAAACCAGCACCATGTCGCAGCCGGCATCCAACGCAATCGCCGCCTTGGCTGTATAGCCGCCCGCCACATCGGCACCCTTCATTGACAGATCGTCACTGAAGATCACACCGTTGAACTTCAATTCTTTCCGCAACACCTGCTGGAGCCAGTAGCCAGAAAAGCCTACCGGCTGTGGATCGATCGCCGGAAACACGATATGCGCCGGCATCACCGCATCGAGTTCGGTCGCCAGCGCGCGGAACGGCGCGATATCCCGCGCCCAGAGTTCAGTAAAGGTGCGCCGGTCGTAGGGGGTTTCGAGGTGGCTATCCTCCCCCACTCCACCGTGTCCGGGAAAATGCTTGCCGGTGACCGCCATGCCGGCCTCGCGCATGCCCGCAATGAAGAGTCGAGCCGTGGCGGTGGCGTGATCAGGATCATCACTGAACGCCCGATTGGCGATAACCGCGCAATGGTTGCGATCAAGATCGAGGACCGGCGCAAAGCTGAAATCCAGCCCGCTTGCCATCACCTCCGCCGCCATTAACCAGCCAGCATCTTGGATTAAAGATACCGCTCGTTCGCCATCCTTGGCCAGTAAATCGCCCAAGGTTTGCATCGGCGGCAAGTCGGTATAGCCCTCGCGCAGACGCTGTACCCTACCGCCCTCTTGATCGACGGCGAGCAGCAATTCGGGGCGCAGCAAGCGCACTTGGGTCACCAGGGCAACAAATTGCTCGCGGGTATGAAAATTCCGGCTGAAAAATATGACGCCCCCCACCTGTGGGCGAACCAGCAGCGCGCGCTCCTCCAGCGTGAGTTCCGTACCGTCCAGATCGAGCATCAGCGCACCGGTAGCCATCCGAATTCCTTGATTAAATGAGGCATTTGCGATTGCTTGGCGACCATTAAGGGGCGCCACGAGCAGTTGTTAATGTAACAAGAGAATACCGCGCCTTTAGATATTTTTTGTCTGTACGGCCGAGGAAATGGGTACCTAAAGAGCTAATGACAGAGTATCTAAATAATCTATTTATTAATTTTTATCAATTGGTTAAAAAATTAGTCTGATAAAAATAGTTACATTGGACTGCCTGCCAGACGTCACCTGTTCAGTGGGGCCTGAATGCGCAACAGAATTGACGGTGGTATGTTGAATCAACGGTTGTATATAACGGATAACGGAGGCAGCGATTGTGGCAAAGCGAGTACCCAGGGTCAACCAATGGTACCAGGACGCGCGTGATGACATCCTGTTTGAGGTCGTTGCCGTTGATAACAAGGAACAGACCATCGAGATCCAATACTACGATGGCGAGGTCGGCGAAATTGAATTTGATGCCTGGCGGGAGATGGTTTTGCTGCCCGCTCAACCCCCGGAAGATTGGCGTAGCGCCTACGAACTCAATGACGAGGAGGACGTTGGCGGCGATAGCCGCGCCTCTCACTGCCGCGAAGATCCGCTCTCGACCATTGAACCGGATTCCTTCATGGACATGGACGATTACGACGACAACTACTAGGCGTTGCGATGGAGACTCTGAATAACTTAGCGCCATCAGGGTTAGACGCAATCACCACGGACAGAATCAGTGGGTTACTGTTCGCTCTGAGTTCAATCTCTTTATCAGCCTGACGAAGGATCGAAGGACTTTTTCAGTACATCCGTGATGCTACCCGATGCTGTAATGGAGCTGTCGTCTTGGTGAGAGTGGGAGCTCGTAAAAATTCTTGCGGCGACTGCCGCGCTCCGCAAGCATGACGCCCCACCTGAGATTCTCTAGCCCGCAAAGTCCGCAGCTGATGAAGGCTAGGTTTCACGCCATTGCGGATGCTTGAACTGGAGTCCGATCAAACACCCCACCGGCATGCCCGCTACTCGATAACCCTCTTACGCAAGCTGCCCCGGTGTTTCTCGGATCCAGGGTATCCAGGGAGTGGGAGTGCCATCCTCTCTGCCACAGAGCAGAGATCCGGCTACTCCCCTTACTGGCCGGTATCGATTGAAGAATCAACGGCCCTTTGCTAGATTGCGCCCTCTCCCGCTGGCGAGCCGCACCGCTATCACCGAGCGGCACCTGACCGCCGTTACCGCAGAATAACAAGGCTTTGCATGAGTTTGATCCAGTCACGAATCAACCCGCGCGCGGCGGAATTCCGCGCCAACTGGACCCATGGCGAGCAGCTGTCCGCACAGTTGCGCCAGCGTTTAGGCGAAGCAGCCACCGGTATCCGCGAGACCCATATCGAGCGCCACCGCGCGCGGGGCAAGTTGCTGGCTCGTGAGCGTATCGACCGCCTCATCGATCCGGCGACGCCCTTTCTGGAGTTGTCGCCGCTGGCCGCCTACGGCCAATACGGCAACGAAGTGCCCTCCGCCGGCATCGTCACCGGCATCGGTCAGATTTGCGGCGTGCACTGCGTGATCATCGCCAACGACGCCACCGTGAAAGGCGGCTCCTTCTTTCACGAGACGGTGAAAAAGCACGTGCGCGCGCAGGAAATCGCCGAGCAGAACGGCCTGTCCTGTATTTATCTGGTGGATTGCGGCGGCGCCTATCTGCCTGAGCAGGATCGCGTATTCCCAGACAAGGATCATTTCGGCAATACCTTCTACCGCCAGTGCCGCATGTCTGCCCAGGGTCTGCCGCAAATCTCGGCCGTGTTCGGCGGCTGCACCGCGGGCGGCGCCTATATCCCGGCGTTGTCCGACGAGACCATCATGGTGCGCGGCAACGCCCGCATCCACCTCGGCGGGCCATCCATTGTCAAGGTCGCCATCAACGAGGTGGTGGATGGCGAGACCCTGGGTGGGGCCGACATGCACAGCCGCGTTTCCGGCGTTAACGACTACCTGGCCGAAGACGAAGCCGAGGCGCTGGCCCGCGTGCGCGCCATCATCGCCAAGCTGAATTGGCCGGTGCGCTGTTATGCCGACGTGCGGCCGGTGGTGCCGCCGGCCTATAGCCCCGAGGAAATCCCGGGGGTGATCAGCGCGGACCCCAAGATGCCCTACGACGTGCGCGAGATCATCGCCCGGCTGGTCGATGGCAGCGATTTCCAGGAATTCAAACCGCTCTACGGCGATACGCTGGTGTGTGGCACCGCCCATCTGCACGGTTATCCGGTCGGCATCCTCGGCAACAATGGCGCGCTGTTTTCGGAATCCGCGTTGAAAGGCGCGCATTTCATTGAACTCTGCAACCAGCGCCAGACGCCGCTCTTGTTCCTGCACAACATTACCGGCTACATGGTCGGCACCGAGGCCGAGCGCGGTGGTATCGCCAAGCACAGCGCGAAGATGGTCTACGCCCAGGCGACGTCCCGCGTGCCGAAATTTTCCGTCATCGTCGGCGGCTCCTACGGCGCCGGCAACTACGGCATGGCTGGGCGCGGGTTCGCGCCGCACTTCCTGTTCGCCTGGCCAACCGCGCGCTGTGCGACCATGAGCGCCGACATCGCCAGCAACGTAATGCTGGAACTACGCCGCAGCAGCATCAAGCAGGCGGACGTGAGTTTGGACGCCGATCTGCGCCGTATTGAAGCCGAGGTGCGCGCCCAATACGGCGAGCAGAGCGACCCCTATTACGCCACTTCGCGACTGTGGGACGACGGTATCATTGAGCCGGCCGATACCCGCGACGTACTCGGTCTGTGCCTCGCCCTCGCCGCGCTGCAACCACCTGTGACCGGCCCCGCGCCGGTCTATCGCATGTAACCGCAGGGACCCACTAGGGAAGACAAAATGGCGAGAAGGACAAGAAGGAAGAGCTCCAGCTTTAGCGCTCTGAGCGGGGCGGTCTTAGCGGGCCTAATCATCTTGTTTGCTGGTATACCGAAGGAGCTTTGGATAGCCATCGCTGTGGTGGTCGCGCTCTCCATAGCGGTGGTGACCTACTATGCATATGCTCGCCATAGACAGTTACAGAAGGGAGCGAAGCCAACGGACCTGGAATCCACAGCCACCTCAACCGCCGTTCGGCACACCAGTAAATCACGAGTTCGATCCCAGACATCAAGTGCACAGCTTCTTTTTGACGACGAACCTGTAACCGTCGCGCTTGCTTCCACACCCGCCACTGTATCGAGATTCCGTGTTCCCCCGGCACCCAAGGGATTCGGCACAGCGACCTGGATTCCCTACGGCCAAGCGATCGAAGTCGCTGGCATCACTATTCCCGGCGGCATGGTCTACTTCGGGACGTCGCTGAAAACCACGTTTGGTGCCAATGATCCGTGCCTTATCAACCCGTCCAAATCGGTCAGTTCCCATGGCGACTACACGGAACGCGAGATGGGTTACTGGCCCAGCTACTCCGAAATCTCTGGCACCGCACGACGTGCTTACCTGAATTGGCTTGCTGACGGCAGGCGCGACCCGGAAGCAGACATCGGCTACGTGTTCCTGTTCTTCTATGGACTTGAACGGCGCGCCATCATCGATACAAGCACGGATCCGACGGTACAAGCGGAATGGCCTAGCATCCAGCAGGAAGTTCGGCGCTTGCTGAGCATTTATAGTGACAAATCGAACTCGTTCCGGCGTTACGCCAGCGAACTGCTCGACTGGGTATCGCTAACCCAACATCCGACAAAGCTGTACCAGCAGCCGGTGCCCGTATTTCCCAAGACCTTTGAATTGCCTCTCTATGTGCGCTTGGCTCTCGGACAGGCAGCAGTGAACGGAGCCCCGGTGCCCACGCATCTCGCGCTCAGCTGGGCGAAGCTCGACCCAAATATCTCTCTGCGAACACCGGCGATTCGTTGCGCTGAGCAATTCGAAAAACTCTTTGCGCAGAAATACGGAGCGACTTATGGCGAGGGTATTGTGCTACCGCGTAACCGAACGAAGCTAAAAATGGTCTACCGACCAGCGTCGGCTGGATTCCAAGGCTACGGTGAAATCAAACGCGCTTTCGGCGACACCCCTGACATAACAGCACTCACTGCACCGTTAAAGAAACTACAACTGGTTGTCGAATCCACCATTAAGGACTTGGAGCCATACAGCAGGTACATCGGCAGGAATCCAGGCGCGAAGACCTCTCTGGAGGGCATTCTTCATCTACCAGTAATCCTGTGGCCTGAAAGCACCCAAAAGGCCTTGCAAGAGCTGAAAATGCGCATAGGGACTGGCATGGCGGCAATATCCTTCCAGAACTTGCTTACGACGCTGGCGAATACGACAATTCTCACGAAGAATCAGACCCGCACGCTTGCAGCGGCACTGGAGTCTGAAAACATTGGCATGGAGCCCGATATTCTCAACGGCGCAAAGTTGCCTGGCCCAGCAGAAAAGGTGGTGTTATTCGCTATACTGGCTGGTGAGCCGGCTAGCAGCGCAACACCCGCCTACCAAGTGGCATTACTGACACTTCAGCTCGCTTCAGGCGTGGCCACGGCCGATGGCGAGTTCAGTGCGAGCGAGATAGGCCACCTGCGTGAGCAAGTGCAATCGTGGACGCACCTTACGCCCAATCACATTCGCCGATTGGTAGCACACCTGCGCCTCCTGATCGCCACTCCTGTGTCGCTCGCGGCGCTCAAGAAGAAACTCGAGCCGCTAGAAGCTACCTCAAAGGAGATGATCGCCGTGTTCATGGCGACAGTGGCTCAAGCCGACGGGACCGTGTCGCCCGCCGAAGTGAAGACGCTGGAGAAAGTCTACAAAGCACTCGGTGTGGAGCCCCAGAAAGTTTTCAGCGACCTCCACGCGGTGACGTCCGGCACCAAAGCGTCGGTGGCAACCACTACTGAGATCGAAAAGACTGGCTTCAAGCTGGACCCCGCGCGCATCGCCGCACTGCAACAGGACACCGAAAAGGTCTCCGCACTCCTGACCAGTATTTTCAAGGAAGAGGAAGTTGCAGTTACGTCCGTACCCGAGCCAGAAATCGAGGCCGAAGAAGAGATTGAAGTACCAAAGGGTATCTTGGGCTTGGACGAGCCGCATACCGCTTTGGCTCGCATGTTGCTCTCGCGGCCACAGTGGAGTCGAGAGGAGCTGCTTGACGTGGCGGCCGACTTGGATTTGATGCTGGATGGCGCGATCGAGCATATTAATGAGGCGGCCTTCGAGGCACACGACATTCCATTTACCGAAGGCGATGACCCAATTGAAGTCAATGCCGAAGTCCTGGAGAAGATCGACGCATGACGACGCCTATCCGCCCGAAAGACCGCGATGCGGTCATCCAGTCTCTGCGCGCAGGCGTGGTGCCCCGTACCGGCCAGCACCTGATTCAGGTCGGTCGTACCCGTGAAATCGAGACGCTGGTCAGCGACATCGACCGTATCGCAGACGGCGGCTCGGGCTTTCGCATGGTCATTGGCGAATACGGCGCAGGCAAGACATTCTTTTTGAACTTGGTCCGTGCCGTCGCCCTGGAAAAGAAGCTGGTCGTCGCAAGCGCAGACCTGAACCCGGACCGGCGTCTACATGCAAGCGGTGGCCAGGCCCGATCTCTTTATGCGGAACTGATGCGCAACCTATCCACTCGGACCAAACCCGACGGGGGAGCGCTAAGCAGCATCGTCGAAAAATTCATCGCTACCGCCAAGTCGGAGGCAAAGGCGGCTGGGCAATCAACCGAGGCAATCATCCGACAGAAACTCGACCACCTCACCGAGTTGGTGAATGGCTACGACTTTGCGGATGTCATCGCCGCCTACTGCCGGGGCGTCGAAGAAGGTAACGAACACCTGAAGTCAAATGCCGTCCGCTGGCTACGCGGCGAATTTTCTACCAAGACCGACGCGAAGCAGGCCCTGGGCGTTAGGACTATCGTCGACGACGCTGCGATGTACGACCAGTTGAAGCTCATGGCGCGCTTCGTTCGCCTGGCTGGCTTCGCGGGGTTGCTGGTTTCACTAGATGAACTCGTCAACCTTTACAAGCTGGCGAACACTCAGGCGCGCAACGCCAACTATGAGCAGATTCTGCGCATCCTGAATGACTCCTTGCAGGGTACGGCGGTAGGGCTTGGCTTTATGTTCGGCGGCACGCCGGAGTTCCTGCTGGATACCCGAAGGGGCCTTTACAGCTACCCAGCGCTGCAAAGCCGTCTGTCACAAAATACTTTCGCTGCTGGCGAATGGGTAGACTTCAGCGGCCCGGTCGTTCGGCTGTCGAGCCTCATGCCCGAGGACTTCTATGTGCTGCTGGACAAAATTCGCCATGTGTATGCCGGTGGGGATGCATCCAAGTACCTACTCCCCGACCAAGGCATCGTCAGCTTCATGGAGCACTGCTCAAAGCGGATCGGCGATACCTACTTCCGAACGCCGCGTACCACCATTACATCGTTTATCAACTTGCTCGCAGTTCTGGAGCAGAACGCGGACGCTTCATGGCACGATCTGCTAGGCGGAATAGAGCTTTCTGCCGACACTGGCGGCACAGCGGACCTATCTACCGACGCTGACGAGGATGACGAGTTCGCATCGTTCAAAATGTGACTTTGCAGCCTATGTACTCAGAGAGTCGGTCCCATGTCCGAAGCCAGCTCCTCCTTCCATCTGCTCGACGCGCGCATCCAGCGCTTCATTTGGGCCGAGGGCTGGGAATCCCTGCGTGACGCCCAAGAAGCAGCAATCCCGCTCATCGTCAAGGCGGACTGCGACGTCATCGTTGGGGCGGCCACCGCTGCCGGGAAGACCGAGGCCGCATTTTTTCCTGCGCTGACTTATCTAGTGCAGGCTGAAAAGCTGGGGCTCATTGTCTACATCAGTCCACTGAAGGCACTTATCAACGACCAGTTCGGGCGGCTCGACAGGCTGTGCGACCAACTGGAGGTTCCCGTTTGGCCTTGGCACGGTGACATCAGCGCATCCACCAAGACAAAATTCCTGAACAAAAGCAACGGCGTGCTGCTTATCACACCGGAATCCTTCGAAGCGATGCTCTGCAATCGAGGAACCTCGGTCGGAAGCGTATTCGAGCGGGCAGCGTTCTTCGTAGTCGACGAGCTGCATGCCTTCATCGGGTCGGAGCGCGGAAAGCAGCTCCAGTCCTTACTGCATCGCATAGAGCGAGTGATTGGACGCAGCGTGCCGCGCATTGGCCTCTCCGCGACCCTCGGAGATATGAGCCTCGCCGCCGAATTTCTTCGGCCTGGCAAAGGCTCCTCTGTCAAGCTGGTGGAGTCCAAATCCGCTGGGACTGAACTGAAGATTCTGGTGAAAGGCTACGAAGAGCCGCTCGTCGTCCTCCCGCAAGATACACAAGACTCACCAGAACCAACCACGCCTTCCCTGATTGCCACGCATTTATTCAAGAGTCTGCGTGGCTCGAACAATCTCATATTCCCGAACTCGCGCCGCGAGGTCGAGCGGTACACGCACCTTCTGAACACGCTTTGCCTGCAGAAGCAGGTACCGAACGAGTTCTGGCCCCACCACGGCAATTTGTCCAAAGAGATTCGCGCTGAAACTGAAGCCGCACTGAAACAGAAGGAGTTTCCCGCGACAGCCGTATGCACGAACACGCTGGAACTCGGTATCGACATTGGCGCGGTCAAAAGCGTCGTCCAGATTGGACCGCCACCGTCCGTTGCGAGTTTGCGCCAACGGCTCGGTCGTTCAGGGCGCCGTAAAGGAGATGCCGCAATTTTGCGCGGTTACTGTGTCGAGGACGCGCTGGGTGGCCAACCGCCGCTCTCCACTGAGTTGCGTCTCGCCACTGTTCAGATGATCGCCATGATTTCGCTGCTCCTGGAGGGATGGTTCGAGCCCCCCGTTCCGCACGGTGCGCATCTATCGACACTGGTCCAACAGATGCTGTCAGCGATTGCCCAGTATGGCGGTGCGACCATCGGAGAGTTGTACCTTCTGCTGTGTGCACCCGAAACACCGTTCGCTGGCGTATCGAAGGAAGAATTTATAGGACTGGCGCGGCACCTGGGGCAGAAGGAGCTGCTGATGCAGGATTCGTCCGGCATTTTGCTACACGGCCGAATTGGCGAAAAATTTGTCAACCATTACACCTTCTACGCCGCCTTTACCACCGATGAAGAATTCCGCGTGGTCGCTGCGGGCAAGACGCTCGGAACCATCCCTGTGTCGCAGATGCTCACCACCGGCCAGCGCATTCTTTTTGCTGGCAAAACCTGGCGGGTTGACGAAATCGACGAACCCCAGAAGACCATCTATGTGACACGAACCGCCGGTGGTGTACCGCCATTATTCTCGGGCGGGGCCGGCCGAACCCACACACGAGTGCGGCAGCGCATGCGCCAACTGTTGGAGGGAGATGACACCCCCGCATTCTCGGATGAGGTCGTGCGCCGCTTCCTGGCGGAGGCCCGGCGGAACTATGCCGCACGCAACCTGACGCAGGAGTTCGTCGTGAATCAGGGCAGCGCAATTTTGATCCTGACATGGCTTGGAGATGCAGCTAACGAAGCTATTTCCTGCCTGCTGATCCGGCGGGGTATAACTGCAACGCCGGCGGGTCCTGGCGTAGAAATTCAGAAAGACAAGCACACTATCGAGAAGGTGCTGGATGTGCTGATTGACGCCGCCGTTGGCGTGCCGCCATCTGTGGACATGCCGCTTGCAGACGTCAAAAACCTTCAGCGGCAAAAATGGGACTGGACGCTACCAGAAGCACTTTTGTACAAGGCTTACGCCAGTCTCTACCTCGATATCGAAGAGGCCATCGAATGGTGCAAGAAGCTCCGTCAGTAACGCCAAGCCACTGGGCTGGATCGATGGCGCTGGAAAATGTGCGTATGTCACCAACCCTTGATTACGGCATCAACCTCGCACTTAGCCCCCGATTTTGCTAGATTCCCGGGCCGGCACCTACGCCGTCTTCATAACCAAGAGCATTCGATGGACCAGCTCCAATACCGCATTAGCCAGCGTGCGGCATTCTTAGATGCCAAACTCTGGAAAGACGGCATCATCGAGCCGGCGGATACCCACGACGTACTCGGTCTGTGCCTCTCCCTCGCCGCCCAGCGCCCGCCCGTGACGGGCCCCCTCCCCTGTTTACCGGATGTAGCACCAATGAATTTGTGCCAGCCCCAGCAGCGAGCGCTGCCGTGATCGAATCCCTATTGGTCGCCAACCGTGGCGAAATTGCGGTGCGCATTCTGCGCACCTGTCGGCGTCTCGGCATCCGCACGGTCGCCGTGTACTCGGAAGCGGATCGCCACGGGCCACACGTTGGCCTCGCCGACGCCGGCGTACTGATCGGCCCGGCCGAAAGCAATCGCTCCTACCTCGATGCCGCTGCCATCATTGCCGCTGCCAAACGGCTGGGTGTCGCCGCCATTCATCCCGGCTATGGCTTTCTGTCCGAGAGCGAGGCGCTGATCGCATGTTGCGAAGACGCCGGCATTGTCTTCGTAGGGCCGAACCGCGAAGCCATCCGTCGTATGGGCTCGAAGATTGAGGCCAAAGGAATTGCCGAGACAGTGGGCGTTGCCACGGTGCCGGGCTATCACGGCGCCGATCAAAGCGCACAGCGGCTGCTGCGCGAAGCCGAGCGCATCGGCTATCCGGTGCTGATCAAGGCGAGCGCCGGTGGCGGCGGCAAGGGCATGCGTCACGTCGAGGATCGGGCGGAATTCACGGCGGCGCTCGCGCAGGCGAAACAGGAAGCGCTCGCCGGTTTTGGCAGCGACGAGGTGCTGCTGGAAAAGCTCATCGCCGAACCTCGCCATATCGAGGTTCAGCTCGCCGCCGACCAGCACGGCAACATCGTCCACCTGTTCGAGCGGGAGTGCTCGATTCAGCGGAACCACCAGAAAGTCATCGAAGAGGCGCCGGCGGCGTACTTCAGCGATGAGCAGCGGCGCGAGCTCTACTGCGCCGCGATCACCTTGGGCAAGGCCATCGGCTACGACTCCCTCGGCACCGTCGAATTCCTGCTCGATAACCGCACCGGCAAGATCTATTTCCTAGAGATGAACACCCGCCTGCAAGTGGAGCACCCGGTCACTGAATACATCACCGGCCTCGACCTGGTCGAATGGCAGATTCGCATCGCGTCGGGGGAAGTCCTGCCACTGACCCAGGAGCAGATTCATCGGCGCGGTTGGGCGATCGAGGCGAGGATCAACGCCGAAGACCCCGCCGCTGGCTTTCGGCCAGAAACCGGCACCATCGATTTGTACCGGGAACCTGCCGGTGATTCAGTTCGCGTCGATAGCGGCGTACGCTCGGGCTCTGTCGTCACGCCCTACTACGACCAGATGCTCGCCAAGGTGATCGCCCACGGCAACGACCGTGAAGCGGCCCGCGTCCGCCTGCGCGACGCCATCAAGGATTTTGCACTGACCGGCCTGGGCACCAATCTGGCCTATCTGCAAGCGATTCTCAGCCATCGCCATTTCAGCGCCAAACCGCTCACCACCGGTTTTCTCCCTGAAAATCTTGGCCAGTGGCAGGCGCCGGTCGGCGACGATAGTGTCCACATTGCGGCGGCCGTTGCCCACATCATGCCGGTTGACGCACGCGACCCCACCCGGCATGTCTCACCCTGGCAATCGCTCGGCGCGTTTCGCCTGCTGGCGCGCGCGGGGCTACCCGGCGCGAGCCGCGTGATTCTCGAAGACGATCGCGGCGATGTCGCCATCGTTACCCTCAGTGGCGCTAGCGGCAGCTACCGGGTATCCATCGACAACAGCGAGCGTGCGGTGATCGCCCGCTGGCTAGACGCACGCCGATTGCAGATCGAGATCGACGGCCACAGCTTCATGGCGGAGGTGGACGCCAGCGCCCAGCGGTTGACGATCGGCGTCAACGGCCTGCGCCACCGCTATCACCTGCTCGACGAACAGCAACTGGCGTTGCGGACGCAGCACCCGAGCGGCAGCGGTGGCAACCAGGTGACGGCGACCCTGCCGGGCCAGGTGGTCGAAGTCCGCACGCAAGTGGGCGCCACGGTTGCCAGCGGCGACATATTGGTCGTGCTCGACTCGATGAAACTCCTCCACAGCCTGAGCGCAGGGATTGCAGGCCGGGTGCGCGAACTGTTCTGCGCGGTTGGCGACAGCGTCACTCAGGGCGCCATTCTGGTCGATATCGAGCCCGACCCGCCGACCTGAAAAACCGCGCTGGCGACCACTGCCGATGCTTCCATAAACTTCTTCGACACAGCGAGCACAACCATGAACCAACTGTATTTTTCCGACGAACAAAACATGCTGCGCGACCAGATTCGCCGCTTTGTCGAGCAGGAAATCGTGCCCCACGCCGAGCCCTGGGAGGAGCAGGGCTTCGTGCCTCGCGAGGTATTGCGCAAAATGGGCGATCTCGGTTTTCTCGGCATCCGCTACCCCGAGGAATACGGCGGGAGCGCGATGAACACGCTCGGCAGCGTGATCCTCGCGGAGGAACTCGGTCGCTCCACTTTCGGCGGCTTCGCCGTCACCGTCACCGTGCACACCGATATGGCCTCGCCGCACTTGGCCAATTTCGGCAGCAAGGCACAGAAGGACAAATACTTTCCCGACCTCATCGCCGGCCACAAGATCTGCGCGGTGGCGGTGACCGAGCCCGATGCCGGTTCCGATGTCGCCGGTATCCGCACCACCGCGGTCGCGGACGGCGATCACTATGTGCTGAACGGCAGCAAGATGTTCATCACCAACGGCGTCAAGGGCGATGTGTATTTCGTCGCCGCCAAGACCGACACCACCGTCAAAAGCTCGCGCGGCATCACTATCTTCATCGTCGAGAAAGGCACGCCCGGTTTCAGCGTCGGCCGCGCGCTGCGCAAGCAGGGCTGGCTGTGCTCCGACACCGCCGAGCTGGTGTTTGAAAATTGCCGGGTGCCGCGCGACAACATCCTCGGCGAACTCAACAAGGGCTTCTATTCCATCATGCGCAACTTCCAGAACGAGCGCACCGTACTCGCCGCCCAATCCATGGGTGAGGCCGCCAAAGCACTGGAACTGACGCTGCAATACGTGCAGGAGCGCAAGGCCTTCGGCGCAACGCTATGGGACAAGCAGGCCATTCGCCAGCGCCTGGCGATGGCGCAAGCCAAAGTCGAGGCGGGCCGGCAACTGGTCTACCACGCCGCCTGGCTCGATGCCCAGGGCGTCGATGCGGTGAAGGAGGTCTCCATGGCCAAGGCCTACTGCTGCGAGCTGGTCAACGAGGTCATGTACACCTGCCTGCAGTTCCATGGCGGCTTCGGCTATGTGCGCGAGAGCGCCATCGAACGCATGAGTCGCGATGCCCGCGTGCAGAGCATCGGCGGCGGCGCCACCGAGGTGATGCTGGAGGAGATTGCCAAGCGCTCGGTGGTGGGTGGTTGACACCGCTCTCGGGCGGCACTCCCACTACTGCGGTATTGGGACGACTGCTGCCACCGCGCTCCCCACTCCCCTACTCATCGCTATTTCACCACGGAATTTGTTGTCTCACGCCGTCGACCGCTGCCATTCCATCGGGTGCATGGGGCGAGGAGCGCCCAATAGCCATGACAGCATCGATCAGGGTGCCTGCGCGAGCACGGCTTCGAGCTTGACTCGATCACGTCGTACGAAGGCCATGAACAGCGCCATTGCGGTGCGCAACGTCGCAGGCGCCACCGCGCGCAGTGCCGCAACATATCCGATAGCTCCGGTCAGCGCGCCGACAACGAGCACACCGGCCAACGGCAACCAGGGTTCGAGCAACGGCGCGGACCACCACACCAGGATGGCCATCGCAGTAGCGGCGAGCAGTACGGGCGCGCCGCCCTCAATCTGGCGGCGAATCGAAAGCCCGGTGGCCCGCTTGATCAGCAGGCCTCCCAACGGCCAGTTGCCGAACTGGCGGCCCAGCATGGCGAATGATGCCCCCACAACGCCCCAGGGCGCCAACGCCGGAATCAGCACGACGTGGAGCAGGCAACCCGCAGCGAACAGGATCAGCGACGACTGCACGCGCCCAACACCGATCAGGATGGCGGTATTGAAAGCGCCGCTCGCAAGGCGCAGTCCACC
>JBPPNE010000058.1:0-2517 GCA_051306415.1 Porticoccaceae bacterium
TCGCGGCTGCGGTTGGACTTGCGCTGCTGGGCACATCGATCCTCGCGGTATGGACACACGGCAAGGTGAGCATGAATCCCGTACTCTTTGCTTGGCTGCTGGCCTCAGCCACAGCCAGCGTGCTCTGGCATGGCGGACTGACCGTGCTCAAGGCGGCCAACCACCATCTGCGCGCCGCTTGGCTCTATACCGCAAGCTCGGCCGTAGTGGTTGTATTGGCTTGGGTGTTACTGAGGACAACGGGCGAACTCGCGAACGCAGGGTCGGCGCTGCTTGTGATGGATGCCGCGATGGCGCTCTACACGCTTTATGCCGCGTCGCTACTGATGGGCAGCCATCCGGTGGCTGCTCTTGCACAGGCGGCCAATCCTTTGCCGTTGTTGAGATCGGCGAGAGAAACAGCACGCTTCCGTTGACGGCTGCCTTTTTTTACGGCTTATTACAGGAGAGCAGTCCCCTATCACGCTGCTAAATTTATCTAATTGATCTGGTCTGAGCAGCGTCAAAAAAAGAAGGCCGCCAAGAATGAGTAAATGTAGCAACTGGCCGGCAAGACTTTATGCCCTGGATGTATCGAGAGGTTTCGCCTCACTGGCGGTAGTTCTATGGCATTGGCAACACTTTGCTTTCGTCGGATATTCGCCATCGCCAGAATTTGTGAGAGAAAGCCAACCATTCTACTCGCTACTCAAGATATGTTATGAGGCGGGTGAATGGGGAGTTGACTATTTCTTTATTCTTTCCGGATTTATCTTTTTTTGGCTCTATCATTCATCCATAAAGATTGGAACCACCAGCTTTACTAAGTTTTGGATACAACGGTTCTCCAGATTGTATCCTCTCCATTTTGTCACTTTGCTCATCGTAGCCTTGCTTCAATTTTTATACAGTTCACACAACAAAATATTTTTCGTCTACCCGAACAACGATACCTATCACTTTCTTCTCAATCTGACATTTGCGACAAAATGGGGACTTGAGAAAGGTTGGTCGTTCAATGCCCCCGTGTGGTCTGTTTCAATCGAAATTCTTTTGTATTTCGCGTTTTTCTGGGTTGCATTTATAGGTCTACGAACGAGAGCTTGTTTGGTCATCTCAACAATTTCATTTGCGGTCTACAATTTTCTCAGCGCTCATCCAATTTTTCTAGGATTGTCAATGTATTTTTTGGGGGGAATACTTTTTCATTTCACATCCTACGTGTCGCGGTGTCGCGAGATTTATCATCACGCTCTGAGAGTAGGAATTTATGCCACAGCAATTCTTGCTTGGGGCCTAGTGTTGGTAAATTTCTACGTAACAGATATTTCGCTTTTAATATTAGATTTTGGAGTTGTCGGCAAGATTCTTTTGGCAATGTTCAATTACGTCGTATTGCCTTCCAGCACGGTATGCAGTCTGGCTTTGCTAGAAATTGACAGAGGCCAATTTCTTAAACCGTTTTCCTGGATCGGCGACATTACCTACTCATCGTATTTATGGCATTTCCCGTTCCAACTCGTATTTGGGCTTCTGGCCAGCTACAAGCTTATGCCGTCACTATTCTATTTATCGCCTTTCTTCTGGGTGGCCTACTTTGTGTTGCTGACCGCTATGTCCTTGATGACATTTCATTATTTTGAGCGACCAGCGCAAAAATGGCTAAGAACTCGACTTTAGATGCAAATAAATACTGAAAAATGAAGTTTTTCCCGCACAAATACCGAGCAGATGGCGCGGGAAGAATTGTGCCGGACGCATTGCGTTATTGTGCAATGCCGAAAACCCATGCCTGAGTGGTTGAGGATCAGATCTCTTGCAAACCGACACCTATCGCTCGCGAGTCTACGGCAACTATGTGGTCGCCCGCGAACAGCCGCTAGCACCGCAGACCCTGGGCGCTCTCATGCCGCGAGCGCCTTATTTGCGGCAACTGGTCCAACAACATTTCCCGACCGACAAGACGGCGGCTGTCCTTGATCTGGGATGCGGATATGGCGCACTCCTCCATTTCGCTCGCGAACTGGGATACACGAATGTGCGCGGCGTGGATGGCTCCCAGCAGCAAGTGGCGGCGGCCCTGCGGCTCGGCATTGATGGTGTCAACGAGGGCGACCTGTGCGAAACCCTCGCCAAACAAGCTGATGCCTCACTGGATGTGGTGATCGCGTTTGATGTGATCGAGCACTTCACTCGCGACGAATTGCTACCCTTAGTGGACGCCGTCGCGCGCGTGCTTAAACCTAGTGGACGGTGGATTATCCATGTCCCGAATGGCGAATCGCCGTTTTGCGGTGTTATCCGATACGGGGACCTAACCCACGAACTGGCCTTTACCCGTACGTCGCTGAACCAGTTGCTGTTGTCGTCTGGCTTCGGTCGCGTGGCGTGCTTCGAGGACGCGCCCATCATGCACGGCGCAAAGAGTACCGTCCGCTGGGTACTATGGAAAGCCTTCCGCGGCCTGCTGCGACTTTACATCGCCGCCGAAACCGGCGATGCCAGTAGAGACCACATTTTTTCGCAAAATTTGCTGGC
>JBPPNE010000059.1:0-4099 GCA_051306415.1 Porticoccaceae bacterium
CGGATAGTCGGCGTCAATGGCCGGCTGTCTGCCGCCCTGTTGCTGCTTCCCCAAAACCAATCCGTTCAAAAGAGAGATCGCCATGAAGTTACAGGGTTTGTCCGCATTGATCACCGGTGGCGCATCCGGGCTCGGTGCCGGCGCGGCGCGTGTCCTGAGTGCGGCGGGCGTCAACTGTGCGCTCCTCGACCGCAATCTCAAGCTCGCCGAGGAGTTGGCTGCCGAGCTTGGTGGTATCGCCATCGAGTGCGATGTCGCCGACGGCCCTGGCGTCGAAGCTGCCCTCGCTAAGGTCGCCGAACTCATCGGCACGCCGCGCATCGTCCTCAACGCGGCGGGTATCGACATCGCGGTGCGCACCGCCAATGCCAAGGGTGCGCATCCCCTCGACGAATTCGAGCGCGTGATCCGCGTCAATTTGACCGGTACCTTCAACGTCGCCCGCGTCGCCGCCCAGGCGATGATCGCGCTCGATCCGGTGAACGATGATGGCGAGCGCGGCGTCATCATCAACATCGCCTCGGTGGTGGCACAGGATGGCCCCGTTGGCCAGGTCGCCTACGCCGCTTCCAAGGCGGGTGTGCAAGGCATGACCTTGCCGATGGCGCGGGATCTGGCGCCTTACGGCATTCGCGTGGTGACCATCGCGCCCGGCATGTTCCACACGCCGCTGGCGAGCGGTATTCCACAGGATTGGATCGACCGCATCATTCCGACGGTGCCCTTCCCCAAGCGCTGGGGTAACCCCCTGGAGTTCGGCGCGCTGGTGCGGCAGATCTGCGAAAACTCCATGCTCAACGGCGAGATGATCCGCATTGATGGCGCGGTCCGCCTGGGCACCTGAACGGCTTCACAGCACCCACTCAAAGAGACTGACGGCATGAATGTGAACGGACAGAGCGTGGTCATCACCGGTGGCGCTTCCGGCCTTGGCGCCGGCGCGGCGCGGCTGTTTGCCGAGCGGGGCGCCAAGCTCGCCCTTTTCGACTGGAACATCGAACTTGCGCGACAGACGGCGGCCGAGCTGGGCTGTGTCGCGCTGCACTGCGATGTCGCCGACGAAGCCTCGGTGCAAGCGGCTTTCATCGCCGCCGAGGCCGCCAATGGCACGCCGCGGATTCTGATCAATTGCGCCGGTATCGACATCCCCGGGCGCACCGTCACCCGGGGCGGGCCGCAGGCGCGGGATGCCTTCACCCGCCAGATTGCCGTCAACCTGACCGGCACCTTCAACATCTGTCGGCTGGGTGCGGACGCCATGCGCGAGCTCGAGCTGGTCCCCAATCAGACAGGTGGCGAGGAGCGCGGGGTCATCGTCAACGTGGCCTCTATCGCCGGCCTCGATGGCCCCATGGGGCAGACTGCCTATGCGGCGTCGAAGGCGGCGGTGATCGGCATGACGCTGCCGATGGCGCGGGATCTGGCGCCCTACGGCATTCGCGTGGTGACCATCGCGCCCGGCGTGTTCAACACTCCGCTGGCGGCGAGCGTGCTGCGCGGCAACCCCGAAGATTTCGCGAGCGTCGTTCCCTTTCCCAAGCGGGCAGGCAAACCGGCGGAGTTCGCCGCGCTGGCGCTCCACATCTGCGAGAATTCCATGCTGAACGGCGAGGTCATTCGCCTCGACGGCAGCTTGCGCGGGACTTGAGGCGACATCCCGTGTGATTAGCGGTGCAGGATATTTTTCATAATCCAAGGGGCGCCCAACCGGCGCCTCGCCAATCAACTTTAATCGAAGGAAAAACGATGGAGATCACGGGTCAGATAGCAATGGTCACCGGCGGCGCCTCCGGCCTCGGCGCGGCTACGGTGCGCGCGCTTGCCGCCAAGGGTGCGCGCGTGGCGGTACTCGACTTGAACGAAGCGCTGGCGAAGACAGTGGCGGCGGAAGTTGGCGGTCTGGCGGTCAAGGTGGACGTCGCCGATGCCGCCAGCGTCGAGCAGGCCATCGCGGCAGTGCGCGAGGGGCTTGGCGTCGCCCGTATCGTCGTCAATGCGGCGGGCATCGGCATTGGCCGCAAGATCACCAGTAGCAAGGGTCCGCACCCGCTGGATAGTTTTCTGCGCGTCGTCAACGTCAATCTGACCGGCACTTTCGATGTCTGCCGTCTCGCCGCCACCGAGATGTTGACTCTGGAGCCAGTGACCGCCGATGGCGAGCGTGGCGTCTTCGTCAATGTCGCATCGATCTTCGGTTTCGATGGCCCGGTCGGCAACACTGCCTACGCGGCCTCGAAAGCCGGGGTTATCGGCATGACGTTGCCGATGGCGAAGTATAAGAAGAATAAACGGCCTTTTCCCTAAGTCAACCGGTAGTTCACGCGTAACTGGCCAACCGTCTGGTCTGTCATTTTTGCGAATTCTTGTTAAATTCCGCCATCATCGCCGAAAAATCCTGCCACTCCAGCGCCACTTCCCGGCCACTCTCGGTTACCAGGCAAGCCGATGCCCTCGGCAACTGCTCCAGGCGTTGCTCTACCTCCTGCGTCCATGCAGTCGTGCCGCTTTTGCAAAGTCGCCGCTTGAGTTGAATAGTCGGTTTTGCGCGTCAGTCGAACAGGCCCACGGGCATGCTGACAGGTGGCGCCCGGCTCTCGGGCAAACGGTTGGGCTCTTGTGGTTCGGCTTTTTCCTTCAGGTGGGTGAGGATCTTCTGAATAACCGCTGGAGCCTCGATGCAGGCAACCACCCTCACCGGTCCACCACATGGTGTACCCACTTCGATGTCGATAGTGAATACCCGTTTGAGGCGTTGCGCCCACGTCATTGAAGCCCGACGCTCGGTGGGCGTTTGGGGTTCATCCGATACCCTCGTCTTGTTGCCCCTGCCCCGCTGCGCCGGCGTCACCAGGGCGCGGTGCTTGCTGTTGGGGGCGAACACACCGTGAAATCGGGTGAGATTCACTCTTGGTTTCGGCACCAGGGCGGCGAGCCTGGCGATGAAGTCCAAGGGCTCGAAAATCACATGCGTGGCGCCATCCCGATAGGGGGTTTTCAGTTCATAGCGCACTTTTCCATCGGACGTTAACGACAGTTGCCGTTCCGACACCGCCGGGCGGCTGATGTAACGACACAGCCGCTCCAGCTTCTTGCGTTCATGGCCCCTGGCCGCCACCCCGGCATGCAGACTGAAATCGGCTACTTTGCCGACGGTATCGCCGAACCGATCCTCCGGATCGCTGGCCGGCAATGTCTGCAAGGTAAATACCTTGCGCCCTGCTTGTGGCCCCACGGCGATGCGGTAGGTGATTGAATACCGCAGAAGTTGGTTCAGCGGATCTTCATCCACCGCATCCGAGGCGAGATAGCTGTTCTCGACATCCCTCTCCAGCAGTCCTTGCCGCTCCAGAAAGCGGCCAACACGCTGGGCGATGGTGTGCACCAGTTGGGTGAGCTCGGCGGTGGTCGGTGCCTTGACCCAGCGAAACCGGGCCGCCGCATCGGGGCCGCCAACGTACACGCCATCCAGCAACAACATGTGGAAATGGATATTCAGATTTAGCGCACTGCCGAAGCGCTGAATCAAGGTCACTGCCCCGGTCTGAGCGGTCTTGTTCGTAAAGCCGGCTTTCCTTGATCACGCGCGTGGCGATGGCGCGGTAGACGATGCCCAGCACCTGGCCCATGACGTCAGGGCGGGCGGCGAACAGAAAGCGCAACGGATACGGAAAACTCAGCACCCACTGGCGCATGGGCTGGTCGGGCAACACCTCATCCACCAGCAGCGCAGCGCTTTCGGCCATGCGCCGGGCACCGCAGCTGGGGCAAAAGCCCCGGCGTTTACAACTAAAGGCGACCAGGTGCTCGGCGTGGCACGTATCGCAATGCACCCGCAAAAAGCCATGCTCCAGCCGGCCGCACCGAAGGTAGTCCTCGAACTCCCGCTGCACGTAGTCCGGCAGCGGCCGGCCTGCCCGGCCAGGTGGTCGGCGAACACTGGATAGTGTTGTTCAACAATCCGGTAAAGCAGGGCGGTTTCAAGTTCGAAGTGCAACGAGTTGATGATGATGTTTAAGGATGTCGAAGGAGTCTGGCATAAAGAGTTCTGCGGGGCATCTGAAGTTGAGGCTTTTGCGCGGTCGGGTGTTGAGTTGCCAGG
>JBPPNE010000060.1:0-49444 GCA_051306415.1 Porticoccaceae bacterium
GACATCGTCGCGCCCTCGGACATGATGGACGGCCGCATCGGCGCAATCCGCCGCGGCCTGGAGGCAACCGGCCATCCCAACTGCATGATTCTGGCCTATTCAGCCAAATATGCGTCCAGCTATTACGGCCCGTTTCGCGATGCGGTCGGCTCGGCGGGCAATCTGAAGGGCGGCGATAAATACAGCTACCAGATGGACCCGGCCAACGGCGACGAAGCCCTCCACGAGTGCGCGCTGGATCTCGCCGAGGGCGCCGACATCCTCATGATCAAGCCGGGCATGCCCTATCTCGACGTGTTGCGCCGGGTCGTGGACGAGCTGCGCGCGCCGACTTTTGTATACCAGGTCAGCGGCGAATACGCGATGCACATGGCGGCCTTCGCCAATGGCTGGCTGAATCGTGAGGCGGTCATACTGGAGTCCCTGCTCGCGTTCAAGCGCGCGGGGGCGGACGCCATCCTGACTTATTTCGCCGTCGAGGCCGCCAAGCTGTTGCAGCGCTGATGGCGCGCTCTTCGCCCTTCACATTGCTGCTATCGGCGCTACAAGAAGGCGACGGCCTGCTGGTTGCCGACGAAAACCTCGGTGATGCCGATTTCGCGGCGCTGCCGAAAACCACGGTGGCCGTCAGCAATCGCTTCGATATCGCCCGCGCGGCAGAACAGGCTGGGCTTGCAACCCATTTCAGCGACTTCGATTTCAAGGACTTCGCGCCGGCCAGCTTCCAGCGCATCGGTTACCGCATCGCCAAGGAAAAGCCGGTTGCCCATCACGTCATCAACCAGGCCCGGGCATTGCTCGCGGTCGGCGGCGAACTGCTATTGACGGGCGGCCAGCAGGAGGGCATCCGCACCTATGCCGATAAAGCGGGTGCTTACTTCGGCAGCGGTGCCACTGTAGAAAAACACGGCGCCTGGTATCTGGCGCGGATTGTGACGAATATGGTGAAAGCGGCGGGCGCGGCAGCGGCGCCCCTCGACGACAGCGATTACGCAACCCTGCGCCCCATCGCCCGCAGCGGTGACAAATTCATTCACAGCAAGCCGGGTTTATTCGGCTGGGACAAGATCGACCAGGGCAGCGCGCTGCTCGCCGAGGCGATGGTGGATTGCTTCGCCGCCGCCCCACCACGCCACCTGCTCGATCTCGGCTGCGGCTACGGCTACCTCGGGCTCGTCGCCGCCGCTCAGGGCGCGCGCGCCATCATCGCCACCGACAATTGCGCCGCCGCACTCCTGGCCTGCCGGCGCAACTTTGCTGACTTTGGAGTCGTCGGCGAAGTGGTCGCCGCGGACTGCGCCGCCGCCATCGGCGAGTGCTTCGACACCATCGTCTGCAATCCGCCATTCCACCGCGGCTTTGCCAACGACAGCCAGCTCACCGCCAGATTTCTCGCCGCTGCCGCCAGCCACCTCGAAGTCACTGGCCGCGCACTCTTCGTGGTGAATCGCAGCGTGCCCCTCGAAAAGCTGGCGGCCGAAGCGTCGCTACAGACGGAAAAAGTGCGCGAAGAAAACGGGTTCAGGGTTTTTCTGCTGCGGCACGATAAACCCCAGCGTGCGAGGACAACCGCTCGCCGCCCTCGATAGCACCGCGGGCAACCCATGCACTCTCGGTGCTCAGGCCCGGTGGTCGGCACGAGTGCGATCAATTAAGCCTGATATAATTCGCGGCCTCCATCGCACGCCTGCCGGATCTCCGCCGTGACCGATCATGTGAAGTTCTTTCGCGATACTGCGCCCTACATCAACATGCATCGGGGCCGAACTTTTGTGCTCGCCGTCCCCGGCGAAGCTGTTCGCCACGACAATTTTCCGCACATCATTCAGGATGTCGCGCTGCTCAACAGCCTCGGCGTGAAGATCGTGCTGGTGTATGGGGCGGATCCGCAAATCGACGAGCGCCTGGAGCGTTCACGGATACCGCCACGCTTCAGCAACCACACCCGTGTCACCGACAGCGCCGCCATGGCCTGCGTCAAGGACGCCGTCGGCAGCCTGCGCATCGGCATTGAGGCGCTGCTGTCCATGGGCCTTGCCAATTCGCCGATGCACGGCGCGCAGATCCGCGCGGTCAGCGGCAACTTCGTTATCGCCAAGCCCCTCGGCATTATCGACGGCGTGGATTTTCATCACACCGGCGAGGTACGTCGCATCGATAGCGAGGGCATTCGCCGCCAGCTCGATGACGGCGCGATTGTGTTGCTGCCCGCCATCGGCTATTCACCGACGGGGGAGGCGTTCTCGCTGAGTTTCGACGATGTCGCTACCCAAACCGCGATTGCGATCAAGGCGGAGAAACTGATTTTGTTCGGCGCGCAGTCCGGAGTCGTCGGCGCCGACGGCGAACTGGAGAAAACCCTGTCTCTCGCCGATGTGCCGGCGTGGCTGCAGCGCACTGCCGCCAATGCCATGCTCAACACGGCGCTGCGCGCGGGCGAACTGGCGTGTCGCGGCAACGTGGAGCGCAGTCATTTAATCAGCTACGCCGAAAACGGCGCGCTGCTCGGCGAGCTGTTCACCCGCGAGGGCGCGGGCACCCTGATCCTGCACGATGGCACCGAGACCATTCGCCAGGCGACCATCGACGATGTCGGCGGTATTCTCGATCTGATTGCGCCGCTGGAGGAACAGGGCGTGCTGGTCAAGCGCTCCCGCGAGCTATTGGAGACAGAAATCTCGCGCTTCTACGTGGTCGTGGATTCCGAGGGCATGATCGTCAGCTGCGCCGCACTCTACCCGTTCGCGGGCAGCCGGTCGGCGGAACTCGCCTGCGTCGCCACTCGCCCGGAGTTTCACAACCGGGGGCTGGCGTCGCGGCTGCTGCGGTTCCTCGAACAGCAAGCGCAGGAGGAGCTTCGCCTCGATAGCCTGTTTGTGCTGACCACCCAGGCCGCGCATTGGTTTCAGGAGCAGGGATTTCGACCGACCACGCTGGAAGCGCTGCCCGCCGAAAAAGCCACCCTCTACAACTACCAGCGCAAATCGAAGATATTCCAGAAGGTGTTGTGACGCCGGTGGCAACCGGACACCGGCCGTGCGGGCGTAAAAAAGGCGAACCCCAGGTTCGCCTTTTCGTCGAGCCGACCGTGCGCTCGTCAGGCTTTCTTGTCGAAATAGCGGATCGACGGCGGCGCCGCAACCCAGGCCGCGAGCTGGTTGATGACGCCGGTTTCGGTGCGCCAGGCAAAGTACTTTTCGTAAGCCTTGCGCGATTCCCATTTCTCGATCGCGACGATAGTAGTGGGATCGTCCTGATCCTGATGGGCATACACCTCAATGCAGCCGGCGTAGGTCCGGGTTGACGGCAACAGTTCGCCCAAACCCTTGAGGGTGGCGTCAACACACTCGGGTTTGACTTTGAGTTCCAGCAGTACGGTACAGGTCATGGCAGCTCTCCTTCGGTGGTTTTGTTATGTCGTCTAGCAGGCGTCAGCGAGGCTGAATACTAGGGCAACCCGGCAGCCTTGCCAAGCACAAGCGCGGTTCAGACGATGCGCGCCACGCCCCAGTAGTTGTAGCCAAACAGGCGTGGCGTCGATGGCAGGTACATCTTCTCCAGATTCTCGACGTTGAATCCGGTTTCCCGCAGCAGTTCGGGAATCGGCCGGTTGAGGTTGCAGCCACCGGCGAACTTCTTCCACAGCGGATTGATGCGGTCCTGCCACTTGCGGACACCGGCGTCGGGCGCGCGCCCATGTTCCGTGAATACCAGCTTGCCGCCCGGCTTCAGCACCCGTCGCATCTGGCACAGCGCACTGTGCCAGTCTGGAATGGTGCATAGCGTGTAGGTCAGCAGGACGGTGTCGACGCTGTTGTCTTCAAGCGGTATTTCCTCGCCGGGCAGGTCGATCAGTTTCACTTCGATGGATGATCGCTCCAGATTTGGCCGCGCCTTCGCGCGCATCGCCGCCGACGGCTCCAGTCCCCAAACGAATTCGACCTTCGCAGGATCGTAAAACGGCAGGTTAAGTGCGGAGCCCATACCCACCTCCAGCACCCGGCCCTCACACAGCGGCACCACCTTCTTGCGCTGATAGGTAATCGGCTTGGTGCCGCAAGCGCAATTGATAAAGGGGGCGAGAAAGTATTTATCGTAGAGCCCCATCACCTTCTCCAGTCGTTTAATTATCGGTCAGGCCGTTGAGTGTAACCCTTTGGCGGCAAGATCGTTGGAGGGCATTGACCTGCCGTCAGGCCACAGCGGTCACTTCCGAAGTGCAATGCGGACAGCGCGTCGCACTGACCGCGATCCTGGACACGCAGCGCGGGCAATCGCGGGTCGTCGGCGCGGGTTCATTCCGCCGCAGGCTATTGATGCCCTTGATCAACAAAAACACGGCGCACGCGACAATCAGGAAACTGATTACCTTGTTGATGAACATGCCGTAGTTGATCGTCACCGCGCCGGCCGCCTGTGCAGCCGCAACAGAGGCGTATTGCACGCCCTCCTGACCGCCCTTCAACACCAGAAAAAGATTCGAGAAATCCACGCCGCCGAGCAACAAACCGATGGGCGGCATCATGACATCGGCGACCATGCTCTGCACGATGGAGCCAAAGGCGCCGCCGATGATGATGCCCACCGCCATGTCGACGACGTTGCCTTTCATGGCGAATTCTTTGAATTCTTTCAGCATGGCGAGCTTCCTCTTGTTATCGTTGCACGGGTTCAGGCGCCAGGCCGCTGGGATGCTTTCAGCGGCTATCGCAGCCACCGCCCAGCAACTTACGCCAAAGCCGGGATGCCGTCCAGCGCGATGGGGTGCCAGTCAGACTGCCGGGAAATGTCCGGGAGAAGTTAACCACCTAGCGGTCTGCGCTTCGACATCCTTGGGCGGTCTGGTATCCTTGCAGGCTCAGCCGCGTCAATTACCCATATCCAGACATTCCGCCAGCAGGGGTCGAACCATGCCCACCTATCGCTCGCATACCACCACCCAGGGCCGCAACATGGCCGGCGCCCGCTCACTGTGGCGCGCCACCGGCATGACCGATGCGGATTTTCAGAAACCCATGATCGCCATCGCCAACTCCTACACCCAGTTCGTGCCCGGCCACGTCCACCTCAAGGATCTGGGCGATCTGGTGATGGGCGAAATCGCCCGCGCCGGTGGCATCGGGCGGGAGTTCCACACCATTGCCGTCGACGACGGTATCGCGATGGGCCACGATGGCATGCTCTATTCGCTGCCGTCGCGGGATGTCATTGCCGACAGCGTCGAATACATGGTCAATGCCCACTGCGCCGATGCGCTGGTGTGCATTTCCAACTGCGACAAGATCACCCCCGGTATGTTGATGGCCGCGCTACGCCTGAACATCCCCACCATATTCGTCTCCGGCGGGCCCATGGAGGCGGGTAAAACCAAGCTATCCGCCAACAAGCTCGACCTGGTCGATGCGATGATGATCGCCGTCGATACCGCCGCCAGCGACGAGGAAGTCGCCGAGTACGAGCGCTCCGCGTGCCCCACCTGCGGCTCCTGCTCCGGTATGTTCACGGCCAACTCAATGAACTGCCTGACCGAGGCGCTCGGCCTGTCGCTGCCCGGCAACGGCTCGCTGCTCGCAACCCACGCCGACCGCCGCGAGCTGTTTCTGGAGGCCGGGCGACAGATCGTCGCGCTCACCAGGCGCTTTTACGAAGAGGACGATTTCAGTGCGCTGCCGCGCTCAATCGCGAGCTTCGAGGCGTTCGAAAATGCGATGACGCTCGATATCGCCATGGGTGGCTCCACCAACACTATCCTGCATCTGCTTGCGGCGGCGCGTGAGGCCGAGGTCGATTTCACCATGGCCGACATCGACCGCCTGTCGCGCCGCCTGCCGAATCTGTGCAAGGTGGCACCAAGCACGCCGCTGTACCACATGGAGGACGTCCACCGCGCCGGCGGCGTGATGGGCATTCTCGGCGAGCTCGACCGTGCCAGTCTGCTGCATAGGGATTCGCCGATGGTGCATGCACCGAGCCTGAGTGCCGCTCTCTCGAAGTGGGACGTAATGCGCACGGAAGACAAAGACGTACAGCGCTTCTATCGCGCGGGGCCGGCGGGCATTCCGACGCAGACGGCGTTCAGCCAGGATACGCGCTGGCCCACTCTCGACCGCGATCGCGCCGGTGGTTGCATCCGCAGTCTCGAACACGCCTACAGCCGCGAGGGCGGGCTTGCCGTCCTTTACGGCAACATCGCCATCGATGGCTGTGTGGTGAAAACCGCCGGTGTCGATGAATCCATTCTCGTGTTCGAAGGCCCAGCCCACATCTGCGAAAGCCAGGACGCCGCCGTCGAGGACATCCTCGCCGAGCGCGTCAAACCCGGCGCCGTGGTGGTGATCCGTTACGAAGGGCCACGCGGCGGGCCGGGCATGCAGGAGATGCTCTATCCCACCAGCTACCTGAAATCCCGCGGCCTCGGCAAAGCTTGCGCGCTGGTCACCGACGGCCGTTTTTCCGGCGGCACCTCGGGGTTGTCCATCGGCCATGTATCGCCAGAAGCAGCGGCCGGTGGTGCCATCGGACTGCTGGAAACCGGCGACCTCATCCAGATCGACATCCCCCAGCGCAGCATCAATGTGAAACTGAGCGACGCCGAACTGGAGCGACGCCGCACCGCTCGCGAGGCCGCCGGCTGGCAGCCCGCAGAAAAACGTCCGCGCAAAGTCTCAGCTGCGCTGCGTGCCTATGCACTGCTGGCAACCAGCGCCGACAAGGGCGCGGTGCGGGATTTGTCGAAGTTGTGAAGACCCGGGGGTTGGCGCCGCACTGAACCCTGCGGCGCGTCGCAACCCGCTTGTAGGAGTTTGAGTTTCGGCATGTAGCGAAACGCTGAGCGCATCACTGGATTCCCGCTTGCATGGGAATGACACTTGGCTGGGTGCGTCTTTAACGGCTTTGTTAGCCCAGTAGTTGTGTGAAAAACGCCCGTAATCCTGCTTCACCACCATCTTCCCAGGCTTGCAGCGCCGCGGTGCCGATGATGGCGATATCTGCCTTGCCACGCAGGAAATCCATGTCCTCACGTCGGCTGACGCCAAAACCGACCGCGATGGGCAGCGCGGTGTGGCGCCGGCAGCGCGCAATAAAGGCCCCCAGTTCCTGATCCATCTCGGTGTGGGTGCCGGTCACGCCCTTGCGGGCGACGGCGTAGACAAACCCCTCAGCGGCGGCGCCCAGCTGCCGGAGCCGCGTCTCGGTATTAGTCGGCGTCATCAGGATCACCGGCGCAAGGCCTGCGGCTCGGGATAATTGATGCAGTTCAGCGGCTTCCTCCACCGGCAGGTCGGGCAGAATATAGCCGCTGCCGCCCGCCGCCACGAGGTGCTCGACAAAGGCCGGCGCTCCCATTTTGAACGCGGTGTTGTAGTAGCCCATCATCAGGACTTTGAACGGAAAGTGCGTGCTGGCCCGGGCCATGAATTCGAAGCAATCGGCGGGGTGAGTGCCGCGCTCAATGGAGAGCTGGTTGGCTTTCACGAACAGCGGGCCATCGGCGGAAGGCTCGGAGAACGGGAACTGCAATTCAACCAGATCGACGTCGAACTCGGCCATGATCTCCAGCGCCCGCCAATTGGCCTCGAACGACGGATAACCGCAGACCACGTGGGTCATGACCAGCAGGTCTTTGTGCTGGCAGCGTTCCCGCAGATAGCCTTCGAGCCCAGTCTGCCCGGCGGTGTCTCCCTTTTCAGCGGCCACAATTTCAACGGCCATAGTCAGCCGCCTTGTCCCGGATGAACTGCTGCCAGTGCTGGTCGCGGATGGCGTCGGCGACGGTGAAGATGTCCTTGTCGCCGCGCCCGGACTGGTTGATCAGAATGATTTCGTTGCGGCTCATGCGCGGCGCCTCGGCAATGGCGCGGGCGAAGGCGTGAGTACTTTCCAGCGCGGGAATCAGCCCCTCGCTGCGCATGACCAGCTTGAGTGCGTCGCGCACTTCATCGTCGGTGACCGCCTCGAAGCGCACGCGCCCCTGCTCCCATAGATACACCAGAATCGGGTTGACGCCGATGTAGTCGAGGCCGGCGGCGATGGAGTGGGTCTCCAGCATGTTGCCGTCGTCATTCTGTAAAAAATAGGTCTTGTAGCCCTGGGCTACACCCACCGAGGCGTCGCGAAAGGCGAGCCGCGAGGCATGATTGCCAGCGCCGGGACCAAAGCCACCGGCCTCGCAACCGACGAGCTCAACATCGTCGTCGATAAAACCCTGGAAGATGCCGATGGCATTGGAGCCACCGCCGACGCAGGCATACACCCGGTCGGGCAGCCGACCCGCTTCGTGCAGGATCTGCTGCCGCGCCTCGGTGCCGATGATGGATTGAAAGTAGCTGACAATCTCCGGAAACGGATGCGGTCCACAGGCGGTGCCGAGCACATAGTGGGTGTCGTGCATGTTGGTGACCCAGTCGCGCAGGCACTCGTTGATGGCATCCTTCAACGTGCGCTGGCCGTCCTGCACGGCGACCACCTCGGCGCCCAGATTTTCCATCCAGAATACGTTGGGGCGCTGGCGGGCGACATCCACCGCGCCCATGTAGATCTTGCACTTGAGGCCGAAGCGCGCGGCCATGGTGGCGGTGGCGAAGCCGTGCTGGCCGGCGCCGGTTTCGGCGATCACGCGGGTCTTGCCTAGGCGCTTGCACAGCAGACCCTGGCCCATCACATTGTTGATCTTGTGGGAGCCGGTGTGGTTCAGGTCTTCGCGCTTGACGTAGATACGCGCGCCGCCGAGCTGGTTCGACAAGTTTTCGAGGAAGGTCACCGGCGTCGGGCGGCCGGAGTAGGTACGCATCAACTCAGAGAATTCGGCCCAGAACTTGGGATCGTTCTTGCATTTGCGAAAACACGCGCGCAGCTCATCGATGGTGGCGGTGAGGATTTCCGGCAGAAAACTGCCACCGTAATCGCCGTAATAGCCTTCGCGGCCGGCGGCAAAATCAAAGATCGACATGGGTTGATCCAGTAGGATTTATTGCAGTTTCGAAACGTCGTGCGAGGGCGGCCATGGTAGCCAAGGGGGGATCAACGAACAAGGGCGCCGGACCGCCACGTCAACCACCACGGCCGAAGACGGAAGTGCGGGAATAAAAATAAACGGTTAGCTCGGCCAACCGAACAAGCACCCCGACAACTGGTCAGCATTGAATGCCGTAAATGAGCGGAATACACTACCACCGCTACAGTATGTGCGCAGAGCAGGTAAGACCCTTCCAGAAATCCACACGCAGTTGCCAAGACGGTCGCCCAATGGCCTCTCCCAGCCGTCGCAGCGCTGGCCAACCAGCTCGACTCCAAGTAGGGAGATTGACCGTCATGAAACAACCGTGTCTTGCTGTCATTTGCCTGTTCTTGCTGTGCACGCTAGTTACCGTGGACATTGTTGCTTCCGAAACGGCGGTTGCCGCCCCAGAAACCCGCCCAATCGACCATCGACAGACTGCGCCTGGCGAACCCGCAAATCCCAGCGCCAGTGACGATGCGCACAAACTCCTCAAATTCCTCTACAACCTGAACCGAGACCAGTGGTCGGGCGGCGCGATCGTCGGACAGCAGATTGGCAACCCGGAACAGGCGGTGGGAGATGAGTCCGAGGTGCGCAGTTACACCCACGTCATCGAGGGCCTGCACCGGGCGACCGGCAAATGGCCCGCACTGGTCGGACAGGAATACGAGTACGACCGTTCCTTCACATTGGATGAAATCAAGGCAGCCAATAAGAATCTGAAGGATCACTGGAGCAAAGGCGGCCTTGTCACCGTTGGCTTTGCTCCTACTAATCCCTGGGGGAAAGCCCAGGATTGGTCCGACATCAACACCACAAAGCCGGATAAAGCCGTAGATCTCAATCAACTCTTGCCTGGTGGTAGTAAACGGGCTGAGTGGCTCGCCAAGCTCGATATCATCGCGGCAGGGCTAGCCGACCTGCGTGATGCCGGCGTGGTGGTGCTTTTTCGTCCGATGATGGAAATGAACCAAATCGTTTTTTGGTGGGGCAAAAACACCGACGCCAAGCCCCCGCGCAATTTCCCCCACCACGCTTATAAAGCGGTGTTCAGAGATATGTTCGATTATTTCACCCACAACAAGGGCCTGAATAACCTGCTCTGGGTGTTTTCTCCCGGGGTCAGTAACCAGTGGTCATCGTATCCCTACCCCGGTGATGCCTATGTCGATATCGTCGCCGGCACCTATTACAGTGATGGCGGTGTCGACCAATATGGATTGTCGGCTTCGCCCGGCTATGACGATTTTCTGTCCTACCGCAACAAAGCTATCGGTCAGGGCGAGTGGGGCAAGGGGGATTGGTCGGACGACCGTCAGGGCAAATTTGACAACCGGGCTCTGGTGAACGAGGTATCGAACAATTTTCCCAGACTTTCCTATTTCATGGTTTGGACAAACTGGAAAGGCATGAAGATGGCTATCGTGGATAATCAACACGCGTCCGAGTTGATGAATGACTCGCGCGCCATTTGCCGGGGCGACCCGCGGCTGAACTGGCGCGACAATTAACTCGGCAACTAACGCAAGATAACGCAAGCACCTCGGCGTCCTGCTGTGTTGCTGGTTACGCCTCTCTAATAATCCAGGAGACTGCACCATGCCAGCCCCCCAGCTACTCGCGAAGAACGACAGCGCCGATATCTGTTTACTCCCGCAAATGGCCAATCGCCACGGTCTCATCACCGGCTCCACTGGCACCGGCAAAACCATTACCCTGCAAGTACTTGCCGAACGTTTTTCCGCGATCGGCGTGCCCTGCCTGCTCGCCGACGTCAAGGGCGACCTCTCCGGCATTGCCAAGGCTGGCGGCACTAACACCAAAATCGCCGCGCGGGCAAATCAGCTCGGTCTGACCGATTTCACCTACAGCGCATTTCCAACGACGTTCTGGGATGTCTGGAGCCAGCAGGGCCACCCGGTCCGCGCAACGGTGTCGGATATGGGGCCGCTGCTGCTGGCACGAATGCTAACCCTCAACGAGACCCAAACCGGTGTGCTGTATCTGGTGTTCAAGATCGCCGACGACAACGGACTGCTGTTGCTGGATCTAAAAGACCTGCGCGCGATGCTGCAGTTTGTTGGCGATCAGGCCGGTGGCTTCACTACCGAATACGGTAACATTTCCGCCGCCTCCGTCGGAGCCATCCAGCGCGGCCTGCTGACGCTCGAATCACAGGGTGGCGACCAGCTTTTCGGCGAACCGATGCTCAACATCGCCGATCTCATGCAGACCGATGGCGGGCGCGGCGTTATCAATATCCTGGCCGCCGACAAGCTGATCGGCGCACCCAAAGTCTATTCGGTGTTGCTGCTGTGGCTGTTGGCGGAGTTATACGAGAACCTGCCCGAGGCGGGCGATCTCGACAAACCCAAGCTGGTGTTCTTCTTCGACGAGGCTCATCTGTTGTTCGACAACGCCCCCGCCGTGCTGGTGGACAAGATTGAACAGGTCGCGCGGCTGATTCGCTCCAAGGGCGTCGGCGTCTACTTCATCACCCAGCGCCCGGCCGATGTTCCGGACGAGATTGCCGCGCAGCTCGGCAACCGCATCCAGCACGCCCTGCGCGCCTTTACGCCGAAAGACCAGAAAGCGGTGCGCGCCGCCGCCGACACCATGCGCGACAACCCCGGTCTCGATGAAGCAGAGGCTATCATGGAGTTGGAAGTCGGCGAGGCGCTGGTTTCGCTGCTCGATGAAAAAGGCAAGCCCGGCGTCACTGAGCGCGCTTTCATTGTGCCACCGCAGAGCCAGGTCGGGCCGATCAGCGCCGAGGAGCGCCATGCGCTGATGCAAAGCTCGCTGGTTGCCGGACATTATGAGCAGACCATGGATAGGGAATCGGCCTACGAGATACTGAAGGCGCGCGCGGCTCAGGTGACGGCTGTAGCGGATGTGCCGACGGCAAGAACGTCGTCGAAACCGTCGCAAAGCGCCTCACCCACCGAACGCGAAGCAGCGGATACGTCGGACGGCGGCATCGGCGGACTGCTCGGCACTATCCTCGGTGGGCGAGGTGGGCGCCGTGAAGGCACCGCTGAAGCTCTCGCGAAATCCGCTGCGCGCGCGATTGGCAGTCAGGTCGGCCGCGCCATCGTACGCGGCGTACTCGGCAGTCTGCTGGGCGGCGGGCGGCGTTGAATTTGCGCCGCACACCTGTCCCCAGCGACGGCCGCGCGCTTATTTCAAGCCCATGCAGTTGGCGTAGTACGTCACCGTGGCCGGCCAGTCGGAGAAGATGCCGAGGATGCCGACCTTGCGGGCGAGAACGTCGAGCGCCTTGTACATGTCGCTATCGGTCTTGACCGCCTTGCCCTCGGTGTCAAACAGATAGTAGAAGCCTCCCTTCGACGCACCCTTGCGCAGATCGGAACGCTCGAAGGTCCAGGTGATGATGTCAAAGCCCGCCTCTTTTATGTCAAGAGCATACGGAGACGGCACAATCCGGTTGCCGGCGTCAATCGCGAGCAGTGCCGGCATCGGCGGAGCAACAATCTTCACCCCCTGCGCTTTCAGCGCCTGCAACTCGGCCACCGTGAGCCGCGGAATGGGTGGGGTCACGGTAGGATCTACGCTGTCGAGATACACGGCCTGTTTACCAAAGCGCGGCGCGTGCTGAATCCAGTAAAGGACATCGTCCTTGTTGAACGACTGCGGCCAGACGTCCCTGGGTTTGACGCCGGCAGCCTGGAATTCATCAATCATTTTCTGTGCGTAGTTGGCCTGACTGCCGAATACAGCGTTGATTCGGTCCGGATTCCCCGATTTCAGCTCGGGTGTGTGCTTTACGCCCAACTGCCGATTGAGCTCGATGCTTTCCGTCAACGTCAGCAAGGTACCGCGGCCCGTGTAGAGATCGGTTCGCCAGGGAGCGGTACCGCCGAGAAACTCCTCAGCCGTGGCGGCGTTCGGATTGCTCGCGTCCATCTTGCCCTTGAGAGTCTTGAACTCCGCGAGGGTGAGATCGCTGGCGCAGCAACTGGGTTTCGAGCCTTGGCCTGACCATGGCGTCGAGCACTGCGCATTCAACGGCGTGGCAACGATGTTGGTGGTGGTGTGCAAATCACACTCGGCGTGGCGACAAACCAGTTCACCGTCCTTGGTGAAGGTGACATCGCATTCGACGATACCCGCGCCCATGCGCGCAGCCGCGGTATAGGATTCTTTCGTGTGCTCGGGGAACTGCATCGCCGCTCCGCGATGGCCGATCGAAAATTTGGACTTATAGAAGGGTCCCTGTTTGCACTGCATCAACTTATCTTTCAGCGTGCTCTCATCCATGCCGTCAACCAGGTAGAAAGGCCGTGGACCCAACTGGACGCTGGCATCGGCGTGCCTGTTTGAATCTCCGTTCCGGTTGCTGCCGATATCCGCCTGGGCGACGATCGAGCCCAGTGTTGCCAGTACCGCCAAGATGGCGAATGCGTTGATCAATAGGCGTTTCATGGGAGCCCTCTCAGACTGAAGTTAAACGTTGGCTGGTGTGATAACGACGGATCTACCCTAGCCTCGATACATGTAGCCCTAATGGCGGTTGCGTTGCGGTTGTGTGAACGGCAGGATTGACGGCGGCGCAGGGCAGGAGGGTGGCGAGGACGATGCGAGACGGGCACCGACCAAGTCTCGTCTTCACCCGGCACTGGAGACTTGGCATACTGCGGGCTCGCCAAACCACAGCGAGGCCTTTGTGGACAAGCAAACCGTGATTGATCAGACGCACCAAGGCTGGAACCCCGATCAATACGCGCGCAATGCCCGCTTTGTCGCCGAGCTGGGAATGCCGGTGGTGGCACTGCTGGCGCCGGTGGCCGGCGAGCAGATTCTGGATCTCGGTTGCGGCGACGGCGCGCTGACGCGAGTGCTCGCGGATCTCGGCTGTCAGGTGGTGGGGGTGGATGCGAGCGCCGCCATGATTGACGCCGCGTGCGCATTGGGTCTGGATGCTCGGGTCATGGACGGGCGCGAGCTTGGGTTCGACGCGACCTTCGATGCGGTGTTTTCCAACGCCGCGCTACACTGGATGAAGGCGCCGGAAAAAGTCTTCGCCGGGGTCTGGCGCGCGCTCAAACCGGGCGGGCGGTTTGTCGCCGAGCTGGGCGGCCACGGCAATATCGCCACCATCACCGCTGCACTGGACCGGGCGCTGGCCAAACGCGGCATCGATGGCCGCAACCTCAATCCCTGGCTTTTTCAAACTCTGGACGAGTGCCGTCAGCACCTGACCACCGCCGGTTTCGTGATTGAATCCATGGATCTGTTTCCACGGCCAACACCATTGCCGGGCTGCGCATCGGGCTGGCTGGAGACCTTTGCGCAGAGCTTCATCGCCGCCGTACCGGCCGCCGGCCGCGCGGATTTTATCGCCGAGGTGGTGGAGCAGTGTCGTCCGCACCTGTGCGACTCTGCTGGCCGCTGGACGGCGGACTATGTCCGCCTGCGCTTTCGCGCGATCAAGCCGCGCTAGCCGGCAAAAACGGAGGCGTTTTAGCGCAGGATTGTCGATACCGCGACGGCGGCAATCCTGCAATCAGCGAGTTTACTTGCCGGAGAAATTCGGTGCGCGTTTTTCCAGGAAGTGGGCCACGCCCTCCTTGAAATCGGCGCTCTTGATGCTGGCCTGCATTTCGTCCTGCGCCAGATCCAGTGCGCTGTCGAGATCCTGGAACA
Source organism: Porticoccaceae bacterium (assembly GCA_051306415.1). Lineage (GTDB taxonomy): Bacteria > Pseudomonadota > Gammaproteobacteria > Pseudomonadales > Porticoccaceae > CBDDRG01. Next base: position 14,669 of record JBPPNE010000060.1, read on the forward strand.
GGCTCTCCCACAACTGGTGCTTGATGACCCGCAGCGAGCGCGGCGAATTGTTGTTGGCCATGTCGTGGGCGATGGCCATGGCGGCAGGCAGAAAGCCTTCCGCCGGCAGCACGCGGTTGACGACACCCAGCGCCTTGGCTTCGACGCCGTCGAAGGTGCGTCCGCTGAGCCACACATCCATCGCGTTGGCAAAGCCGGCAATGCGCGGCAGCAGCCAGGCGCCACCGTATTCGACGATGAGACCGCGCTTGACGAAGGCGGAGGTGAACTTGGCGTTATCGGCGGCGATGCGCAGATCGCAGAACAGCGTCAGCACCAGGCTGATGCCGGCGCAGGGGCCGTTGATGGCCGCGATGATCGGTTTGGGAATGGCGGGGAAATACGAGTAGCGCTGCTTGAAATCGGCGCGCCCGGTCGCTGGTGGCTTTTTCGGCACGTCTTCGGGCGCGACCTTGGCACCGCCGGCCTCGTTGTTGAGGCCCTGCAGCAACGTCATGTCGGCGCCGGCGGAAAAGCCGCGCCCGGCACCCGTCAGCACGATGACATTGACGCCGCTGTCCTCCGCTGCGGTCATCGTGGCGTCCTGGATTTCGTCGGCCATGCGCCGCGTCCAGGCGTTCAGTTTGTCCGGCCGGTTCAGCGTGATGACGGCGACCTTGCCATCGACGTAGTAGAGGATTTCCCGGTATTCCATCGCTATGCTCCGCTCTGATTATTGCTGTGGGGTTTCGGCGCCGACAACAGCCTTGACGTTTCCAAACGACTTTGTTTCAAGCCGATTTCGTTTAAAGCGGCTTTGCATAGTGCAAAACCGGCTCAATTCATCTCGGCAAAGGCGCGCAACAGTTGAAAGCCGATGGCCATGGGGGGCGGCAGCAGAATGGTGCCGGGCTCGCCCTGGATCGCCGCCCTCACTTCCGCGCGAGATACCCAGCGCGCCTCTTCCAGCTCCTGGCCGTCGATGGTGATTTCTTCACTAAGTGCATCGGCAAAGCAGCCGATCATCAGCGACGACGGCCAAGGCCAGGGCTGCGTCGAGTGGTAGCGTACCGTGGACACCTGGATGCCGGCCTCCTCCATGATCTCCCGGCGCACCGCCTCCTCGATATTTTCCCCGGGCTCAACGAACCCGGCGAGGGACGAGTACATGCCCTTGGGAAACATGGCCTGGCGACCGACCAGCGCCATGTCGGCGCGCGTCGCCAGCATGATGACGACCGGGTCGGTGCGCGGAAAATGCTCGGCATTGCAGCTGTCGTTCAGGCACTTGCGCATGTAGCCAGCCTGACGCATCTCGCTGGGATGGCCGCAGACGGCGCAGAAGCGGTGGCGGGCGTTCCAGTCGAGAATCGCCTTGGCGGTAGCCAGTGTGGACGGGTCGCCCAAAGTCAGTTGCGGCGCCACCGCGCGCAAATCCATAAAGCGGCCGATCGCGCCAAAAGGCCCTTCTTTTTTTGGGTTTTCAACCGCCGAGATGTCGATGGCGAAATGGGCGATGCCGTCATCCAGGCCCAGAAACACCGTCGGCGCATTGGAACCGAGATAACCGTCGAGCTGATCCGGATACAGCCAGCCAATGCCCGGGCCACTGCCGTGGCCGATCAGTGGTTGCAGCCGCCACAGTGGCACGATGCGGGTTTGCGGCTTGGTCAATTGCGCCGCGAGCCAATCGGCATCGGTGCGATGGTGGCTGGCGCGATCCAGCGGACCGCCGGCAAAGGTATGGACTGCGGACATGGCTTTATCCTTTCGAGACGACGTAGGGTTCAGGCTTCTGGGTCATGATGGATTTGTCATGACCTGCTCGTCATGGCTTGTTGGTCATAATAATGGTTCCACTGGCGCCGAACATCCCACCGACGCCGTGGCAGACAGAAATTTCGGCGCCCTTCACCTGTGCCGGTGCAACGCCACGCAGCTGGCGCACGCTCTCCTGGAGCGCGTACATGCCATACATGCCAGAGTGCATGTAACTCAAGCCGCCACCGTTGGTGTTCATGGGCAGCTTGCCGCCCGGCGCGGTGTTGCGCTCCCAGATGAACGCGCCAGCTTCGCCGCGACCGACGAAACCCAGGTCTTCGAGGCCGTAGATCGGCAGGTGAGCGAAGGCGTCGTAGATCATCAGGTGATCGACATCGCCGTGGCTGATGCCGGCCTCCTGAAACGCCTTGGCGCCGGAGACGCGAAACGCCCGCGAGGAGTTGAAATCCTGCATCTGGCTGATCATCGGCGTCTCCACGCTCTCGCCGGTGCCCATGATGTACACCGGCTTGGTTGGGAAGTCCTTCGCGCGCTCGGCGGAGGTCAGAATCAGCGCGCCGCCACCGTCGGTAACCAGGCAGCATTCCAAAATGTGGAACGGATACGCGATCATTTTGGACTTGAACACGTCCTCGACCGCGATCGGGTCGCGAAAGCTCGCGCGCGGGTTCATGCCCGCCCACTCACGCTGCACCACGGCGACATTGGCGAGCTGCTCGTGGGTGAGGCCGTGATCCTTCATGTAGCGCAGCACCGGAATGGTGAACATCGTCGGCGGGCCGAGGCAGCCGAACGGGATCTCGAACTGGCCGACCAGGCTCGCAGGGTTGCCGCCGAGGCCCTTGCTGCCGATCCAGGAGCGGCCGCTCTCCCCATGGGTGATCAGCACCGTGGTGCACAGCCCCTCGCGGATTGCAGCCGCCGCGTGGCGGACGTGCAGCATGAACGAGCAACCGCCGACCATGGTGCCATCGACCCAGGTCGGCGTGATACCGAGGTAGTGGGCGAGGTCGGTGGGCCACTCGGCGGCGCAGGCGATGCCGTCGATGTCCTTCGCGGTCAGCCCGCAGTCGACCATCGCGTTGAGCGCGGCGTCGGCGTGCAGCTGGATTTGCGACATGCTGGGGATCAGGCCGAGCTCGGTGGTCTCGGCGGCACCGACGATGGCGACGGATTTGGGTTTCATCGGCTGGTCTCCGCGCTGCTGTCGGCGCCAATGGGTCGGAATTTGGCGAGCGTGATGTCGGGGCTAACCGGGTCGAACACCACTTCGACGGGCATGTCCAGCACCAGCGCCTCCGGCGTCTGCGGCACGCCGACGATATTGGTCATCAGCCGCGGGCCCTCCTCCAGTTCGACCACAGCGATGGAATAGGGCGCGGTTTCCCACTTGGGGAAGCGATGGTTGATGACATAGCTGAACAGCCGCCCGCGGCCACTGGCCTTGATCACGCTCACCGCGCGCGAACTGCACGCGGGGCAGAATGGCCGCGGCGGAAAGTAGATGTGCTGGCAGCCGCTGCACTGTTGCAGGCGCAACTCACCGGCCTTGGTGCCGTCCCAGAAATGCTGGGTCTCCGGCGTCGGGCGCGGCAACGTTTTTGGATTGATCCCCATATTTCCCCCTGGCTATTTTGTTGTGGGTGCCGCTGTACCCATAACACGAGGCCGACTCCGTTGAAGTCGTTTTACTTGCCCTCGAAGCGCGGTTCGCGGCGCTCGGCGGTCGCCTTGATGCCCTCTTTGGCGTCAGCGGTTTGCAGCAACCACTCCTGCTCACCGAGCTCGTGGTCAGTGGCGGTGCGCACGCGCTCGGCGAGACCGGCGCGCATGGTGGCGCGGATCGACTGCACGGCGAGCGGCGCAGACCCCGCGATCTCGGCAGCCAACGCCAATGCGGCCGCGCGCACCTCATCCTGCGGCACCAGCATATCGACCAGACCCCAGGCGAGGGCGTCCTCCGCCTTGACGCGCCGCCCGGTGTAGAACATCAGGTGCGCCTTTTGCTGGCCGATCAATGCGGGCAGCGTGTGGGAGAGTCCAAACCCCGGGTGAAAGCCGAGGCGGGAGAAATTGGCGCTGAACCGCGCCTCCGGCCCGGCAACCCGAAAATCCGCCACCAGCGCAAGGCCGAGGCCGCCACCGATGGCGGCGCCCTGCACCGCAGCGACGACAGGTTTCTTGTTGCTGAACAGGCGCACGGCTTCGCCATAGAGACGGCTTGAGCGGCGGCTGAAGGCGGTGCCCTTGCCATCGGTAGTTGCGGCTTTCGGTTCCTCCTTGTTCATCGCATTGTCGCCGCCGAAATTGGCACCGGCGCAGAAAGATTTGCCTTGAGCGGCAAGCACGATGGCGCGGCACGTGGGGTTGGCATCAAGATCGTCGAAGGCATCGGCAATGGCGCCGATCAACGCAAAGTCGAAAAAATTGAACGGCGGCCGCTGGATTTCGACGGTGGCGACCATGCCGTCGAGGGTCACGGCGATGTCAGTGTAGGTTCGAGTCATCAGGTGCTCCTGCTATAGCGTATAGGGGGTGCGGCCATTTTTTGTCTTTGCACGCCTTGTGGTCGCCCGGCGTCAGCCCTTGGGCTCTTTCGGCACCACTACCTTGTAGGCCTTGCGCAGCATTTCGGTGGCGTTTTCCAGCGGTACGGCGCGATCCATGTTGGTGATGGTGCCGTAGTTGTCGCGGATCTCTTCGGGCGTGGGAATGCGATCATTGCCAAGAAAGGCCCCCAGCGCCTCGCGGATCTCGACCTTGGCGTAATAGCCCGCACCGGCCTCGATGATATGGCCAGTATTGTGGTTTTCCTCCGCGCACAGCCAGCCGACCACGGCGGTGACGAATTCCGGCTTGATGACCGCCGCCATTTTGGGCGCGGTGATTTCTTCGGTCATTCGGCTCAACGCCATCGGCGCGACCGAGTGCACCATGATGTTGTAGTTGCGGCCCTCTTCCTTCAGCGCATTCATGAAGCCCACCAGCGCGAGCTTGGCGGCCGAGTAGTTGGTGTGGCCATGGTTACCGTAGAGACCGGCGGCGGAGGTGGTCATCACTACGCGACCATAGCCTTTGTCGCGCATCACCGGCCAGGCCGCGTGAGTGCAGTAGACGGCGCCCATGAAGTGAACATCGACGACGGAGCGGAAATCATCCAGGTCCATCTTGGCGAAACTCTTGTCGCGGATATTGCCGGCGTTGTTGATCAGAATATCGATCGTGCCGAACGTATCCAGCGCCGTCTTGATGATGTTGCGACCGCCCGTTTCCGTGGCGACAGAATCGTAATTGGCCACGGCTTCGCCGCCCGCGGCGCGAATTTCGGCGACCACAGCGTCGGCCATGCCAACGCTTGAGCCATCGCCCTTGACGCTGCCGCCGAGGTCATTGACCACGACCCTGGCGCCGCGCGCGGCAAAAAACAGCGCGTGGCTGCGGCCGATACCGCCGCCGGCACCGGTGATAACGGCAACGCGGCCGTCATAGCGGATGTTGCTCATGAACAATTTCTCCGAAGATCTTGGCGGCGGTGATGGTGCCGCCGACCATGGTTTCGCCCCAGAATTCCGGCATCGCTTGAGAACGAATAATTAATAGTCGCGGGGAATGGCCAGCCGCGATTATCAATCTCGCAGGGCTTGAGTTGTAGTTATCCAGCCAAGACTACGCTTCAGCGAACCTCGCCAGAAAGCTAAAAAAGCTCCGGCCGGAAGATCCGGCCGGAGCCTGCTGTCCCCGTATCGCCCGGCCTAGGCGCGCGCTTCGGCTCGCCCATTGCGGAGCAATTTCCCGGGTGTGGCACCGGTGCAGACACCATCGACAAAGGTGGTTTCACCATTGACGATGATGGCATGGTAGCCAATCGCGCGCTTGATGCGGCGCCATTCGCCACCGGGCAGATCCTCGACGATCTCGCCGATCCACTCCTTGCCGTCACTGAGCTTGGCCATGTCGTAGACCACCACATCGGCTGGTGAGCCTTCGAGCAGCACACCACGGTCGCGGAAGCCAGCGGCTTGCGCTGGCATGGCAGAGAGCCGGAAGTGGGCTTCCTCCAGCGTCACCTTCTGTTCGTCGCGCACCAGCCAGTACAGGAAGTCTGTGGTATAGGCGCCGCCAGTAAAGAACTTGGTGTGGGCGCCACCGTCGGAAACACCGGGGATGGTGTAGTCCGACTGGTTGATGATCTCGGCCATATAGTCGGCATTGAAGTCTTTTTCTGGCCCCAAGAACTCGACGTTGAGGTCGCCGGCGAGGGACAGGTCGAGCATGACCTCGATCGGATGCTTGTCTTCAGCCGCCGCGATTTGACCGAGAGAGCGACCGACATAATGCTCAAGTTCCGGTTGCTTGTTGACCTTGTGCACCATCAGCTTGGGAATGGCGCCACCGACGCCCGCCTGAATGACCTTGAGGCGCTTGTCAGCGGCTTCGGCCTCAATGACGACGCGCTTGCGCAGATCAGGATCAGCCAGTTTTTTGAGCTTCTCTTCCTTGGTGCCGGTGGTCAGCTCGCGCCAAGCAGGGCTGGCGTCATACAGGTTCCAATGCTCCAGCGTGAACGAGAAGCCGGTGCGCACGGTACCCGCCTGGCCGTAGATCGGCAGGCCTTTTTCACGGCAGCGCTGCAACCAGGCAAGACTGCGGCGATGGACTGAGGGATCCCTGCGCGTGGGGACGATGGCGTTGTGCAGGATTGGCCGCTTCGCGGTCTCCGCCAGTTTTTCGAGGAAATTGAGGTCGCTGCGCATGTCGCCAGTGGACTGCGTCATCTGAATGAAGCCCTCGCCACGCTCGGCCAGCACTTCGGCGAGATTCAGGATGTCCTCGTCGATCATGGTGTCGGTGACCATGGGGGTGCCGTCGAAATCGGCCTGGGTGGAGTTGGGGCCAAGGCGCTGGACGGAGAACCCACAGAGGCCGGCGTCCATCCCTTCGTGGAGCAGACGTTTCATTTCCTTGCGCTCGGCTTCGTTGGCGGGCCGGGTCTTGGCGGCCTCTAGGCCCATGACATAGGTCATCAGCGACGCGGTCGGCATGTACTGGATGCAGTTCACGCCCTTGGGAATGCGCGCGAGCACATCCATGTATTGGGGTACGGTTTCCCAGTCCCACTTCATGCCTTCTTTCATGGTGTCGTAAGGGATGGCCTCGGTGCGAGTCATGGTCAGCAGCGAACGCTCGCGGTATTCAGGCTTTACCGGCACGAAGCCGAAGCCGCAGTTACCCAGCACCACGGAGGTCACGCCGTGCCAGCCAGAGATGGTGCAATAGGGATCCCAGTGGATCTGGGCGTCATAGTGAGTGTGGAGGTCGATGAAGCCGGGCGCGACTATGTGTCCGGTTGCGTCGATGACCTCTCTGGCACAGCCGTCCGCTAACTCGCCGATATGGGCAACCTTGCCATCTTTGATCCAAAGATCAGCCTTGCGGCGGGGCGCGCGGGTGCCATCGACAAGGGTTCCGCCCTTGATGTGAATGTCGTAGTTAGTCATGGTGAAGTCCTCATTGGCTAGTTGAACAATCGTTTTTCATGAAATTGGTTGTTGGTGCAAATTCTGAATATTCTTTTCTGGACACTTTCTCCCATGCCACCGTGCCGCATGGCGCTCGACTAACCCGCCGGTTCCGGCGTTTAGAACCAGAACTCTCTGCGCTACCGTAATTCTCCAACATTCACCTCTGTCTACGAATGCTGATGCAACCTGCTGCGACGGCTTGAAGCCCTCATTAGTCGTGAGAGTTTTCCAGTGCTTGTTTAGTGGAGTTTGTACCCTGTGCTTATTTCGTTTAGCGGCTTTGTCTGGTTATTGAGCCTGCTGACAACTCTTTCCAATATACTGAAAATAAAGGCGGCTAAGGGTTGACGCTATAGACCAAATTGGAATTATCTTTACCATTATGGCGGCGTTTTGTTCCACCAGACATCAGCCCATCCGGCCCAGTTCATTAAATTACCCGGTTGCCGCGCAGTTCGGCGATGTCGGCATCGCTGTAGTGCAACGACCGTAAAATCTCGTCGGTGTGCTCACCCAGCAGAGGTGCGCGAGCCGTCAACTGGCCCGGAGTGCGCGACAGCTTCACCGGTGTAGTCACCACCGGGGCGGGCTTGGCAACGCCGGGGAAATCGACATACTGGAGCAATCCCGCTGCCTTGACGTGGTCGTTGTCGAGACATGCCTGGGGGGACAGCACCTCGCCAACGGGGATCTTCGCAGCCTCCAGCTCGGTCAGGACTTCCGCCGTGGTCCTGTCCGCGCACCACTTCGCCATCCGCGCCGAGATCAACTCGCCATGCTCACCGCGGGAAAGGTCGTCCCCGAATCGCGGGTCGGTCAGCCAGTCCGGCTCGCCCATCAATTCCACCCAGCGCTTGAACAGCGGCTGGCCGACACTCTGCACCAGCACCCAGCCATCGCGAGTCTTGAAGGCGTCGGCCGGTGCGCCCGTCTGCCCACGGTTGCGGGACGCCACGCGGTTGTTGCCCAGCACCGCCTGCTCCAGCAGCAGCATATTGGTGACGTTCATCGCGCTCGCCAACAGCGAGCCTTCGACAATCTGGCCGACGCCCGATTTCTGCCGCTCCAGCAGCGCGACCACCGTGCCCAAGGCGCAGAGTATCGCCGTGGAGTAGTCCACATAGGGGCCATAGGATTTCATCGGCTCGCTGCCATCGCCGGACATGTACATATTGCCCGACATGGCCTGACCCATGCCGTCAAAACCCAGCTTGTCGGCATAGGGCCCGGTGGAGCCGAAGGAGGAGCAGGTGGTGAGGATGATGTCCGGCTTGATCGCCTTCAGGCTGTCGTAGTCGAGGCCCATTTCCGGCAGGGCGTTGTAGGGCATGTTGACGACGACAACATCGGCGGTCGCCACCAGGCGGCGGACGATTTCGCGGCCCTGGGACTTGGTGGGGTTCAACGTCATGCCGCGCTTGTTGCGCCCGCACTGAATGAACGCGGCGCCTTCCCCATTTTCGGAGACCGGGGTGATGTAGCGATCCTCGCTGCCATCGATTTTTTCGAGGCGGATGATTTCGGCGCCAAAATCGCCCAGTAGCGCCGCGCAATAGGGCCCGGCTATGTAGCGACCAAAATCCAACACCCGAATGCCGTCGAGCACCCCTGCCATACTCACCCCCAAGTCGATTTTTCGACCTTATTTAAAATTGTCCTATTGCGAATCTTGGTGTCACCGCACTATACCCCGGCAGGCGCGACACTCGCCAGCGCCCTGAACTCACCCACACTGGACTCTACGTCCGCTGTCCGCACAGGCGGACACCCCGCGGGCTTTTCGCGGGCGTTGACGCAAGCCCCCTGACCTAGGTCACCACGAGTTGATTCAGGTCACCGTGAGGCGGTAGGAAACGCCGGATCAATTGTGGCATCCTTACGGTGGAATCATCTTCAACAAAACTCTATCAAGTCAGCCAACACATCAACCACGGGGATTTCACCCAATGAAACTTGCCTATTTTACCGAGCGGCCCTATCGCTGGCTGGACGAAGACATCGTGTTGAAAAACCGTGCGTTCTTCGGCGTTTCCAACAGCCATTTTGACCGCGAGAAAGCCGTTCACGACTATAACCAGTTTATTGATGAATACTGCTTTGCCGAAGACGTCGGTTTTGACGGCCTGGCCCTCAACGAGCATCACGGCAACCCCTATTGCATGGGCAATGTGATCAATATCGAGGCCGCCGTCCTCGCGCGAGCCACCAAAAAAGCCAAGATCATCCTGGTCGGCAACCCGCTTCCGGTCGTCAAGCACCCGCTGCGCGTAGCCGAGGAGTTGGCCGAGATCGACCTGATTTCGCGCGGCCGGCTGATCGCGGGTTGGGTTCGCGGCGCCGGCTCCGAACAGTTTTTCAACAACGCCAATCCGGCCTACAACCGGGAAATGTTCAACGAGGCCCACGATTTCATCCTCCAAGCCTGGACCAAAGATGGCCCCTGGCGCTACGAGGGCAAGCATTTTCACTACCGCCATGTGAACCCCTGGGTGCGGCCCTACCAGCAACCCTATCCGCAGCAGTGGATTCCCGGCGTGTTGTCGCCCGAAACCGTGATCTGGTGTGCCCAAAAACGCTATCCCTACATTGGCCTGGGCTCGGCCCTTGGCGTAACCTGCGACCTCTGGGATCTGTACGCCGACACCGCCGCGCAGGAGGGCTACCAGGCGGGGCCGGAGAACTTCGGCTACCTGCTGCCGCTGTTTGTCGCCGACACTGAAGAGAGGGCTCAGAAGGTGGGCGCCGGCTATGCTTTCGGCGGCGGCCAGAACGGCTTCTCGCGCCCGGAACACACGCTGCCCCCGGGCTACAACTCGAAAGCGGCAATCCGCGCCATGGGTCGAGCGGCGCCCGGCGGCAGCTGGCTGGGCATCAGCAAAGAGAAGCTCGAAGCCGCGCGCAGCGGCAAGTGGCAGGAGAACATCGACCTGGACGACGTCAAGCGCAAATTGTGGGACTCCTACCAGCGCGCCCAGCACAACCTGCAAATCGTCGCCGGCACGCCGGATCAAGTCATCCCCAAGATCAAGGCCATCCTGCGCACCATTCGCCCGGGCTCTTTCACCGCCTTCAACGTGCAAGGCCAGGCGAACGATGCCGACCGTATGCGCTCCATTGAGCTGCTGGGGAAATATGTGCTGCCGGAAATCCGCGCCTATAGCGAGCAGATCGGCCTCATCGATTCCTTCCAGCGGACGCCGGGATCGGTTGCCCTCGCGCCCGGCGTCAAACGCGAGCCAGTGTGCGACCGCGAAGGTATGAAGGCGCTCGGTATGCTTTAAAACCGATCTGCCACCCAAATCAAAAACCCCGCCACGGTGGCGGGGTTTTTTGTACCTTTTGGCTCGCAAAATCAATGCATGCGCCGCGGGGTAAACCGAATCCTGTTCTTCAGCCGCGCGAACTCGACCGCCGCCGCCTTGGTCAGTAGGCGCACGCCGCCCTTGCCCTCCCAGTCGGTGACCATGACCTTGGCGCCGCCTTCCGCCTTCCGCCAGACGCTGGGCCATGGCGCGACCGGGCGCGGCTAATGCACCCGTGGTGGACTCTCGCCCTTCAAGGAACTGATGAGGCCGGCAATAAAATTTCGCAGGCTCTCGTCCGGATGTCTGAGCAGTGGTTCGAGGGCTTTCACGGCGGCTTCACTGCGGCCCATTTTGCGGTAGATACGCGCGAGCTCTAGATACTGTGCCGGTGATTCGGGGGCGAGCAGCGCGACCCGCTGATGGCAGGCCAGCGCCAGCTCGAACTGCTCGCGGCCCAGGTAAATCTGCGACAGATTGGTCAGCATGCGGGCGCAGATGTCCTGGCCGCTGGCGGGCTGCAACAGGGGTTCGAGCTGATCGGCGGACGGTCCACCGGGGGCGAGTTTGGCCGCACACTCTTCGCGGCTGATGATGCGGTGCTCAAAGGGATCAATCAGCACCCGCTCGCCGCGATGGCGGAGGGCGACCAGAAAATGGCGCGGGAAGCTGACCCCTTCGATGGCTATGTCGATCAGGCGACCAGCGGCCAGATAGATCAGCGCGAGGGAAATCGGAATGCCGGTCCGCGTGGACAGCACCGCGTCGAGATAGCTGTTGTCGGGATTGTAATAATCGGCAGTGTTGCCATGAAAGCCCTCCTGCTCGCCAATCAGGAAGCACAGCGACTGCGCACAGTGATGCGCGTCCTTGGTGGGGTCGACGACTTCGCGAGCCTGTTCCGCCAGTTGCGCGAGCTTGTTTTCGCAGCCTTCGCGGTCAAACCCCGGCCGATCCGCCTCGGCGATCAGCAGCGCCGCCTGCACCGGGTCCAGCGCCGGCCCAGACCGCTGAATCAGTTCCGCCAGCTTTTCCATAGTCACCTCGCGCGCAAAGACCTTCTTGCCATCTTTGTAGCCGGTTGCGCGCGCGCTGGCAAGGGCGATGCCTCTGCTGGCGACGCTCAACGACCGCTCACTGGCCCGCCGCGCGGGCTCTCAGCGCGTCAACATAAGCGGCCGCCCGCGGATGCGCCGAGATGATGTCGAGTAACGTCTTGCCCTGGACATCAGTAGCGTTGATGTTGCGGTTTTCGGCGAGGAAAAAATCCAGAAAGGTAGCGAAATTTTCCGCTTTCATGCCGCGATAGGCTTTTTCGAGGACATGAAAATCGGCGTCGGCCCCCGCCGGCGGCAGGAAATTCAGGAAAGTCCTGATGCGATCGTCATCGAATACCTCGCCGATGACCTGGAGCTTGTCTTTGCGCTTGGCCGGAACCTCTTCACTCATAGCTATTCGCCCAATTCATGTCTGGTCACCCATTGCGGGATTGTTCGCGCCGGTGGTGACAACGCTGCCCGCTTACTCGTTGTCGAGCCGCTGGCGGAGGGTTTCGTTCACCTGTTGCGGATTCGCCTGCCCCTTGGACAGCCTCATCACCTGGCCGACAAAAAAGCCGAACATCTTTGCGCGCTTGCTCTCATCTGCACCGCAGTAGCTGGCGACCTGCTGGGGATTGGCGGCGATGGCCTGATCCACCAGCGCCGCAATCGCACCGCTGTCGGACACCTGCTGCAGGCCGCGCGCGGCGATGATCGCATCGGGATCGCCCTCGCCCTCCCAGACCGCGGCGAACACCTGCTTCGCCTGGCTGTTGGAGACAGTGTTGTCCTTGATCCGCGCGATCAAGGTTGCCAACTGCGCGGGAGTCACCGGGCAGTGTTCGATACCCGTGTCGTCCGCATTCAGCCGCGCCGACAGCTCGCCCATGATCCAGTTGGCCGCGATCTTGGCGTCGCCGCACTGCTTCGCGGCGGTTTCAAAAAAATTCGCCATCGCCGCGCTGTCGCCGAGCTGGTTGGCATCGTAGGCCGACAGCCCGTACAGCGCGACAAAACGCTGCTCCCGCGCATCGGGCAGCTCCGGCAGGCTCGCGCGCACCGCGTCGATGTATACTTCGTCGATAACCAGAGGCAACAGATCGGGGCAGGGGAAATAGCGGTAGTCGTTAGCCTCCTCCTTGCTGCGCATGGCCCGGGCGATGTGCCGGTCGCCGTCGTAGAGGCGGGTCTCCTGTTTGATTTTACCGCCATCCTCCAGCACCTCAATCTGGCGCGCGACCTCCAGTTCGATGGCCCGCTCCATGAACCGGAAGGAGTTCAGGTTCTTGGTCTCGGTGCGGGTGCCCAAGGGGGCGCCGGGGCGGCGCACTGAGATATTCACATCGAAGCGCATGGAGCCCTGCGACATCTCGCCATCGCAGATGCCCAACGAAGTCACAATGGCATGGAGCTTTTTGGCGAACGCCACGGCCTCCTCAGCACTGCGCAAGTCTGGCTCGGAGACGATTTCGATCAGCGGGGTGCCGGCGCGGTTGAGATCAATGCCAGTCATCCCGCGCCCCAGGCCACCAAAGCCCTCGTGCACCGACTTGCCGGCGTCCTCTTCCAGGTGGGCGTGGTGAATGCGAATCCGCTTGCTGGTGCCATCGGCCAGCCCAATATCCACATAACCGGGGCCGACGATGGGCTTTTCCAACTGAGTGATCTGGTACGCCTTGGGCAGATCCGGGTAAAAATAATTCTTGCGCTCGAACAGCGACACCGGGCGAATCTCGGCGTGCACCGCGAGGCCAAACATCACCGCCATGCGCACGGCTTCGGCGTTCAGCACCGGCAGCGTACCCGGCATCGCCAGATCGATCGCACAGGCCTGGGTATTCGGCTCCGCGCCAAAAGCGGTGCTGGCGCCGGAAAAAATCTTCGAGCGGGTGGCCAGTTGCGTGTGAACCTCTAGGCCAATCACGGTTTCCCATGCCATGCGTACTGCTACCTTCAATCGGTGGGGCGGTTTTGTGGGGGTGAGGCGCCGGCTATGTCGGCGGAGAAGGCAACCTTTGCACCGGCTGACTCCATCAATGCATGAACCCATCAACACCTGAGTCCGTCCGGCTAGCCACTATGCTAGGGCGACGTGGCGGGCCGCACAAGTGCACGCCATCCTGCCATGGGCGCGGGGCGCCCGCTTGAGAGCGGCCCATCTTCAGTGTGAATACAGCGCTTCGGGAAAGGATCGCAGGTACGAAAGTCTTTTTTGCGCTGGTCTAGGATAGACCGTTGTGAGAGAACGGCGCGGGCTTACACACTCTGCGACCATTTGCCAAGTCTCCCGTCTATACAAGAGCATCCAACAGGATGCGCCATCAACTTTTCACGGGGGATCCAACATGAAACGCTTTCACGTCCATATCGCCGTCGATGATCTCGCCACCAGCATTGCCTTCTACCGCAAGCTCTTTGGGGCTGCGCCGTCCAAGCAGCAACCAGACTACGCCAAGTGGATGCTTGAGGATCCGCGCCTGAATTTCGCCATCTCTTCGCGCGGGCACGCGGCTGGCGTCAATCACTTTGACATGCAAGCCGATTCCCTCGAAGAGCTGGCGGGGCTCAAGGCGCTCGCCGATGATGCGTCCGGAGGCACGACGCTCGACCAAGGCGAGGCTGCCTGCTGCTACGCCAGGAGCGAAAAACACTGGACGACCGATCCACAGGGCGTCGCCTGGGAGCACTTCCTGACAATGGCCGATGCAGTGGCCTTTGGTGAAGATACCGTCACGCAGGCAGGGGCTTGCTGTATTCCCTTGCACTCATCGGAACCCCCTGTATCCTCAGAGCCTGAGGCCTGCTGCGCCCAGCGGGAGGCAGCTCAGGGCCAAGCGCAGTGCTGCGATTGAGGTCGCCCATCATGCTACAACCGTCCGATGAAGACCTGGGTGCTGCCTTTTCGCGGTTACAGCAAAGCCTGCGCAGCTATCTGCGCAGGCGTATTTCCGACCCGACACAGGCAGAGGATTTGCTACAGGACGTCTTTGTCAAAGCACTGGTAGCGGATCGCGCAGGTCGCCGGATCGACAATCTAACCGGCTGGCTCTCCGCGGTCGCTCGTACAACCCTGGTTGATTACTACCGCACCACTGGCGCGCCGACGCAGTCGCTTGACGAGAACATCCCAGCCAGTGAACTGGACGATTTGAAGCTACATGAAGAGATATCCGACTGCCTGAAGCCGTTCATGGCGCGGCTTCCGCCGATCTACCGGGATACGCTCATCGCCACTGATATCGACGGCGCAACGATGCGTTCATTGGCTGAGAAGCAAAAGGTCTCAATGTCCGCGGTCAAGAGCCGGGCAGCTCGAGCGCGCGGGATGCTGAAGGAGAAACTGCTAGAATGTTGCGATGTCGAAATGACTGATGGCTTGGTGAGTGACTACCATCACAAGTCCGCTGCGCGTTGTGGTGGGAAATGCGTGCCACCTGTCATTCCAACGGACGCGATAGTTGTTCCTCAGGTGGGCGCATAACGTTAGTCCCCAAGGTTTATTGGACCTCCTGAACAGGCAATCAATGCGTGTTTCCAGGGGTCGCGGGGCAGGGGATGGGGACAGCGTGGTAGCCGGGCGCATAACTTCACGCCAATGCCGATGGCGCGGTGATGGAGCGAGCCCCTTGCACCACAAGTGGCCCCACGCCTACAGCCTCAATCAACTCACGCGCCAGGGAGAACCGCAGACCCATGCATCGGCGCCGCTGCGCGAGCAGCAGAACGAGGGATCACCGCTTACCGCACAGGCCGCCCACTCCATCGAGCTAGGGCCGCATTCGAAACCCTGAAACAACTCGGTAGCGAACAAAACACATGCGTATCCTGCTTGCCTTTGGCCGCGCCTATCCGGCACGCACACTGCTGATGTTGCTCAACCTGCTGTTGGCCGGCGTCGCCGAAGGCGTTGGCCTTTCCACTGTACTGCCGCTGGTGTCTGTCGCGCTGAAGGAAACCAGCGACTCAGGCTTTGCCAAAAATGTGGTCGCCGCACTCCATACGGTGGGGCTGGAACCCACGGTTGGGACTTTGCTGGCCGTCATCGTGGTCGGCATGGTCCTCAGCAACCTGATGATCCTGCTCGCCAATCGCCAAGCCGGCTACGCCGTCGCCCAGGTTGCCACTGACCTGCGCCTGGAGTTGATCGAAGCCTTGCTGAAAAGCCGTTGGGAGTACTACCTGAGCCAGCCCACCGGGGCGCTCGCCAATGCGGTGGCCAGCGACTCCTTCCGCGCCGCCACCAGTTACGAGCACGCCACCAATGTACTGGCGTTGGCGTCCCAGGCCAGCGTCTATGCGGTCATTGCGCTGTTGGTGTCCTGGCAGGCCGGAATGGCGTCACTGCTGATCGGGGCGCTGCTGCTGTTTGCGCTGCGCCGCCTGGTTGGATCTTCACGGCGCGCGGGCAAAAAGCAGACCCTGCTGATGCGCGATTTACTGGCGCACCTGACCGACGTGTTGGGGTCGGTGAAACCCCTGAAGGCGATGGCGCGGCAGGGCGTCTCCGAATCGTTGTTGCGCCGTCAGAACGCGAAACTCAATCGCGCGATGCAGCGGGAAGTGCTCAGCCGCGAGGCGCTGCGCGCATTGCAGGAGCCGATGTTGGCGATTCTCGCCGCCGCCGGACTCTACCTCGCGCTGGTGACCTGGCAGCTGCCGCTGGCGTCGGTGATGGTGATCACTTTCCTGCTGCTACGCGTGCTCGGCCTGCTGCAGAAGGCCCAGCAGCGCTACCATCGGATGGCCGGAGCCGAGAGCGGCTACTGGGCGCTGCGAGACACGATCCAGGAAGCGCAGCGGCAAGCCGAGCCGGCCAGTGGCGGCATTGCGCCCAGCCTGCAGCGCGAGATCCGCTTTGAGCAGGTCCGTTTCGACTATGGTGGCCGAGCCGTGCTGCGCGACCTCAATCTGACCCTGCCCGCGGGCTCTTTCACCAGTCTGGTGGGGCCCTCCGGCGCCGGCAAGACCACCATCCTCGACCTGCTGTGCGCGCTGCTGACACCGCAATCCGGACGGATCCTCATCGACGGTGTGCCGTTGGCGACTTTGGACCGGCACCAGTGGCGCCGCCTGATTGGTTATGTGCCACAGGAGACCCTGCTGCTGCACGACAGCATTCTGGCCAATGTCACGCTGGGCGATCCGGCGCTGACCGCCGCCGACGCCGAGCGCGCCCTGCGCCAGGCCGGCGCCTGGGAGTTCATTGAACCCCTGCCGGAGGGTATGCAGACGGTGGTGGGCGAGCGCGGTGGGCGGTTCTCCGGCGGCCAGCGCCAGCGCCTGGTGATTGCGCGCGCGCTGGCCAACGCGCCCCAGTTGCTGATTCTGGACGAAGCCACCAGTGCGCTGGATCCAGAGGCGGAAGCCGCCATCAGCGCGACACTGAAGGCACTGACGCCGGAGCTGACGGTGATTGCGGTGTCGCACCGGCCGGCGCTGATCGAGGTCGCGGATCAGATCTATCGCCTGAGTGAAGGTAAGCTTTCGCTAGGAACCTGTCGGACTTAAGCGTCCGTAGCGAGGGAACGTCCGATTTGAGGCAGATTTTGTGCAAACTTGCGGCGAATAGTGGGGGCTATTCAACAAGAATTTGCACAAAATATAACCGAATTCAGCTTTTCCACAGTAGGACAGCCTTAAGTCCGACAAGCTCTAGCTTGAGCCGCCGCCACGAACACCTCAATCGGCGGCCTCGGTAGCAACGGTCAATGTATCTCGTTCGTCCTCGAAGAGGTTTTCGTCATAAAGACCTTTCTGTGGCGGGCTCGCGGTCGTGGATGAGGCTCTTTCGATACCGCATATCGGCGTTGTACGTTTACAGGTACGGGTAGATGCTTGTGCTTGCGGGGATATGCTTTCCTCCGTTGCGGCCTCTTTCACGATTGGACCGTCATCGTCGCGCGCCTCACCGTGGTCGCCCGCGCGTGGTCAACGCAAGCGCCGCTCCCGCAGCAGGCGCCAGAGCAGGGGCCAGCCGAAAATCAGCGGATGCCGCCTAAGTCGCGGTGTCACCTCGATCGGCTGACCGGTGTGCCGCTCCAGTTTCCAGGCGAGGTAGTCGACGCCATTGTCGAAAGTCAGCACTGACTTCATCAACCTCGCCACGTGCAGCGGGCGCCCTTGCAGCCGCCGCAGCCGCCAGCGCAGGCGCCCCTGCCGACGTTCTGCCGGCAGCAGTCGATTGTGGTAGTCGCCGACTTCAACGGGCTGAATGCCCGCGACCGCCGGCGCAGCGGCGGCCGTCAGGCGGTCGAAATACGCCGCGTCCTGGCGCACCAGCTGCGCCGGCCGGCCGGGCGCCTCTGGCCGCAGTTCAGTTCCGTAGCTCAACGCCAGCCCGCAACGCCAGATCGCCTCCGCACCGAAGCGGTCGGGCATGCACGGCAAGGTCTGGCGCAGCAGCATCACAACCGCTTGTGCAAGCGCCCCGTACACGCGCTCGCGGACGCCGTCGTCGCGACTGTAAACCAGTCGCGACGGCTGGGCGAAGCGCCCCCACACATAGCTCTGGAACCAGCGGCCGGCGCCAGCCTCGAAATCCGCCAACGACAGCACCGCGTACTTGGCCTGTATTGCGCGGCGCGTGGCGGTGCGCGTCTGCAAGAGAAACACATTGGGCGGCAGGCAGGCGTTGGCGGTCCGCAGCACCCGGCTTTGATAGGCGTCGGAATAACGGTCGACCAACACGTAGAGGTCCACCAGGCCGTCGGTGGGATCGCCACTGCGCAGGCAGGAGCCGTAGAACAATACCGCCGCCAAGGTATCACCGAAGCGGGCTCGCACCTGATCGCACAGGATTTGTAGCTCCGGCGCCACCGGTCTTTCACATTGCCGCCCGATTTCCGCGAGCACTGCGGGAAGCGGTGGGGCTGGCGACGAGGCCGTCATCGTCCGCTCGTCAGAAGGCCAGGAAACGCAGTGGCGCGGTGGCCGAGATCCGCAGCGGCGAAGCGGCCTTGAAACACTCGCCGTCGAGCACGAAGTCGTCGATCCCGGTCAGGCTCAGCGTCTGCAGGTTGCGGCTGACGTAGCCGTCGGGCTCACGGGCGGTAGCCGCCCCACGCCCGCGCACGATGGCGGCGAACGTCCGCCATAGCCGTCGCGGGCGATGCGCGACGGCAGTGAAGTGGATGGGCGCCGGCGCCGCGCCCCAGTACGGCCGGCTACCCAGCAGCAGCCGATCCAGCGTGGAAGCCAGCACCAGCAGCCAATCACCTTGCCAGCGGGCGGCGTCGCCCTCAATGTGAACCTGACTGGTCGGCAGCAATGGATGCGGCCGGTTGCGCAGCAGCGCCACCAGCATGCGACCGAACGTCAGCACCGGCCCCAGGCCGCCGCGCACACCGGCGCCACGCACGCGCTGCTGGAAATAGCGCACGCCGCTGTGAATGGCGCCGGTGCCGAAGAACATGGCATATTCGGTGTCGATACCCTTGATACCGTCGACGCGCAGGACCGCCCGCTGGGTCAGGGTCGGCTCAGCGCCGTTGCCACGCCGCCAGCGCGCCAAGGCGCGCAGCGCCGCCTGCGGTCGCCGCCGCGCTCCCAGATCCACCGCGCTCATGTTGGTGGTACCGGCGGGGATCACCAACAGGGGTGGCGGCTGGGCCGACGCTTCCCGCAGCAGTGCTGTCAGCACCGCTTGCAGCGTACCGTCGCCGCCCACTACCACCAGCAGCTCCGTCGTCGCTGCCGGCATGCTCCGCAGCGCCGATGCGACGTCCTCGGGCCGGCGGGTCTCGTGCAGATCGGCTCCCGGCACGTCCGCCGCCAGCCGTCGCAGCACGGCGAGCCGACGGCGGACGCGGCCACTGTTAGGATTGAGCAGTATGCCGATGCGCCCGCCAGCGCGGCTCGGCAGGTCAGACATCCGCGGGCCCGGTGCCGGGGGCAAACAGCCGCACCAGCGGTCGGTGGCTGTCCGCCTGCGGATCGATCCGGCTCAGCCAGGGTTGCAGCTCGTGTCCACGCCAGCGCAGCGCGAGGCCCCAGAGTACGCGCGCCAACAGCACCAGCGTGGAGATCAACGTCCAGGCCGCCACCAGCAGCAGGCCCGTGTCATTGCTGCCGGCAAGCCAAGCGATGCTGAGGATCAACAGGTTCGGGTTGCGGCGCGCCGTCACCAGGCGATTGACCGAATCAAAGGGTCGCCAGATGAACAGTGAGAACGGCGCGGCGAACTTGAAAGCGCCCTCGCACAGCCGTCCGCCCACATAGCCGGCAAAGATCACCCACAGCACATCCGCCAGTGGCGGCCCAAGCTGCCAGGATAGGCCGAGGCCCATCCCCCAGGCGAGGTACCAGAGCGGCGGATGCACCAGATCCAGGGCGTGGTCCAGAATGTTGCCCAAGTTGCTGGAAGTAAGCGTTACCCGCGCCAGCTTGCCATCGACGGTATCCAGAAATGTCATCAACCAGCCCGCCAGCAGGCCCCAGCCGTAGGCACCCTGCCAGAACCACCAGCCGGCGAGGATGGCGAACACATAGCTGCCGGCGGTAATCGCGTTAGGGCTGAGGCCGAGGCTGATGCACAGCTTTGTTGCCCAGCGCGCCGGCATCGGCCAGACCGCGCGGGTGATAAAGTCGGTGACGCCCTTGTAGGCCCCGCTGAACAATGCTTTCTCCAGGTGCCGGCGGTTGGTCGCCGACACCGGCGCGACCCAGGGTTTATCGAACTTGCGAAGTTTTGCCTGCAAGCCTTCGGCCACCGCCGCCGGCAATACCGCCGCCAGCTCGGCCAGTGCCGGCCCGCTCAGTTGTGGCATGCCGTGCCAGCGGTAGGCATCGCTGCGGGCGGCGACGACGGTGCCGTCGCGGGGATCCTGCAGGGCAACGTCCGCGGCCTTCAGCAGACCGCGCAGCACGCGCTCGTCGTAGACGTAATCGGCGCGCAACAGCAGCACTTCGCCAGCGGGGGGTAGCGGCTGTCCGTGATCCAGCAGGCGCGTCTGCGGCAGGCTGCGTAACTGGCGCTCGAGACGTTGGCGGGGCGTCAACCCCCAAAGACGGAGGTCGCAGTCGCCCACCAGATAAACATCCAGGGTCATGTGGAAATCTCGCAAATTGGCTGGCCAGAATGGCGGCGTAGTATAGTCATCGCATGCACCCACCGATACCGCGCGCCGGGCCTGACTCTGTGCTGGCGGAACGTGCCGCCCAATCCCACCGGAGCGCAAGCGGATTCACACGCGCAAGCTCATCCTCGGTCGAGCCGACCCACCAGCGCGAGCGCGGCGATCAGCAGGATCGCCGCGGGCACAACCCCGGCCAGCGGCGGACTCAGCTGGAATAGGACAGCGGCAGCGCCGACGATCTGGTTGATCAGATAAACGGCGAGGCCGGCGATAGCGCCGAGCGCCAAGCGGCCGCCGAGGGCCAGGTCGCGCCCGCGGCTGAAGGTGAACGGCACCGCGAGCAGAATCATGGCGGCGGTCAGTATCGGCGCGCCGATCTTCTGCCACAGGGCGACGGCGTAGACTGCGGCCGGCTGCCCCATGCGGCGCAGATCCTGGATGTAGCGGTAGAGCTGCCGCGGCGACAGGCTGGCGGCGGGAAGTGTCAGGTCGTCCAGACGTTTGGCGGGGATGATGGATTGCCATGGCAGTTCCGCCAGCTCTTCGGTAGTCTGCCCCGCCGCCGTCCAGCGCTTGAACAGCACGTCGTGGAGTTGCCACCAGCCGCCTTGGCGGATCTCGGCATAGCCGGCGTGGACGTACTCCTCCAGTCGGCTGTCCTCACCCAAGCGGAACAGCTCGATATCGACGGGAATGCGGCCCGCCCGCAGCTCGCCGACGCGCAGTATCTGGCGGCCGTCGCGGGCCCACAAGACGCTGCCAGTCAGCTGATCCTGCGTCGTGGACAGGGCCTGCATGCGCCAGTGCAGCGCTTTTTGTTGCAGCGGCGAAACCACGAACTGGTCCGCTGCCGCCAGCGTCATGGCCAAGCCCAGCCCCGCCGCCAACGCCGGCATGCCAATGCGCGCGGTAGCCAGGCCCGCCGCCCGCAGGGCCGTCAGCTCGCCGTTCATCGACAGCTGGCCAAGCCCGGCGATGCCGCCCAACAGCGCGATGAAAGGGCACAGTTCGACCGCTCGCCGGGGCAGAGTCATCGCCGTCACCTGCAACGCCTGCCACATCCGATAGCTGCCCTGGCCGACGTCGTCGAGCTCGTCGATCAAGTCGAGGAAGCCGAACAAGGGCAGCAGCAAGGCCGCGGCAGCGACGAAGCCCTTGCCGATGGTGCGGGCGATATAGCGGTCGACGATAGGCGTCACAGCCTGTTGCTCCGGCCCATCAGCAGGACCAGGGCCGCCGCCATGAGCAGCGGGATCCACCACATGCCCGGCGACGGCGGCAAGCTGCCGTTTTCAATGAGATTTTTGAGCACGCCACCGGCATAGTAGATCAGCGCAAACACTGCCGTAACCGGCAACAGGTTGGAAAACTGCCCGCGGCGCGGCGGGATCCGGCTCAGCGGCACCGCCAGCAGTGCCAGCAGCAGCGCGGTCGGTCCGCGCGATAGCCGCCACTGTAGCTCGGCCCGTTCCGGCAGTGCCGTCGCTGTCACCAGCGTGGTGGTGGCGGCGGCCTTGCGCTTGTAGTCGATAGCGGCCTGGATCGGCTCCAGGTGAAGGGTCATCTGACCGAACCGCAGGGTATGGGCCTGTGCTCCACGCTGCTGCAGCGAATAGCTGAAACCGTCGCGCAGTTCCAGCACGGGATGCGCCGGATCCGGGTCCGCCAGCCAAGCCTCACGGGCGCTGATCAGATCGCTGCGCGCGCCGCCACTGTAGATCAGCACATCGTAGAGGCGGCGATCAGCGGCATCGATTCGTTTTGCCAAAATCATCCGGCCGGTGTCGGCGTTGACATTGAAGCGCTCGGCCTGCAGACGGGTCACGTCGAGATCGGTCGCCTGCTGTGCTTCCAGTGCATAGGCCTCGGCATAGGCCCAGGGGCGTCCGTACACTGACAGCAGCGCCACCGCCACCGCCACCGGCAGCGCCAGCATCCCGACCGCGCGATATGCCCGTAGCGGGCCGATACCCGCCGCCGTCATGGCTGTCATCTCCTGGTCGTGGTGCAGCCGTCCCAGGCCAAGTACGACCGCCACATACAAGCCGACCGGCACCAGCACCTCCAGGGCGATCAGTACCCGATACCCGGTGATGCGTAGCACCGTGCCCAGACCGATGGCGCCATCGGCGGCGTCGTTAAGGTAGCGGCTCGCGGTGTAGCTGGCAAAAATGAATGTCAGCACGGCCAGCAACGCCAGCAGCGGCCGGCGCACTTCCTTCATGAGGTAGCGCTCGATCAGCAGCATCAGACAGAAAACCGGGTGCGAACCGCTGGGCGTGCAATCCAACTTCGACAACCAACTTGAGTTGCGACCGGCTCTTGCCGCAGCATAGCGGCGCTACCGGCCGCTGCTCCCTCGGCGCGGCGGGTAATGCGTGACCCATTGGGAGCTGATCCACCAGGAGAAGTGTATTGAGTTCTTCGAGCATGAAACATCAGCCAACACGAGCGCTGATCCTGAGCGCGGGCCAGGGGCGCCGCCTGCTGCCCTTCACGGCAAACCGTCCCAAGTGCCTGCTCGAACTCGATGGACTCACCGTCATCGAGCGACAGATCG
Source organism: Porticoccaceae bacterium (assembly GCA_051306415.1). Taxonomy (GTDB): domain Bacteria; phylum Pseudomonadota; class Gammaproteobacteria; order Pseudomonadales; family Porticoccaceae; genus CBDDRG01. The sequence continues at coordinate 37,928 of JBPPNE010000060.1, forward strand.
ACGGCTTGCGGGCGGCGGGCATCCGCGACGTCACCGTGGTAACCGGCTACGGCGTTGGACAGGTCGAACACGTGCTGCAGCGCCGCTATGGCACCGGCAGCATCGAGACCCTGTTCAATCCGTTCTACGAAGTCGCCGACAATCTCGCCAGTTGCTGGATGGCGCGGCAGGCGATCGAGGGCACCTTCGTGCTGCTCAACGGCGACACGCTGTTTGACCTGCCGGTGCTGCAGCGGCTGCTGACGGCACCACCGCGGCCAATCACGCTGGCCATCGACCGCAAGGCCAGTTATGACGCCGACGACATGAAGGTCTGCGTGGAAGGCGACCGGCTGACCCGGGTCGGCAAGACGCTGCCACTGGCCAGTGTCGACGGCGAGTCGATCGGCATGATGTGTTTCCGCCCGCCAGGCAGCGCCCTGTTCCGCGACGCGCTGGAGCGGGCGATGCGGACACCGGAGGCGCTGCAGCGCTGGTACCTGAGCATCATTGACGAGCTCGCTGGCAGCACCGGGCAGGTGTTCGTGCAGTCCATCGAAGGCCTGGGCTGGGGCGAGCTGGACTTTCCGCACGACTTGGAAGCAGCCCGCGGTCTGGTGCGCGACTGGGAGCGTAGAGCGGCGACCGATCACGGCTGACACGGCGCAGCCGCGCGGGCGGCCAGCACCGCTTCCACAAGTTCGCGGTCGGCCGGGGTATCGACATCGACGGCGGCCTCTGCAAACGGTAGCACCACCGCGCCCAGGCGGACGCCCAGCCGCGCCGACAACTGCGCCAACGCCTGCTCCAGAGTCAACCGGCCAGCCAGGTAGCGCAACACCGCGACCCAGCCGAGCGCGCCCACCACCACCCGCCAAGGCCGCTTGCGCTGCTCCTCGACACGGCGCCAGAACGGTGCCAGCGGGCGGCTGCTCGCCGTGACGAAGGCAAACAGGTTGCAGCCGCAGTAGGGTCCGCCGCGCAGGCGGATGGCCGTCCTCCGGGTACCGGGAAAGCGCGCCTGCACCGTCTCCAGACGGGCGAGGCCGACCACGAAATCGCAACCGCTCGCCTGCGCTTCGCGCAGAAAAAAATCGATCATGGCGGGGCTCAGCAGGGCATGATCGGCCGTGGTCAACAGCACTGGCTGGTGCGCCGGCTGCGCGTCCAGGCCACGCCAAGCGCTGGCGCTGGGGGAGTCGGCGGGGGGTAGCCAGCCGACCTGGCCGCCGGCGATCATCCGCTCCAGATCTGGATGCCCATGCAGCATCGCGCGCTGCGGTCCGACCAGGGTTACCCGGTCGATGCAGGGGCTTGCCGCCAGTGCCTGCAGCACCCGTTGCAGCATCGGCAGGCCGCCCACTGGTGCCAGTGCTTTGCACGGCACCCCGGCGACGATCGCCACCGGATCATCGGCGTGGCGGTCCGCCGCCAACACCAGGGCGGCCCAGCGTTGCGGTTCAGCGTTCTTTTTCATAGGCTCGATAGCGCTTGTAAGGCTCGGCGCTGATGTGGTCGAGGACGTTGTGCATCGTCCCGATGGAGCTGGCCCGGGCGGCGGATGAAGGCATCGAGATCCGCGCGGGTATGCAGTGGCTTGATGACGGGAGACACGTCGAAGTTGGCAAAGGACGAATTCACATGCGGCCCGGGTTGTTGGTTGTGTTTAGCGGTTGTCCTGGAGTTACGCGTCGGCTGAACGGCGGCGTGCGGCCATAGTATCGAGTGTCCATGCCTTTGACACCACCGCCAGCGAGCACGGCAGCTTCTCGATCGGGAACAGAGATGCTTGGTAGAAGAAGCCAGGGCCTGACAGCCCTGAGTATTGCTGTAATATGAACGTCTTGTGATATAACGTCGAAGGGGTTGGATGGTGGAATCTGTCGCGACTGAAGCGCTTTCACCGACCATGCGCAAGTTCGGTGCTCCAAATAGCACCCTACGCCACTATTCGCACTGGTCGGTGCTGCTACGCCCGCAGCAGATCACCCTCGGATCGCTGGTCCTGATCGCCCGGGAGGCGGCGACCGCATGGCCGATGCTCAGTGCCGCCGCCTTCGCGGAGCTCAAGTCGGTGACCGCGGACCTGGAGCAGGCGCTGAAGCAGGCGTTCAATAACGACAAGATCAATTACCTGATGTTGATGATGGTCGATCCCGACGTGCACTTTCACGTGATTCCGCGTTACGGCACCGCGCGCACGTTCGCCGGCCACGAGTTCACCGATGCGGGCTGGCCAGGCCCGCCCCGTCTGGACTTCCCCAATAAAACCAGCGACATCATTAACACTGCGTTAAGTGACGAGCTGATACGTTGCTGGCCAAAGTGACGCCTGCTGTCTCGCAAAAACATCAACGCCACAGCGAGGGCACTCCCGCGCGGGAATGCCCTGAACGGATTTACTGAATGACAGAACCATACATGACTGCCACACCCAGCCAGAGCCACTCCCTACCCCAGCGGCTAGCCAATTTTTCGACCCTGAGTGAGGCGTTGGACTACGCCGCCGAGGGGAGCGCTGGCGTCAACTTCTATGACAGCCGCTGCCGATTGACGGCGGTGGTTCCCTACGCTGAGCTTCGACAGGAGGCGCTGACAATAGCACGACGTTTGCGTGGACTGGGCTTGCGGCGGGGCGACCGGGTCGCGCTGATCGCCGACACCGCGCCGGCATTCATGGCGATCTTCTATGGCTGCCAGTACACCGGCTTGGTGCCGGTGCCACTGCCGGTCCCGGCTGGCCTGGGAAGCCGGGACATCTACATCGATCGATTGCGGGGGCTGCTTGAAAGCTGCGGCGCTGCCGTTATCGTCGCCCCCGCCGAGATGCTGCCACTGGCTGCTGATGCCGCCGCCGGGCTGCCGTTGACCTTCATGGGTTCCGCCAAAGACCTCGGGGCTTGCGCACTCACGGCGGCCGCGCTGGAGGCGTCGCGACCGGACGAGCTCGCCTATCTGCAGTACACCTCCGGCAGCACCTGCTTCCCGCGCGGCGTGATGGTGACCCAGCAGGCGGTCATGGCGAATCTGCGGGGCATCGTCGGGCCGGCGGGGCTGGCGCTTCGCCCCGATGATCGCGCCATCTCTTGGCTGCCGTTCTACCATGACATGGGGTTGGTCGGCTTCGTACTCGGCCCGATGGTGTCACAGCTGTCGGCGGACTATATGGGTACCCGCGACTTCGCGATGCGACCGCGGCAGTGGCTGCGGCTGATCAGCGAGAACCGGGCCACCATCGCGTTCGCGCCGCCGTTCGGCTATGACCTGTGCGCCCGTCGCATGCGCTCCGACGAAGTGGAACGCCTAGATCTGTCCTGCTGGCGAGTCGCCGGGGTGGGGGCCGAGCCGGTCCGTTCGGGCATCCTTCATCAGTTTGCCGCGCTGATGGCCCCAGCAGGGTTCGATTGCCGCGCCTTCCTGCCTTCCTACGGACTGGCAGAGGCCGCTTTGGCGGTCAGCTTCGCCCGTCAGGGCGTCGGCGTGCAGACCGATCGGGTCGACCGTCTGGAGCTGGAGCGTCATGGCCGCGCTGTCCTTTGCAACGGTGATCGCGACGTCGCGAGCACTTTCGTCAACTGCGGCCGCGTGCTCCCCGGCCATGAGCTGGTCATCCGCGATGACGCCGACAGACTACTGCCCGAAGGTCAGATCGGCCGGATCAAGGTGCGCGGGCCCAGCGTGATGGCCGGCTACTTCAACGATCCCGCCAGTACCCGCGAGGTGCTCGACGAGGCGTGCTGGCTCGATACCGGCGATCTCGGCTATCTGCGCGGCGGTGAACTGTTCATCACCGGACGCCGCAAGGATCTCATCATCGTCCATGGCCGCAATATCTGGCCCGAGGATCTCGAACATTTGGCGGAGCGTCAGCCGGAGGTCCGCACCGGCGATGCCATCGCCTTTCTGGTGCCCGGCGATCCCGAGCCGCAGGTGGTCGTGCAGGTGGAGTGCCGGCTGACCGCACCGGAAGCGCGCGCGGACCTGGCGGACCGCCTGGCCAAGCTGATCGTCAGCGATTTCGGTGTCCGCTGCCTGGTGCGGCTGGTGCCGCTGCACTCGCTGCCGCGCACGTCCTCGGGCAAGCGCTCTCGTGCCGAGGCTCGCCAACGCTTTCTGCAGCGGCCGGCTACCGGCGGCGACACCCTGGAGCTGGCCGCCGCGGCTGGCTAGAGCCTGATACCGCCCTCTGCGCCTGATGCGGACTATCGCCCTGACCGGTGCCACCGGCTTTATCGGCGGCGTTGTCCTGCGGCACCTGGTGCAACAGGGCTTTCGTCTGCGCGCCCTCAGCCGACGGCCGTGTGATCGCGTCGAAGGCGTTGAATGGATACCCGGTTCATTGGAGAACGCCGCCGCGCTTGCCCACTTGGTGGCGGGTGCCGATGCCGTTGTCCACTGCGCGGGCGCGGTGCGCGGCGCCACGGCTGATGCGTTCGTTCGCACCAACGTCGACGGTAGCCGACGGCTGATGGCAGCGGCGCGGGCCGCGGGGCATTGCCGGCGTTTTTTGTTGCTCTCCTCGCTGGCGGCACGCCACCCAGAGCTGTCCTGGTACGCTGCCTCCAAATGCGAGGCCGAACGCCAGGTGACTGCGGTCGCTGGCGATATGGCGCTGACTGTGTTCCGCCCGACCGCGGTGTATGGTCCCGGCGACCGTGAGTTGCGGCCGTTGTTCGAATGGCTGCTGCGCGGCTGGCTGTTCATCCCGGGCAGCACCACAGCCCGGGTCAGCTTCCTCCACGTCGACGATCTCGCCGTCGCGGTGGCGAGCTGGCTGGCGATGCCGGAGCCGCCGGCGGGGGTGTTCGAACTGCATGATGGCAGACCGGGCGGCTACGACTGGCCGGCGATCGGCGCGGCAGCGGAGCAGGTTCGGCAGGGGTCGGTACGCCGGGTTGTGATCCCGCCGAGCCTGCTGGCCGGCGTTGCCCGCTGCAACCTGGCGCTGTGTCGGCTGTCCGGGGGGGCGCCCATGCTGACGCCCGCCAAGCTGCGCGAGCTTCGGCATCCGGACTGGACATGCAATAATTCTCCGCTTGAGCGCGTTATGGCCTGGACGCCGCAATTACAGCTAGCCCAGGCGCTGCAGGAGCGGCGGTTCTAGCAGGGCGCAGAAGGCTGGCGAAAATGGAAGAGACCCCCATTGATGACATCGCGACAACAGGTTCTGCAACGGCTTTTTGTCCACCTCGGCCGGCTGGCGCGGGATAAGGCTTCGATCCACGCGGACGTCGACCTGGTGCAGGAGCTCGGCCTCGACTCCGTCGAGGTGATGAACCTGCTGATGGAGATCGAGGACGAGTTCGATATCTCCGTTCCACTCAATGTGCTCACCGAGGTGCGCACCCCAGCGCAACTGGCGCAGGCGATCAGTGATCTGCTGGAGGCGGGCGGGCCATGAAGATGTTCGATAAGTTCGGCAAGCTGGCGCAGGAGCGGGCGGCCTTGATACAGGATGAGCCGAGCCCGTTTGGCACCCGCATCGACCAGATCTATTCGCCCACCGAGGGCCGCATCGGCGACCGCCGCGTGGTGCTGGCTGGCACCAACAACTATTTGGGGCTGACCTTCGATCCCGACTGTATCGATGCCGCGCGGCACGCGCTGGAGCAGGAGGGCACCGGTACCACCGGATCGCGCATGGCCAATGGCACCTACGGCAGCCATTGGGCGCTGGAAGCGGAGCTGGCTGACTTTTTCGGCCGCGGTACCGCGATAGTGTTCTCCACCGGCTACCTGGCCAACCTAGGCACCATCGGCACGCTGGCCGGGCCGGACGATGTTGTGGTGCTGGACGCCGATTGCCACGCCAGTATCTATGACGCCTGCCGGCTGGGCGGGGCTCAGGTGATTCGCTTCCGCCACAACGACACTGCTGATCTGGAGCGGCGCCTGCGCCGGCTGGGCGCGCGGGCGCGCGATACGCTGATCGTGGTGGAGGGCATCTACAGCATGCTGGGTGATCAGGCACCGCTGGCCGACATCGTCGAGATCAAGCGGCGCCTCGGTGGCTTCCTAATGGTGGACGAAGCCCACTCGGTCGGCGTGCTCGGTGAACACGGCCGCGGACTGGCGGAAGCCGCCGGCGTCGAAGCCGACGTCGACCTGGTGGTGGGCACCTTCAGCAAGAGCCTGGGCGCCATTGGCGGCTTCGCCGTCAGTCAGCACCCGGAGTTGGACCTGCTGCGCTACGCCAGCCGCCCGTACATCTTCACCGCCTCGCCGTCGCCGTCGTCGATCGCCTCGGTGCGCGCGGCGCTGAAGGCGCTACAGGCGCGACCGGAACTGCGTGATCGACTGTGGGCCAATGCCGAGCGGCTCTATCATGGCCTGGCGGCACTTGGTTACTGGCTCGGTCCGCAGCCGGGCCCGGTGGTGGCCGTGCTGCTGGGCTCGCCACAGCAGGGCGTGGCCTTCTGGCACGCCCTGATCGAGCATGGCGTCTACGTCAATCTGGTGCTGCCGCCGGCCAGCCCGGGTGGCCAGGCGCTGGTGCGAGTGAGCGTCAGCGCGGCCCACAGTGCCGCACAGATCGACCTTATCGTCGACGCCTTCCGGTTGCTGCGCCCCAGTGTCGAGCAGGCCGCTGCCGCCGGGAGTTAACCGATTCGGTATCTGAACAATAGCGCCTGCATGAAGCGGCCCGGGATAGCCGGGACGCTGAGGCATTCCACAGCCGACACCCATATTCGATCCTGTGGTCGCGGACTCGGCTCGCGGTGGACCCGACACTCACGTAAAGCCCGGTTTTTCGGCGAGTACCGCGCAGACTTTGAGGAAGCGCTCCTGCGGAAAATCGTTGAAGGCGAGCAGGGGCGTCAGGCCATAGCGTGGCAGATCGTCGATGCGGCCCTGGAAATAATTCCGGCCCAGGGTGTAGAGCCGCGCCCAGACCCCCTCGCTGACATCGCGAAAGGGCTCGATGGCGAAAAGGTGACGGCCCGTCACGCGGGCGATCTCGGCGAGCGCGCGCTCCCGCACCCGCTCCATCTGCTCAAGCGCGAGGACGGTGTAGACGAGATCGAAGCTACCGTCCGGGAAACTGAGCGCGGTGGCATCGCCCTGCTGAAAGTCGATGCGGCGGAACGCTGTCGGATCCACAATGGGCAGTGGCGCGAAGGCAGCGAGATGCGGCGGCAAGGTCGCCTGTTGTTGCAAGCGGCGGGCGGCGGAGTGCCCGGCTTGGGTCAACTCGACCCCGGTAAAAGCGACGTCGGGAAAGCGCCCCGCCAGCAGCAGTAAGTTGATCCCGTTGCCGCATCCTACCTCCAGCACCCGGCGCGGCTTCAGCGCTGCGATCAGTTGTATCAGGATGAGCTGTCGAAAGCGCGTGGCGCCAATATTGCTGGCCAACAGGCGCTCGTTTCCCCATTGCCAAAGGCTGTAGCGCGTCGGCGCCTTGGCGGGGTCGTAGCTGGCATAGTCGATGCGATCCCAGACCTCGGAATACTCACCGATCACCGTCCCAGCCCGGCGTTGATGCCGTGGCACCCAGCCCAGCGCCAGGCGGCGAAGGCTCTTGCGCAGGATGCTCCGCTTGCGGGCACGCAGCAGGGAATTCCATTCGGCGTCACCGCTGCCCGCCCGCCGCTGCACGAAGGGCGCGAATAGCCGGCCAATCTCGTCCCTCGACAGCCCCAGTGGCGCCTCGGTCAAGCTCGTGAATCGCATGCGGATACTCTCTCCTCTAGTGCCCGGGCTACGCTCGCGCGGAAAATTGTGCATGCTTTCAAACTGAAAAGCTTTCAGTCATCGACCGCGGTTTCCCCGCGCTTCACGCGTCCGCCGGTTACGCATCAGTCCAACAGCTCGACGCCCAAACGGTTCAGGGTGCGAACGTACCAGGGATCGCTCAATCCCTCCACGTGGTGGAGCACCGACAGCGCCTGGGCTTGCGGTGCCAGCCAGCGGGCGCTGAGCAGTGTGGTGCCGGTATCGCCCACCACGCGACGCAATCGCCCAGCGCTGGCCTGGTAGATCAGTTCGACCGGGATCGCGGCGGGCAGCAGGCGCGCCCCGAGGGCCGCCGCTCCCAGAAAGTCGTCCGGCTCGCGCGGATGGTATTTGACAACACAGTCCCGACCGCTTGCGCGGGCCGCGCGGATTTCTTCGCCGAGCACTCGTCGCAACCGCTCCCCGGCGCCAGTGGCACGACTGCTGGTGGGAACATAGAGTTCGTCGCAGGCCAAGACATCCTGCGATACCTGAAAATGCGCAAGAAAACGATCAATCCAGCTCAGCGACAAAAGATCGGGCAGCGCCGAGCGATCCAGCGGCCACAATGGCTTGCGTTGTAGCTCCGGGCGCACCAGTTCCGGATACAGGGCGAGGAAGGTCTGCACGTGCCGGCTGTTGCCGGCTGCTGCCCTGTTCTCAAGCCAGGGCCCGAAGCAGAGCAGCCGCTGCCAATGGCGCCGCCACGGCACCGCCCAGCTCCGGGACGAATACGCGCTGCCGCCGTCCTCGCCACAAAAGGTGGCGGCACCGCGTGCCTCGGCACGCCGGCACAGCAACTGGTTGTCAGGCCGCAGATCGGTGAAGATAATAACGCGCGCAGGCCGCAGGGCATCATCAAGCTGCGCGAGCCATTGTCCGCGCGCCCGCTCCCCCGCCAGCTTGGAACCGGATACGATGGGCAACACCCTGATGTCGCTGAACGGGCTGTCCAGCGCACCCTTGAGCGGGTTGCACAGCGCGGCCATCTGCTCCCGCTCAGCGTTCATAACGAGAACACTCCGCCCGGAAAAGCGGGGATCGCGTGCGACCAGGCAGGCGAGAAGAAGATGGTAGAAAGTAGAAACGACGATCAGGTTGGCAAAGCCGTCGTCTGTCGGCGGCGATGTGATCGGTAACGCCACGCAACCTCCAGCAATTTAAGTGGCTTTTATTCCATGCATCCTAGCATATGGCTTGATTCGGCTAAGGGGAACGCGGGTAAATGACGAACCAACCGGTATCGATCTACATCGGCTGCATGCCGCAGCACCATCTGGTCGTGCAGGTTCTGATCTGGTCGGTGCAGCAACACACCCGCCGGCCCGTGCATTTCCACCGCATCTACGAGAAGGCGCCCAGCTTTGCAATGCCGAGCCGCAGAGAAAACCGTCCCGGCACTGCGTTTTCCTTTCAACGCTTCCTGGTGCCCGAGCTCGCCGGCTACCGCGGCCGCGCGTTATATCTGGATGCGGATCAGATTGTGTTCGGAGACGTTGGCCGGCTGTTCGATCGGCCTATGCGCGGCCAGCCGGTGCTGCCTTCCAACACCGATTACTGGTGGCAGCACAAGCCGCAGGCACGCTCCAGCGTGATGCTGCTCGACTGCGCCCGCCTCGACTGGGACATCCGCCGACTGGTCGCCGATCTCGACGCCGACCGAATCAGCTACGCCACGCTGTTCGCGCTGCCCGAGTACCGGCATACGCTACCCGCGCGCTGGAACAGCCTGGATCGCTACCGGCCGGGGTGGACGGCGCTGCTGCACTACACCAGCAAGCCGCGGCAACCCTGGATCCATCATCGCCACCGGCTGGGCAGCCTGTGGTTTCGCTATCTGTTTCAGGCGCTCGACGCCGGCCACATTCAGGAGCGCGAGGTCGAGGAGGCGTTGGCCCATGGCTTCGTTAGGCCCTCACTGGCCTGGCAGGTGGAGCACCGTCAGCTGGATCCGCGCCGTTTGCCACCCGCGGTGAAGGCGCTCGATACATCCTATCTGCAGGCGCGGGCGCGCCAAGGCTTCAACAACACCGACGGCAACTTCCGCAAGACCGCCAAGTGACAAAGAATGGCCGGCGGCATCACGGCCGCACCGTGCGGCCACGCAGGAACAGGCGTCGTACCGCGGCCACCGCCCGCTCAAGATCGGTGCCGGCGGGAGAGAGAATCGCCGGTTGCGGGTCGTCCAGCGGTTGCGCGAGACCACTCCAGCGCAGCGCCTCGTGCAGCGGGGTCAGGTCGCGCGGCGGCCGCAGCAAGCCGCTGGCGATCAATGTGTCCAGCCAGCGTCCGAGCGCGTCCTGCTGACGCGGCGTCCCGCGCTCGCCCAACTGGCCCTGCCGGCGCTCCATGAGCTTGTGCAGCAGCGCGACGGGGTAAAGGCGTCGACGTGGGGTCGGACGCGGCAGCGCAACATAGCGCACCGGCCGGCCGCCGGCGCAGGCATCGGCAATCATGGAAGCGCTGTCGCCGGTGACGACAAACTCGTCGGCAAGCTCAAGGAAGGCCGAGTAGGGGTTGTTCGGGTCATTCGCACGCCAGCGGTACCGCAAGCCCGGCAACTCCGAGTCGGCCAGCAGCGAGTCGGCCAGAAGGATATCCGCCGCTGCCGCGGGCGTGCGCGGACTGGTGGCGATCAGCAGGGAACCGCCGCGGCGGCGCACCAGAGCTGCCGCCTGTGCACGCAGCTGCCGTGCGGTTTCTTCACTCAGCACGCAGGAGGAGCTGTTCCCTCCTACCAGCAGCGCTATCCACGGCCGTGGCAAAGACGCCAAGCGCTGTCGCCAGGCGGCAACCGCGCGCTCCGTTTGTTGAGACAGCGGTCGGTTGAGCGGCAATACGTTATGCAGCACATTTTCCCGCGCCGGCAGCCGGTATTGCGGCGTGGTGACGACGAGATCGAAGGCTTTCAGCGGCGCGCGCGGCCGGCCCAAGTGCACCAGCCGGGCGGCGCCGCCGGAACGACGACGGATCCAGCGGGCGACGGGCGCGCTACGGCCACCGGCGGCCAGCACCAAGTCGGGCCAGGGAGCGATCAAGGGCTCGGAGCGGCCGCGGTCGAGCCGCAGCAGCGACGCGCCTTGCACCCAGGGCGGCACGGTCGGCCCCTCTTTGAAGACGAGCTGCCGTGTCTGATACGGCCAGCCCAGCGCCTCGGCTAGCGCCAGCAACTGTTTGTTATCCCCCTCGTGGCGGCCAAGCAGCACCCAGACCCGTGGCGAGCCTTTGAGGGGGAGGTAGCGGAAGCGCCGCCGCGCGCCGCCGGTTTCGATCAGATCGAGCTGCCAAGCCACCGCCGGGTGGCGTTGGGCGGCCGCCGCCAGGCAGTGGCGCCACCAAGTTGCCGGCCGCCGCAGCCGCGCTGGCAGCGGTCGATCGCCAGCAACGGCGGCCTGCCGCAGATCGATCTGCAGATGTATCGCTCGCCGCACTAGCGCGAACAGCGCATTGAGAAACCAAGGAATATCCTCGACCGGCAGCCGCTCCAGCAGTCCGGTGACGACCATCGCTTGCACCGGCTCTGCCGGCGGCCCAGCCAGTATGCACAGCTGTGGTCGGTCATCGATCCCGAGGTCGGCCAGAAACTCGCGGACGCCCGGGGGAAGCGCGGCCGTAGGAACAGCTGCCCCGTGCTGCTCGGCCATCAACCTGTGGTAACCGGCGCTGGGCTGTGCCCGGCTGAACGGCTGATAACCGTCAATGTCGGCCTCCCGCTCCAGCCGCAGCCAGAGCTCGCCCAGGGGATGGGGGTGGTAGGAATATTGCTCCGGTGTCGGCTGCCAGGGCTGCAGGTGCAGGGTGGTGTAGTGCAACAGCTGCGACGCG